>DASRJM010000172.1:0-2695 GCA_035649475.1 Acidimicrobiales bacterium
GAACCGGAGCTCGGCCCGGGCGGCGATGCCCCGCTCGGTCGTGGTCACCAGGGTCTCGAGCCCGAGATCCTGGCCCCGCGACCGGGTGCGTCCCCCGGTGATCGCGTAGACGGGAACGACCCGGTGGCCGTTCTCGTCCCCGCGGTTCATGGACCGGGACGCATCGACAGCTCCGCCCGCAACGCCGGGGTGAGGACCTGGCCGATGCGCGCGACGAGCATGCTCATCTCGTAGCCGATCAGGCCGATGTCGCAGTCGGGTCCGCACATGACCGCCAGGGCGGATCCCTCGCTCACCGTGGTGACGAACAGGTAGCCGCCGTCCATCTCGACGATCACCTGGTTCACGTTGCCCGCACCCATGTGGCGGGCGGCTCCGGCCGTGAGGCTGGCCAGGCCGGAGGTCACGGCCGCCAGGGTGTCGGCCGTGTCCTTGTCGAGCCTGTCGGACAGCGCGAGGACGAGCCCGTCGGTCGACAGGACGACCACGCTCTCCACTCCCGGGATGCGCTCGGCGAAGCTGGTGACGAGCCAGTCGAGATCGGGGGTGTTGTCGGCTGCGGTGCTCACCTGTTCTCCTCGGGCGGTCGGGCGTGCGGGGGGTCGGCGGCGACCCGGCCCGCGTGCTGGCTTGCCTGGAAGCGAGACAGCATGGCACGAACGCGCTCGATGTCGCGCCCGCCGCCCTCGGTGGCCGGCTCGGGTCCGTCGGCGTCGCGGCGGAGCGCGGGCGCCAGGTGGGACCCGGGGACCCGGCGGGCCAGGCCGTCTGCAATGGGGGCCTGGGGGGACGCCGTCGGCGGGGGAGGCGGTGGAGGCGGCGGGGGAGGCGGCGGCGGGGCGGCTGGCGTGGCCGTCACGTCCAGCGGCTGCGAGCGACCCGCGAGCGGCCGCCGCGAGGTCCGGTCCGGCACAGGCGCCGGTTCCTGCACCACGAGCGCCGCCCACCACGTGGTCGTGGTCTCGGCCGGGACCGGGTCCTCGCGCCTGGTCGGCGTGCCGACGACGTCGACCCACTCGGCCACGGGGCCCAGCCGGGTGCCGGGGAGGACCGGGTCGGCCAGCACCGGCGTGGACGGCCGCACGGTCGGGCCGGCGGCGGGCGGGGGCTGCTCGGCCGGGGGAGCGGTGGCGGTCAGCCACTCGGGCGTGGGCATCGCGTCCAGCCACGCGGGCGCCACGGGAACGGGTGCGCGGCGGGGCACCTCGGCCGACTCCATCTCCGACTCGAACCACGGGCGCTGGCCCCACGGCGACGCGGGGCTGTCCGCCGCAGGCGGGCGTCGCCCGCCACTCCAGGCCAGCGCGGCCCGCTGGTAACGGTCGTACGCGCCGGGGCTCGGTGGGGGCGGGGCCTCGTGGGGCCGGTCGCTGACGAGCTCCCTGGGCAGGCTGACGAGGGCGGTGAGGCCGCCGCCGGGCGTCGCCGCCAGGCGGACGTGGATGTCGTAGCGCTGGGCGAGGCGGGCGACCACGTGGAAGCCGAGCATCGTCGCCCGTCGCAGGTCGATCTGGGGCGCCTCGGCCAGCACGACGTTTGCCGCCGTCAGGTCGTCGTCGGACATCCCGATGCCGATGTCCTCGATCGTCACGACGAAGCGGGTGGACTCCCCGGGGGAGAGGTGGCTGCGGATGCGGACCTCGGAGCTCGGGGGCGAGAACGTGGTGGCGTTCTCGATCAGCTCGGCCAGCAGGTGGGCCAGGTCGGCCACGGCTCGACCGGCCACGTCGATGTGGTCGTTGACCAGGACCTCGACCCGCCGGTAGTCCTCGACCTCGGCGGCCGCCGCCCGCACGACGTCGCCGAGCGGCACCGGGTTGCCCCAGCGCCGGGGCGGGTCGTCGCCCGAGAGCACGAGCAGGGACTCGGCGTTGCGGCGGATGCGCGTGGCGAGGTGGTCGAGGCGGAACAGGTCCTCGAGGACGTCGGGGACCTGCTCGCGTGTCTCGAGGTCGGTGATGACCTCGAGCTGGCGATTGAGCAGCGACTGGTTGCGCCGGGCGAGGTTGACGAGGAGGCCGGACATGGCCTCCTGGCGCTCGACCTCGGCGGCCGCGAGGTCGGCGGTCAGCTTGATGCCGCGCTCCTGCTCCTCCTCCGTGCTCCGCCAGAACACGATGACGCCGGCCGAGGCGGCCAGCACCGCCACGCCGTGGATGACCGCCCAGGTCCAGGGCTTGTCCTGCCCCGAGTTGTGGTTGAAGATCAGCCGTTCGGCGATGGCGCTGCCACCCGCGTGCGAACCGACGGTGAACAGGACGTTCCACAGGAACGGGATCCAGTCCTGGTAGAGCGCGATGAGGCCGATGAGGACGAAGAAGTGGAAGTGGGCCTCGATCATGCCGCCCGACAGGTGCACCAGCACCACCGAGCAGTAGACGAGGCCGGCGGTGGTGAAGAACCCGGCCAGCCGCCGGTGGGGGGTGGCGACCCGGGCGAACAGCAGCGCGGCGAGGGGAACCGCCAGCTCGACGACGACGTGGCCGACGTTGTAGCCCCGCCAGACCCCGAGCAGGAACAGCGCCGGGATGTGCAGGGCGAGGATCCAGCACAGGAGGAGGTGGCGCTTGCGGAACGTCTCGTCGTCGAGCGTGTTGCCCTTGGGCAAGTAGTCGAAGAAGGCCCGCGCGGCCTTGACGAAGCCCTGTGACGCCTCCTTCTCGGCGGCCGCCGCCGTCTCCGTGGCGGTGGCGTC
>DASRJM010000173.1:0-18924 GCA_035649475.1 Acidimicrobiales bacterium
TGTCGCCCTGGACGACCACCCAGTCGGGCTCCGCCTTGGCGACGAGCCCGTCGACCGCGTCGAGGACCCGCGCCGCCACCTGGGACGGGGTCTGGCCGACCGTCATGACGTCGAGGTCGTGGTCGGGCAGGATCCCGAAGAGCTCCAGCACCTCGTCGAGCAGCTCGCGGTGCTGGCCCGTCACCGCGACCGAGCAGTCCACGCGCGGCCGTGCGCCGAGCTCGGCGACGACCGGCGCCATCTTGATGGCCTCCGGGCGCGTGCCGAAGACACAGAGCACCCGGGTCAGCGTCGCCGCCAACGGACCTCCAGCATCCGGACGAAGGTGCGAGCGTAGCGCGGGGCCAGGCGCAGGTAGCGCATCTTGGACTCCCCCACGGACCGGTTGCGCAGCACCAGCGGAACCTCGTCGATGCGGCACCCGGCGGCCAGCAGGCGCACCGTGATCTCGAGCTGCGCCTCGAAGCCGGTGGCGTCCAGGTGCAGGTCGCGCACCGCGTCGCGCCGGAACGCGCGCATGCCGGTCGTCAGGTCGCGGACCGACGTACGGAACGCCACCCGCATCACGCCGTTGGCGACTCGGGAGATGGCGACCCGCCACAGCGGCACGCCCTCCATCGCCCCGCCCGCCACGTAGCGGCTGGCGTAGACCGCGTCAGCCGCCCCGCACCCCGCCGCCAGGCGGGTGGCGAGCTCGGCGGGGTGGCTCATGTCGGCGTCCATGGTCACGATCACGTCGCCGGACGCGCTGTCGAACCCGGTCGCCAGCGCCGCGCCGATCCCCCGGTTCCGGTCGTGGGTCACGACCCGGAGCGCCGCGACCTCGCCCGCCAGCTCGTCGAGCAGCTTCGGGGTCGCGTCCGTGGAGCCGTCGTCGACGACGAGGAGCTCGGACCCGTCGGGCAACGAGGGAGCGACCGCGGCCACGAAGTCACTGATGACGAGCTCCTCGTTGAACGCGGGCACGAGGATCGTCAGCCGCTGCCCCCCGCTCACGGTGCCGCGCCCTACCGTCAGTCGATCCGGCGGAGCTGGTCGCGGTAGTGGCGGCCCCGCTCGACGTAGCTCAACATCCCGACCCGGATCGAGGCCGGGTCGACCGAGTCGGGCCGGATCTTGGCCGGCACGCCGAGCGCCATCGCCCCCGCCGGGACCTCGAGCCCGCCGGACACCACCGCGCCGGCGCCGACGAGGCCGCCGGACCGCACGATCGCGTTGTGGAGCACGACCGCGCCGGAGCCGACCAGCGAGCCGTCCTCGATCGTGCAGCCCTCGAGGTGGACCAGGTGGCCGATGACGCACTCCTCGCCCACCGTCGTGGGGTGGACCGGGGTCACGTGCAGCACCGACCCGTCCTGCACGGAGGTGCGGGCGCCGATCGTGATGGGGGCGCCGTCGCCCCGCAGCACCGCGCCGGGCCACACGGACGCCTCGGGGCCCAGCCTCACGTCGCCGATCAGCACCGCGTCGGGGTGGACGTAGGCGGTCTCGTCGATGGACGGGACCAGCTCGCCCAGCGCATAGATCGGCACGTCAGGCCCCGTACCGGCCGAACCCGCCGCGGAAGAACACCAGGGGACCGCCCTCGTGGCCGATCTCGAGGTCGAGGACCCGACCGACCACGATCCAGTGATCGCCGGCCTCGTGGACCGCGTCGATCCGGCACTCGATCCAGGCGAGGACGCCGTTGAGCACCGGGGCGCCGGTCGCCACCGCGGGGCGCCAGCCGAGGCCTGCGAACTTGTCCTGGCTCTTGCCGGCGAACACCCGGGCGATGTCCTCCTGGTCCTCGGCGAGGATGTTCACGCAGTAGTGGCCGGCCTCCTGGATGCGGGGCCAGCTGGTGGAGTTGCTGCCGGCGAAGAACGCGACCAGCGGCGGCTCCAGCGAGACCGACGCGAACGAGCCGACGCACAGGCCGGCGGGCCCGTCGGCGGTGCGGGCGGTGATGACGGTGACGCCGGTCGGGAAGTGCCCCAGCACCTGCCGGAACCGGGCCGAGTCGATGGACGGCGAGGTGTCAGCCAGGTCGCTCACGGGACAGGACCCTAGCGACGCACATGACGGACCGTCAGATGACGCAAATTGCGGTCAGCCGCCGAAGCTGACGGTCAGGCCCTCGCAGGCGGCCACGACCTCGGACAGCCCGGTCGACGCCGCCCGCTCGCGGGCGTGGACCAGCAGGCCGTCGACGGCCTCGTCGTCGTGGGCCGGGTCGTGGTGGAACAGCGCCAGGCGCTTGGCGCCGGCCTCGTGGGCCACGAACACCGCGTAGTCGACCGTGCAGTGCCCCCAGTAGTACTTCTGGGAGAACTCGTCGACCGTGTACTGGGCGTCGTGGATCACCAGGTCGGCGCCGTCGCACAGCTCGAGCACCGCGTCGCTGACAGCGTGGCTGCCGTCGTGGGGCATCTGGTGGTCGGCCACGTAGGCGACGGTCGCCCCGCCGACCTCGACCCGGTAGCCGTTGTTGGTCCCGACGTGGGGCACCGGCCGGACCCGGATCTTGGCGCCGTCGATCTCGACGTCGCAGTCGGACACGTCGTGGAAGGCGATCTGGCCGTACAGCTGCTCGACCGTCACCGGGAAGAACGGCGGCCGCACGAACTGGTGGAACGCCTCCGCCAGCGAGCCCGCCTCCTGGGGCGGGCCGTAGATGTCGAGGCAGGCGCCGGGCGCCAGGATCGGCCCGAAGAACGGCAGGCCCTGCACGTGGTCCCAGTGCATGTGGGTGACCAGCGCCGAGCCTTGGAACGAGCCGTCGGTGGGGAGCGTCTGTCCCAGCTGGCGCAGCCCGGTGCCGAGGTCGAGGACGATCGGATCGTGGCCGGGCGCGTCGAGCAGCACGCACGAGGTGTTGCCGCCGTACCGGCGGTTCTCGTCGCAGGGACAGGGGGTCGAGCCCCGCACACCGAAGAAGGAGACGTTCAGCAAGGATTCCCCTCGTCGCGCCACCAGCGCTCGGGCGACGTTACCCAACCCGTGAACCTCTGAGCGCTGGGTGTGACCACAATCACCGGCCCGCGGCCGCGGGGAGCGAGGACCACGGCTCGTCTAGCGTCCCCGCCATGAGCGGGACGATCAGCCAGGGGTCGGTGGATGCGGCCGGCCTCACGTTCGGGTACCTCGCCGCCGGCGACATGGACGACACGAGCGTGCCACTGGCCCTCTGCCTCCACGGGTTCCCCGACTCGGCATGGACGTGGCGGCATCTGCTGCCCTCTCTCGCGGCGGCGGGTTACCGGGCGGTGGCGCCCTGGTTGCGGGGGTACGCTCCGACGACGGTACCCGAGGACGGGCGCTACCAATCGGCCGTGCTCGGCCTCGACGCCGGCGCGCTGCACGCGGCGTTCGCCGGGGGCGACGACGCGGTGCTGGTCGGCCACGACTGGGGGGCGCTGGCCGGCTACGCCGCGGTCCACGTCCCCGGCGTGTCGTGGCGCCGGCTCGTGACGCTCGCGGTGCCGCCGCCGTCGGCTCTGACCACGGCGTTCTTCTCCTTCGACCAGCTGCGGCGCTCCTGGTACATGTTCTTCTTCCAGCACCCGCTGGCCGACATGGCGGTCCCCCTCGACGACCTGGCGTTCGTCGACCGGCTGTGGGCCGACTGGTCGCCCGGCTACGACGCTGCCGAGGACCTCCCCAAGGTGAAGGAGGCGCTGCGGGACCCGGCCAACCTGGCTGCGGCCATCGGCTACTACCGGGCGACGCTGAGCGGGGTCGGCGTCGACCCGAGCCCCGAGATCCAGGCGATCGACGCCGCCGCGGCGGGCCCGCCGCCGCTGCCCGCGCTGTACCTCCACGGGCGCGACGACGGCTGCATGGGCGCCGACCTGGCCGAGACGGCGCGCGGGGTGCTCACCGCTCCGGGCTCGGGGGTGGAGATCGTCGATGACACGGGCCACTTCCTCCACCTGGAGCGGCCGGATGTCGTCAACAAGCTGATCCTCGACTTCCTGTCGTGACCGCTCCTGCGAGATGGACGGCACCCGGCCGGGCTTCCTGCTGTACACCGGCGGCCTCGACGCGTGGGTGCTGCCCGAGCGCTCGCCGACCTCGGCCCCGGACCGGGCGCGCCTGCAGGCCGCCCTCGACCGCTGGGCCGGGCTGCAGAGCACCACGATCACCTACGTGAAGGCCGACGACGTCGTCCGCCCGGCACCCAGGCCCACACGACCTCGCCGGGGTCGGGGTCGCCGTCGCGCTCGGGGTCGTACACGATCTCCGGTGCCGCCACGGGCCGACCGTACCCCTAGGCCAGGCGCAGGACGTCGCCGTCCCGCGCCGCCAGGCCGTCGGCCACCATGCCCACCACGACCCGCTCGGCCCTGGCGGGATCGTCGGGCCAGCCCAGCACGACGGGGACATCCGCCACCGGCACCGGCCCCGCGCACAGCGCCGCCACCAACCGCCCCCGTCCCTGGCGGTCGGACCCCTCCCATGCCGGCTGCGCGGTCGACACGCCGGCCGAGCCGTCGGCCGGGTCCGGGGCCCCCAGCCCCGACGCGAACCAGGCGCAGTCCGACCGAACCGGGCAGCTGGCGCAGTCCGGACGGCGCCGGAGGCACACGGTGGCGCCCAGCTCCATGAGCGCCTGGTTCCACTCCCACGACCGGCCGGCCGGGACCAGCGCGTCGGCCCGGGCCTGGGCCTCGGCCGCCCCGAGCCGCCGGCCCTCCCACCGGGCCAGCACCCGCCCGACATTGGTGTCCACCACACCGACCTCGTGCTCGTAGGCGAACGCGAGGACCGCCCGGGCGGTGTAGGGCCCGACGCCGGGCAGCGCCCGCAGGGCGGTGAGGTCCGCCGGCAGCCGGCCGCCGTGCTCCGCGACCACCGCAGTGGCGCAACGGTGCAGGTCGACGGCCCGGCGGTTGTAGCCGAGACCCTGCCACGCCCGCACCACCTCCCCCGCCGGCGCCGCGGCGCAGGCGGCGGGGTCGGGGAAGCGGGCGAGGAAGTCGTGGTAGTAGCCGGCGACACGCTCCACGCCGGTCTGCTGGGCCATGACCTCGGACACCAGCACGGCCCACGGGTCCCGGGTGGCGCGCCACGGCAGCGGGCGGAGGTGCCGCTCGCCCCAGGCGATCAGCGCGCCGTGGTCCGCCACACCCGCGTCACGTAGGGGAACGGGAACCGGTCGCGTCCGGCCAGGTCGGGGTGGGTGGCGGCCAGGTCGCGGATCCGGTCGAGCACGCGGGCCCTGTCCTCCGGCGGCAGCGACCCGACCACGCTCACCGACTCGGCTCGGGCCACCAGCAGGTCGGGGTCGCTCGGCTGCTCCCAGGCGTGGGACCACAGCTCGACCGGGGCGAACCCGCCGGACTCGGCCACCACGGCCGCGTAGTCGACGTCGTAGTAGCTGTCATAGGGCCGCTCCATGTCGGGCCCGTCGACCAGCAGGTCGCCGAAGGCCCGCACCCAGTCGACGTCGCGGTCCCGGGTGTTCCACACGAGGAGCAGGTGACCGCCCCGGCGCAGGACCCGGTGCATCTCGGCCAGCGCCACCGGGGCGTCGAACCAATGGAAGGCCTGGGCGACGGTGACGGCGTCGACCGAGCCCTCGGCCAGCGGCAGGGCCTCGGCCGTGCCGTCGTGGACCTCGACGTCGGGCAGGAGCGCGGCGAGCCGCTCCCGCATGGCGGCGACCGGCTCGACCGCCACGACCTCGGCCCCGGTGGGGACCAGCAGGCGAGTCAGCTTGCCGGTGCCGGCCGCCAGGTCGAGCACCCGGGTGCCGGGGCCGATCCCGCCGCGCCCGACGATGTGGGCGACGGCCTCGGCCGGATACGACGGCCGTGCCACCTCGTAGGCCCCGGCGTTGGCGTCGAACCCCCGGGCCGCGTCCCTGATGCGTCCTGCCATGCCTTGAACCATACAAGTTGCAGACAAGTCGGTCCAGCGGCGGGCGCGCCGGTCAGTCCTCGGCGAAGACCGCGTCGTCGTAGGGGTACTGGCGGGCGGGGGCGAACTCCCGCTTCCACACCATCAGCCGGCGCTTGAAGTAGCAGACCTCCTCCTCGCGCTGGTTGATGCCCTTGGTCTCGACGGTGACGATCCCCCGCTTGCCGTCCGAGGTCTCCTTGCGGTCGAGCACCCGGGTGACGCCGTAGATGGTGTCGCCGTGGAACGTGGGCTTCGCGTGCTTGAGCGACTCGACCTCCAGGTTGGCCACCGCCGCCCCGCTCACGTCCGGCACCGACATCCCGAGCACCAGCGAGTACACGAGGTTGCCGACGACCACGTTCTGCTTCTGCACCGTCTCGTTCTGCGCATACCACTCGTTCGTGTGCAGCGGGTGGTGGTTCATCGTGATCATGCAGAACAGGTGGTCGTCGTACTCGGTGATCGTCTTGCCCGGCCAGTGCCGGTAGACGTCACCCACCTCGAAGTCCTCGAAGTGCCGGCCGAACGGGCGGTCGATCGTTGCCATGCGGACACGCTAGGAACCGCCGCCGGGTGACGGCCAGACGGCCGTGGGGAGTGCCATGATGCGCTCCCCCGGACATCAGGAGACCGACGACATGACGGCGGAACGTCACACCCACCGCAGGACCCGGCGGGCGGCCGTGTCCCTGCTCGCCCTGGCCCTGCTGGCCACGGGCGCCGTCGCCTGCGCCCAGGAGGGCGACGACGACATCGCCATCGAGGACATCGACGGCGGCGGCGGCCAGACCGACGGCGGCCAGACCGACGGCAGCACCGGTGGCACAGGCGGCTTCGCCGCCACGGCGGAGTTCCTCAAGGAGACCGCCACCCGGTCGGCCGACGAGAGCCACCGCATCGAGGCCCGCATCGGCCTCGGCGAGGTGGCCGACGGCGCGCCCCCCGCCATGACCGGCGAGGTCGACGGCGCCAACTCGCACCTCCGCATGGACCTCGGGGTGATCATGGAGGAGGTGTCCGCGGGCATGGGCCTCGGCGACGTCGGCGACGTCTTCGGCGACACCGACATGACGATGGAGACGGTCACCGACGGCGAGACCGTGTACATCCGGGCGCCGTTCTTCGCCGCGCTGGGCGACATGATGCCGTCCGGCACGAGCACCCCGGGGGCGTCCGAGCTGGCCGCGCTGGGCGACGGCTGGGGCAGCGTGTCGATCGACGAGCTGGGCGAGGTCCTGCCCGAGGACGTGGCGGCCAGCATCGCCGGCCAGCAGAGCTTCAACCCCCGGGCCGCCGTCGAGATGATGGAGAACACCGAGGGCGTCGAGGACCTCCGCACCCAGGAGATCGACGGCGTCACCCAGCGCGGGCTGCGGGCCCAGGTCACCTTCGCCGACCTGATCCGCACCAGCGGCTCGGACCCGGACACGTTCGCGCAGGCCGCCGGCGCCGGCGCCGCCGACGTCGAGGCGGTGATGGAGGAGCTCCTCCAGACGCGCATGCCGATCGAGGTGTGGATCGACGACGCCGGCTACCTGCGCACCCTGTCCTACACCCTGTCGATGGGCGACATCGCCGACGCCGTTGGCGGGGGCGACCTCGGCGTCGGTGAGATGGACTTCGTGTACGTCGTCAGCTTCTCCGACTACGGCGAGGAGTTCACCTTCGAGACGCCGTCGGACGCCACCGACATCACGAGCGCCTTCGCAGAGATCTACGCGGGGTAACTAGCGTCGGGCGCCATGAGCGCCAGCGCGGACCTCACCGCCGCGGCATCGGCCGTCGACGCCGCCCGCGACGTCGTCGGCCGGGCCGTCGCACACCTCGCCGCCACGGGGTCGGTCGAGGCCGACCAGGTGGTGGCGTACGACCTGGCCCACGCGGCCGCCGCGGTCGAGACGGCGCGCACCATGCTCGACTACGGGTCCAAAGGCGACGAGGAGGCGCGGATCACCTGCGCCTTCGTGGCCGACGCCCTCGCCGACGTCGCCGCCCGGCTCTTCGGGCGAGAGGCGGCGTGGGGCGTCGACGCCGAGGCCCTGGACGCCACCCGACCCTTCGTGGCCGCGTTCCGCGACCCGGAGTTCCTGGCCTCGATCGACGGGCCCGGGCCCCGCCACCTCGACGACGACTTCGAGCTGGTGCAGGACACGTTCCGGCGGTTCGCCGAGGACAAGATCCGCCCGATCGCCGAGCACGTCCACCGCACCAACGCGGACATCCCCGAGGAGGTCATCGCCGGCCTGGCCGAGCTGGGCGCGTTCGGCCTGTCGGTCCCCGAGGAGTACGGCGGCTTCGCGGCCGGCGGTGAGAGCGACTACATGGGCATGGTCGTCGCGACCGAGGAGCTGTCCCGCGGCTCGCTGGGTGTCGGCGGCTCGCTCATCACCCGGCCCGAGATCCTGACCCGGGCGCTGGTCAAGGGGGGCACCGAGGGGCAGAAGAAGTCGTGGCTGCCCCGCCTGGCCAGCGCCGAGGCCATGGCGGCCGTGGCCGTCACCGAGCCCGACTTCGGGTCGGACGCCGGCGGCGTCAAGGTCTCCGCCACGAGGACCGACGGCGGCTGGCTCGTCAACGGCGTCAAGACCTGGTGCACGTTCGGCGCCCGCGCCGAGGTGCTCATGCTGCTGGCCCGCACCGACCCGGACCGGTCGCTGAAGCACCGCGGCCTGTCGCTGTTCGTCGTGCCCAAGCCCCGGGCCGACGGGCACGGCTTCGAGATCACACAGGAGGCGGGCGCCGACGGGGCGCCCGGCGGCGGGAAGATGGAGGGCCGGCCGATCGACACGATCGGCTACCGGGGCATGCACTCCTACGAGGTCGCCTTCGACGACTGGTTCGTGTCCGACGACAACCTGGTGGGCGGGGAGGCCGGTCTCGGCCAGGGCTTCTACCTGCAGATGGCGGGCTTCGAGAACGGCCGCCTCCAGACCGCGGCCCGCGCCATCGGCGTGATGCAGGCCGCCTACGAGGACGCCCGCCAGTACGCCCGCGACCGTTCGGTGTTCGGCCAGCCGATCGCCGACTACCAGCTCACCCAGACCAAGCTCGCCCGCATGGCCGTGACCATCCAGGCGGCCCGACAGTTCAGCTACGCCGTGGCCCGGATGATGGCCAACGGGCAAGGGTCCATGGAGGCGGCCATGGTCAAGGCCTACGTGTGCAAGGCCGCCGAATGGGTGACCCGCGAGGCGATGCAGATCCACGGGGGCTACGGCTACGCCGAGGAATACGCCGTCAGCCGCTACTTCGTCGACGCCCGGGTGCTCTCGATCTTCGAGGGCGCCGACGAGATCCTGTGCCTGCGGGTGATCACCCGTCGGCTGATGGAGCGGGGCCGCGGGTAGGCGTGGCGCCGTGACCGACGCGCCGCTGGAGCCGTTCCCCGAGGACTGGTCGTCGGCACTGGTCGTCATGGCCCACCCCGACGACATGGAGTACGGCGGCGGCGCCGCCGTGGCCGCCTGGACCCGGGCGGGGCGACGGGTGGCGTACGTGCTGGTCACGAAGGGCGAGGCCGGCATCGACTCGATGCCGCCGGAGGAGGCGGCCCGGGTCCGGGTGGAGGAGCAACGCGCCAGCGCGGCCGTCGTGGGCGTCGAGGAGGTCGAGTTCCTCGACCATCCCGACGGCGTCGTCCATTACGGACCAGAGCTGCGCCGCGACATCGCCGCCGCCATCCGCCGCCACCGGCCGGAGCTGGTCGTGGCCGTCAACCACCGGGAGACCTACGGCGGCCGCTACCTCAACATGGCCGACCACCGCTGGACCGGCCTGGCCACGATCGACGCGGTGCGCGACGCGGGCAACCGCTGGGTGTTCACCGACCTGGCGGGGGCGGGGCTCGATCCGTGGCAGGGGGTCCGCCACCTGGCGGTCGTCGCGTCGCCGGAGCCGACCCACGCGGTGGACGTCACCGACACCTTCGACCTCGGCGTGGCCTCCCTCCGGGCCCACCGGGCCTACCTGGAGGGCATCGGCAGCCCGGACCCGGAGAAGTTCCTCCGCGGCGGCGCCGAGGCCGCCGCCGCTCGCTTCGGCGGCCGCCTGGCGGTCACGTTCGAGCTACTAGGCGTCTGACAGCTCGTCCACCCGCTGCTGCCAGCCGGCCAGCATGGTGGCGAAGTGGGCCGGGTTGTACACGTCCTCCTCGTACGACCACCGCCCGTCGCCGGCGTAGTGGAGGATCGTGATGTTGGCGCCCTGGTGGATGCTGCCGTCGCCGGGGTCCTCCATCCGGTTCTCGACCTGGCACACGATCCAGCCCCGGTCCTCGTCGACCACGTACCAGTCGACCGGGAACTCGGGCATGCGGTTGCCGGGGAATGTCGACATCGTGGCGGTGATCCACGCCCGGATCGACTCGCGGCCGTCGAAGCGGCCGTAGTGGTGCTCGACGTACACCGCGTCCTCGGTGAACAGGTCCGCCCACCCGTTCCAGTCGCCCGTGGCCCCGGCGGTGGCCGCCGCTTGCTGGTAGGCGGCGAACGCCTCCTCCAGCTCGCCCCTACTGAACCGTCCCATGCGGCGCACGCTAGCTTCCGGCCCCATGGACGACTTCGAGGGCAAAGTGGCGGTGGTCACCGGGGCGGCGTCGGGCATCGGCCGGGGGCTCGTGACCCGGTTCGGGCAGGAGGGCATGAACGTCGTCCTGGCCGACGTGCAGCGCGACGCCCTGGATGCGGCCGCTTCCGGCCTGACCGAGCGGCTGGGCGGCGACCGGGTGCTCGCCGTGCCCACCGACGTCCGCCACGAGGACGAGGTCGAGGCCCTCGCCGCCGCCACGTTCGAGCGGTTCGGCACCGTCCACGTCCTGTGCAACAACGCCGGCATCGGCACCGGGGGCCTGGCCTGGATGGTGCCGGCCGACCGCTGGCGCTGGATCGTCGAGGTCAACCTGCTGTCGGTGGCCCACGGCATCCGGGCGTTCGTCCCCCGGATGATCGAACAGGGCGAGGGCCACATCGTCAACACCGCGTCCGCCGCCGGCGTCAACACCGGCCCCGTGATGTCGCCGTACTACGCCACCAAGCACGCCGTGGTGGCGCTGTCCGAGTCACTGCACTTCGACCTGCAGATGACCGGGGCGCCCGTGGGCGTGTCGGTGCTGTGCCCCGAGTGGGTGCGCACCAACATCGCCGAGTCCGAGCGGAACCGGCCGCCGGAGGTGGCCGAGGTCGTGCTGCCGCCGGACGCGCCCCTGGAGGGACGCGCCATCCTCCAGGGCCTGGTGGAGGGCGGGCTCGACCCGCTGGAGGTGGCCGGCATCGTCGTCGACTCGATCAGGGCGGGCCGGTTCTGGATCTTCACTCACGACACCACCGTGGGCATCGCCAAGCGCCGCTGGGACGCCATCGCCGCAGATGGCCAGCCCACCCTGTGGGACGTGAGCGAAGCCTCGACCTGACGTAACGGGTGAGGTTCAGGGCCGGTTGGCCAGGCAGGCGATCGACAGGCCGAACGGCACCGCCCGCCGCCGGGCCCAGCGCCGCTCCAGCCCGGCCAGCCCGGTCATGATCCGGTCGACGGCCGGGCTCGACGCCCCGACCTCGTCCTGCTCGCCCTTGACCAGCCGGCGGGCCGGCGTGCGGCGCAGCACCGCGGCGGGGGGCACCAGGAACGAGTTGAAGTACGTCACCCGCCGGGGCCGCAGCCCGGCCCGCTCGACCGCAGCCACCAGCGTCCGCCGCGAGTAGCGGCGCCGGTGGGCGGCCCAGACGTCGTGGTCGCTCCACAGCCACTGGTAGGCGGGCACGGTCAGCAGGACCAGGCCGCCGGGCCGCACGACCCGTCGGTACTCGGCGAGGGCCGCGTCATCGTCCAGGTGCTCGATGACGTCCATGCTGGTGATCAGGTCGGCGCACCCGGTCGGGAACGGGAGGTGCTCGGCCCGGGCCACGCCGGCCCGCACGCCGCCGGCGGCGGCCGGGGGGGCGTGGCGCACGGCGTACTCGGACAGCTCGACCCCGGCCACGGTCCGCCCGGCCACGTCGTCGAGCGCCCCCAGGTTGTCGCCGGTGCCGCAGCCGACGTCGACAACCCTGGCGCCCGGCGCCAGCTCGCCGGCGAGCAGGCCGGCCACCAGCGCCCGGCGGGCCCGGTACCACCAGTGGTCCCGGGCCTGCTCGGCCATGACGTCGAAGTAGCGCTCGTCGAGTGCCGGTGCGTCGGCCGGGGCGCTCATTGGCGCACCCTTCGGGATGCGCGCACTGAGCGATCGGCCCTGCGGGCCGAGTACCGCACTGTGTTCATAGGTCGCTCGCTGCGCTCGCTCACTCGCCCAGCCGCCGGCCGGTGATCAGCAGGTGGGGGTGGATCGACCCGCGGTCCAGCGGGTGCCGTGCCACGGTGAGCCCCGCCGCCTTCATCGCCCCCACGATGAAGGCGGGATCTACGAAGGCCACGCCCTCGCCCTCCGTGATCCGGGTGACCCGGGTGGACACCACCTCCTGCACCCGGGCCAGCTCGTACTTCCACCGGGGCCGGACGTCGATCTCCTTGACCGCCACGACCCCGCCGGGCGCCAGCGCGGCCGCGGCGCGGGTGACCAGGTCGAGCGCCCGGTCCTGGCCGAGGAGGTAGAGCACGTCCACGATCGTGACGGCGTCCCACGGGCCAGCGGGCAGCTCGCCGCCCGGGGCCTCGGCGAAGCCCACGTCCAGGCCGGCGGCCTCCGCGGCCCGGCGGGCCGACACCAGCTTGGCCGCGTCGACGTCGACGCCCACGACCTGCCGCTCCCGCGACCGGGCCGCCAGGTACAGCGGGAACAGCCCGTGGCCGCAGCCCACGTCCAGCACCCGGCCGGTCACCGGCACCTGCGCCTCGACCGCCGGGAACGGGCACGAGCGCCACCGCACGGCGACGTGGAACCGGTCGCCCCGGCCCAGGCCGCCGTAGGCACGGCGGGCCCGCCAGGCGGCGTCGTCGGGACCTGCGTCCACGCCGTCGCCCAGCGCCGCGGTCACGCCGCCTCCAGGTCCGCGTACGTGCCGAGCTTGAACCCCAGCGACGACACCCGCCGCCGGACCGCCGGGTCGACCAGAGCCTCCAGCTCGCTGTCCCACACGTAGCCCCACCGGTAGCGGGTGAGGTCGGGGTCGCCGGCCTCACCGGGGTGGGTCGCCAGCTCGGCGCTGCTCCCCGGGGCCCGGGCCAGGCGCTCCAGCGCCGGCACCAGCCGGTCCGCGTCCAACGTGCCGGCCTCGTCGAGCCCGGACCCGGCCGCCGGGAAACTGAAGCCCCGCTCCCGGGCGGTGCGCTCCAACCGGTTGGCCAGCCGCCGCACGGTGATCCCGGTCGGGCCCCGGCTGGACGACCGGACGATGCGCAGCGCTCGGATTCCGGCAGCCTGCGCCACGTCCATGACGACAGCCCCGACCTTCGGCCACAGGTGCAGGTGCTGGTGGGTGTCGACGTGCCCGATCGTCAGCCCCGCCTGTTGGAGGCAGGTCAGCTGGGCCTTGAACTCGCGCCGCAGGTCCTCGAGGTCGATCCGGCCCGCCGCCACCCGCGGCACGAACTGGCGCCACGACGTCGCCAGCCGGCCCTTGTCGTCGACGAGCGTGGGCACCTCCCGGGCCGTGAGCAGCGGCGGGTCCTCGCCCACCGCGGCCAGGTGAGCGCCGACGCCGATGCCGGGCGTGTCCCGCAGGGCCCCGACCGACGGCCCGAAGCCCGGGGCGATGGCCAGCACGGACGTGCTGGTCACGATGCCCTCGCGGTGCGCCCGCAGGATGCCCCGCGACACGGCCGGGGTCAGCCCGTAGTCGTCGGCGTTGACGATCAGCACCCGGAGGGCGTCGCTGGGCCCCGCTCTCACGTCGGTTCGCCGTCCAGCACGGCGGTGGGCAGCCGCCGGATCCGGCGGATCTCGGGGTACAGGTCGGCCAGCTCCCGCACCATCTTCACGATCACGGCGGGCGACGACAGCGTCGACGTCCCGCGGGTGCGGGCGATGTAGTCGACGCCGAACTGCACGTACCGGAAGCCCAGCCGGTGCGCTTTGGCCACCAGCTCCGCGTCGATGAAGCTGCCCTCGCTCACCAGCTCGACGTGGTCGAGCACCCGCCGGCGGATCAGCTTGAACGCGAAGTTCACGTCCCGGACCCGCACGCCGAGCACCCAGCGGACCAGGTGGTTGTAGACGTAGGAGTACACCGCCCGCTGGGCCCCCTCGGCCGTGCGGTCGAAGCGGTATGCCGTCACCATGTCGGCCTCGTACAGGCGGAGCAGCCGCAACGCCTTGTCGGCCTCGACCAGCTCGCAGGGCAGGTCGGCGTCCGTGTACAGCACGACGTCGCCGGTGGCGGCGGCGAAGCCCGACTTGATCGCGCCGCCCAGCTTGCGGTTGGTCGGGTGGTGGACGACCACGACGCGGGGGTCGTCGTCGGCCAGCTCGTCGGCGATCTTGCCGGTGTCGTCGGTGGAGGCGTCGTCGACCACGACGACCTCGAACGAGCCGACCTGGCCGGCCTCGGCGAGCCGGCACCCGGCCTCCCGGGCGGCCGCCACGGTCCGCCGGATCATGGCCTCCTCGTTCCACATCGGGAACACGAAGCTGAGGCGGTCGTCGCTGGCGGTGAGGCGGTCCATGAAGCCCTAGGAGAGGTAGGCGCCGTTGGCGAACATGCCCGTGTAGATCACCAGCACGAGCGCCGACAGCGGGAGCACGGCACGGCGCACGCCCGGCCGCTCGGCCAGGAGCGCACCGGCCAGCGCGAACGAGGGGAACGCCCCGAGAAGGTACCGGCCGAGGCCCTGGAAGTCCTGGCTCCCGAGGGCGGGGACCACCACCAGCGCGCCGACGTACGCACCGTAGCGCCAGCCGAAGCGACGGATGACCGGGATGACGGACAGGGCGACCAGCAGGCCGAACGTCGCCTGGATGAGGAGGCCCCAGCCGTAGAAGCGGTCGGGGTAGTGCTTGAGGGTGCGGAAGAAGTCCAGTTTGAGCCACGTGCTCGGGCCCGCCTGCTGGCCCCAGGTCTCCTGCACCGTGGAGAACAGCAGCGGGTCCCCGAAGCGGGCCCACAGGTAACCCGACCAGGCGATCAGTCCGCCCAGCGACAGCAGCACCCACCCGTCGCGCAACTTGAGCCGCTCGACGTGCACGCTCGGCAGCCGGCGGCCCCCGAGCCGCTCGAACACGCCGCGGCGCTCGCACACGCCCGCCACCAGCCCGATCACCACCGCCAGGCCGACGAGCCGGGTGCCCGTGGCCACGGCGCCCGCCAGGCCGGCGACGATCAGGCGGTCCCGTTCGAACGCGAGGAAGGCGACGACCGCGCACAGCAGGAACAGCGCGTCGCCGTAGACGGCGCCGTACAGGTACCAGGCGTAGGGATAGAGGGCCAGGCACAGCAGCGCCGTGGCCGCGGCCCGAGGGTCGAGCCGGTCTCGGCACCAGCGGTGGAACGCGACGAGCGCGGCCGCCCCGCACACGATGGTTATGAGGATCCCCGCCAGCGGCGTGTTGTCGATCACCGCGCCCACGCCCCGCATCAGCAGCGGGTACGCGGGGAAGAACGCCACCGGGGACTGGTAGCCGGGCGAGTAGTAGTAGCCGTCGTCGGCGATCATCGTGTACCAGCCGGCGTCGTAGCGGACCCAGCCGTCCCAGAACCACTCGCCCCGGAAGTCGACCGGGGGAACGCCGGACGGCGTCTCGGTGCCGTGGACGAGGACCTGCCAGCTCACCAGCACGAGGACGGCGAAGACCACGCCGTACACCGCGAGGGGCAGAGCCCACGCCGGATAGGCCCAGGCTGGCCGGTGGTCACGCTCGTCACCCTCGTCACGCGCGGCGTCTCCCGTGACGTCGCGCTCCGTGGCCTGCACCCCCGGGAGGCTACCGCGGTCGCCGCTCGCCCCTGGCGCACCGCCGGACGGCCCGGTCGGGCGGGTCAGACGGGGGTCTGCTGGTGCAGCGCCAGGCGCCAGACAGCGCCGTCGCGGACGTAGGTCGATGTCATCAGCGCCCGGTACGGCTCCTCGCCGTCCCGCTGGGCCTCGGCCCGGTACACGACGACGCCGGCGTCGTCGCCCAGCCGGAGGACCCGCTGCTCCGACAGCTGGTAGCGGGCCCACGGCGGCGCGTCCTTCAGGCCCTTCTCGGCGCCATCGCGGTCCAGCACCATGCCGCCCGGGAAGATCATGAGCGCGTCGTCCGTGCAGACCTCGGCGTAGAACTCGGCGCCCTCGCCCGCCGCCAGGGCCTCCCAGCCACGCTCCTCCAGTGCGATCAGCTCGTCTTCCATGCGCCAGGGCTACCCGGCGGCGAGCGCCTCGATAGCCGCGGCCAGCGCCAGGGTCCGGCGGGCCTGCTCGACGTGGAGGTTCTCGACCATGCGGCCGTCGACGGTGACGACCCCCCGGCCCTCGGCCTCCGCCTCCTCGAAGGCGGCGATGATGCGCCCGGCCCTCTCGACCTCGTCGCCGGTGGGGGCGAAGACGCGGTTGCACGGCTCCAGCTGGCCCGGGTGGATGAGCGTCTTGCCGTCGAAGCCCATCTGCCGACCCTGGACGCACTCGGCCTCGAACCCCGAGGCGTCGCGGATGTCGTTGTAGACGCCGTCGAGGATCACCTTGCCGGTGGCCCGGGCGGCGAGGAGGGCGAGCGACAGGCCGCCCAGCAGCGGCTGGCGGCCCGGGACGTGCTCGGCCTGGAGCTCCTTGGCGAGGTCGTTGGTGCCCATCACGAGGACGGTGAGGCGCTCGGACGCGCGGGCCACCTCCTCGGCGTGCAGCATCGCGACCGGCGTCTCGACCATGGCCCAGATGGCGGTGTGGTCCGGAGCACCGCCGGCCTCCAGGCCCTTCTCGATGGCGTGGACGGCGTCGGCCGAGTCGACCTTGGGGACGACCACGGCGGCGGGCCCGGCGGCCGCCACGGCCCGGATGTCGTCGTCGTGCCACGGGGTGCCGAGCCCGTTGACCCGGATCGTGACCTCCCGGCGGCCGTAGCGGCCGGACGTGGCGGCCTCGCACACGCGGTCGCGTGCCTCGGCCTTGGCGTCGGGGGCGACGGCGTCCTCGAGGTCGAGGATCAGGGCGTCGGCGGGCAGGCCGGCGGCCTTCTCCAGCGCGCGCTCGTTGGCGCCGGGCATGTAGAGGACGGAGCGGCGGGGGCGCAGGGCGGCAGCGGTGCCGGGGGTGCCGGCCATCGCTCAGCCCTCGCCGCCGGGGGCGTCGTCGGCGTAGGCCTTGGCCAGCTCGGGATCCTTGGCGGCCAGCTGCTCGGCCAGCTCGACCATGACCCGGCACTGCTTCACGGAGGCGTCGTCCTCCATCTTCCCGTCGAGCATGAGCGCGCCCGTGCCGTCGCCCATCGCGGCGATGACCCGGCGGGCGTGGCGCACGTCCTCCGGCGCCGGCGAGAACACCCGGCGGGCGATGTCGATCTGGACAGGGTGGAGGCTCCAGGCGCCGACACAGCCGAGGAGGAAGGCGTTGCGGAACTGGTCCTCGCAGGCAACGGTGTCCTTGATGTCGCCGAAGGGGCCGTAGTAGGGCAGGATCCCGGCGGCGACGCAGGCGTCGACCATGCGGGCGATGGTGTAGTGCCAGAGGTCCTGCTGGTAGGCGGCGCGGTCGGCCTCGACGTCGCCGCCCGGCGGGTCCTGGCGGACCACGTAGCCGGGGTGCCCGCCGCCGACCCGGGTGGTCTTCATGCGGCGGTTGGCGGCCAGGTCGGCGGGGCCGAGCGACAGGCCCTGCATGCGGGGGCTGGCGGTGCAGATCTCCTCGACGCTGGCGACGCCGCGGGCGGTCTCGAGGATGGCGTGGACGAGCAGCGGCCGGTCGAGCTTCGCCTTCGCCTCCAGCTGGGCGAGCAGGCGGTCGACGTAGTGGATGTCCTCGGGGCCCTCGACCTTCGGGATCATGATGACGTCGAGCACGTGCCCGGCCTCGGCCACCGCGGTCACGATGTCGTCGAGGCCCCAGGGCGAGTCGAGCGAGTTGACCCGGGTCCACAGTTGGGTGTCGGGGGTGTCCCAGGCCCGGGCGACATCGACGAGCCCGGCCCGGGCGGCCGTCTTGTCGCCGGCAGGAACGCCGTCCTCGAGGTTGGCCAGCAGGACGTCGACGGTGGGCGCGATCTGGGGGACCTTGCCGACCATCTTGGGGTTGGACGCGGGGAAGAAGTGGATCATCCGCGAGGGGCGGAACGGGATCTCCCGGAGCGGTGCGGGCGCTCCCACCGCGAGCGGACGGAAGAAGTCCTTCGGGGATCGCATCGGGCCTCCAACACATGCGGGCGGGTGTCCCCCCACCCTAGGAACCACTGCGCCCACCGGCCCAACGCGGCCGCGATGCGTGGCCCAGCTGAGGCGCGGACGTCAGGGCTCAGGCGGCGCCGTTCTTCCTGGACCATCGGGGAGCAGGTCGTCGGTCAGCATCTGCTCGGTGATCAGCCGCTCGAACCGGGTCGGGTCGCCGGCCACGTACCCGCGGCACAGACGCAGGCCCTCGGTGTAACAGTGGCTGTAGGCGCGCCAGGTCGGGTCGGTCAGGAACGACACCGCCTTCTCCGCCCGATTGCGGGGCAGCAAGGCCCACCGCTCCAGGTAGCCGACGGTGTCGTCGATCGACCAGCCGCCGTCGTGCAGGCCGATCGCGGCGTTGGAGCGGACCCACGACAGGGCCTCGCCCGCCTCGGCGACCGCCGCCGCGACGTCGGCGTCGTAGCGGATCCCCAGGGGCCGGAGGTGCTCGGCCACGACCGGCTCCGGGCGGCGCCCGATGGTGACCTCCGCACCGAGGTCGGCCAGGCCCTCGGCCATCGTGCACTGGGGCGTGCCGACCAGGAAGATCGTCTCCTCCCGCCAGTGGCGTCGGCGGACGAGCCCCGCCTCCTTGCGGGTGTGCTCGGTGTGGTGGCCGGGGTAGGCCTCGTGGGCCACCAGGTGCCCCAGCGTGAGCGACAGCACCGGCAGGTCGAGGTTGATGGCGACCCGGCTGCGCAATCCGCCTTCGTAGTAGTTGAAGCCCGACCACGGCTTGTCGGTCTCGAAGATCCACTCCACGTGCTCGCCGTCG
>DASRJM010000174.1:0-2359 GCA_035649475.1 Acidimicrobiales bacterium
TCGGTCGGCAGCGAGGACCGTTGGCGTGGCGGTCACTCTGCGCGCGCGGGGTTTCGGAATGAGGGTGCGATCTTGAGAGCAACGCTGAGAGTTACGGCTCCAACCACCGCCAACGGGGACGGAACGGTGCCGAACAAAAAGTCCTGCTCAGCGGGTATCAACCGGAACGGTGCGGAACTGTCCTGACCTGCGGTGCGGAGGGAGTGGGATTCGAACCCACGGTGGGTTGCCCCACACACGCTTTCCAAGCGTGCCGATTCGGCCGCTCTCGCATCCCTCCAGGGGGTCGTACCCCGGACGGGACAGGCTATCGTGCGCGCCGCTCGGCGCTGCAGGTGGGGATCTCCAGCCCGAGCTCGAGGGCCTGGGTGTGGGCGGTCTGGTTGTTCTGGGCGACGTCGACCGGCGGGCGTAGCGCGGTGGTCACATGTCGGCGTGGGGTGAAAGCCCGCCGGCGGGCTATCGTGTCCTTCGCCCGTGATCGCAGGTGGCGGCCGGGTCCTGTGCAACTGCAGCCCGTGAACCGAGTCAGGGCCGGGAGGCAGCAGCTCTCAGCGGAACCTGTGGTGTGCCGCAGATCGCCTGGCCGTCACCTGGGGTCACGGGCGCTCCGCGCCCGCCGGTAGCATCGCCGCGATGGCCACCTACCAGTCGCTCTACCGCCGCTACCGGTCGCAGCGGTTCGACGAGGTGCTCGGCCAGGATCATGTCACCCGGGCCCTCCGCAACGCCGTGCGCGAGGGCCGGGTCGGCCATGCCTACCTGTTCAGCGGCCCCCGCGGCACCGGCAAGACCTCGACCGCCCGCATCCTGGCCAAGGTGCTCAACTGCGCTGCCCCGGAGGACGGCGAGCCGTGCGGCACGTGCGAGAACTGTGTCGCCGTGGCCGAGGGCCGGGTCGTCGACTGGCTGCTCGAGCAGGATGCCGCCTCCAAGTCCAAGGTCGACGACATGCGCGACCTGCTCGAACGGGTCCCGCTCGGGACCTCGGGCAACCGCAAGGTGATCATCCTCGACGAGGTCCACATGCTCAGCCAGGGCGCCGAGAACGCCCTGCTCAAGACCCTCGAGGAGCCCCCCGCCCACGTCGTCTTCATCCTTGCCACGACCGACCCCCAGAAGGTGCGGCCCACCATCCTCAGCCGCACCCAGCACTTCGAGTTCCGGCTGCTGCAGCCCGACGTCCTCGGCGACCACGTCCGGCGCATCATCGCCGACGCCGACCTCGGCATCGATGCCGCCGACGTCGACGCCGCCGTCGACCACGTCGTGCGGGCCGGGCAGGGGTCAGCCCGGGACACGTTGTCCGCCCTGGACCAGGTCGCCGCCCTCGGCGAGGTGGTCGACGAGGCCCAGCCGGTCGATGCCGTCCTCGACGCCGTGTGCGACCGGGACGCCGGCCGGGTCCTCGTGGCCGTCGCCGACGCCCTGGCGGCCGGGCGGGACCCCCGCACCCTGGGGGAGGCGCTGATCGCGACGCTGCGGGACGCGTTCCTGTCGCTCATGGGTGCCGCCGACGAGCACCTGGCGCCGGGCGAGCGTGAGCGGGCCGCCCGGGTCGGTGCCGCCCTGGGGGCCGCCGGCCTCACCCGGGCGCTCGATGTGTTGGGCGAGGCGCTGGTCGAGCTGTCCCGCAAGCCGGACCCCCGGATCGTGGTCGAGGTCGCGCTCATCCGGATCACCCAGCCGTCGGCCGACCGCACGCTCGACGCCATCCTCGAACGCCTGGACCGGCTCGAGCGGGGGGCTTCGGCGCCCGTGCCGCCGTCGGCGGAGAACGGGTCCGGGGCCGCTACGGCGCGGGAGGTGCTGTCGTCGTCCCGCAGCCGGGGCGGAGGGTCCGGCCGGACCCTCGGCGCGGTCGCCCGCCAGCGGCAGGGTGGGGGATCGGCGCCGGCGCCGGAGGCGGCGGGGGCCAGCGATGCGACGCCCGCGCCCGACACGGGCGAATCCGCTGGCCGTAGTGCCAAGGCTGCGTCGTCCGGCCAGCCGGCGCCAGCGACCACCGCCGCCGCTGGCGAAGCGACGGGCTCGACCGCCGCGCCCGCCGGCGAGGCAGCAGGACCGACCGCCGCCGCACCCGCACGCCGGGGGACGGAAGCGGCAGTCACGCCCGCCGGCGAGGCAGCAGGTCCGACCGGCCCAGCCGCACGCCATGCCGCGGGCTCCCACGCCGCGCCCGCCGGCGAGGCAGCAGGACCGACCGGCGTAGCCACACCCCAGGCGGCGGGCTCGGCCGTCACGCCCGCCGGCGAGGCAGCTGGCGCGACCGCCGCCGCAGTCGCACGCCAGGGGGCGGGCTCGGCCGTCGCTCCCGCCGCTTCGCCCGCCGCCGGTGTGCCGAGCGCCGGGGAGATCG
>DASRJM010000175.1:0-7480 GCA_035649475.1 Acidimicrobiales bacterium
CGTGGTGTCGATCCCGGGCGTCGACCAGTCGCCCGCCACCGCCGCCTGGATGGACGACGGCATGTGGGCCCGCTGGCTCCTCGCCGGGCTACCAACCCGAGCCGACCTGCTCGCCGCCGTCCACGATCTTCTGCCCGAGCCCGCCGCGGCCGCGGTGTCCCGGGTGGTCGGCTGGTGCTAGTGGGATGGCGGCGAGCCACCCCACTCGCCCAGCGCCCCCGCCCCGCGGAGCTCGGCGATGCGGTCCGGGCCGTAGCCAAGCACCTCCGCGAGCACCTCGTCGGTGTGCTGGCCCGGGGTCGGCGCCTTGTGCGGCGTCGGCAGGTCCTCGCCGATCAGCTTGATCGGGCTGGGCAGCTGCTCGGCGCCGAGGGCCTCCCGAGGGTGGAACGGCAGCCGGTGCCGGAACTGCGGATCGTCGGCCAGGGTCTGGGGCGTGTTCACCGGGGCGATCGGGGTGTTGTGCTCGTCGCCGAAGGCGATCCACTCGGCCGCCGTGCGGCCGCCGAAGATGCTACGCAGCTCGGCCTGCAGCTCCCGGTTGCCGGGAGCGTGGTCGGCCACCCGGGCACCGGGCCAGCGCTCGAACAGGTCCATGCGGTCGACGCCAGCGCAGAAGTTCTTCCAGAACTCGCGCTCCGACGCTTGGAACAGCACGAAGCCGTCCTTGACCTCGTAGATCTGGTAGCGCACCCCGTGGCGCATGCCGGCGGTGCCGGGGGCCCGCCGCTCGTAGTCGTCGGCCGCGTTGCCGGTCACCTCCGACTCGGGCCGCTCGTACGCCTTCCACGTCTCGCTGCGGTACCAGTCCATGGCCGCGGCGGCGTCGGACTGGGCGATCTCCATGCGGCAGCCCTCGCCCGTCGCCCGGGCGCGGATCACGCCGGCCAGGATCGCCAGCGCGCCGAACAGCGGCCCGGCGTGGATGCCCATCGACGGGTGCTCCGGGATGTAGGCGAACCCCTCCTCGTCGATGCCCGGGTTCACCAGGCCGGCCCACGTGTCGTAGGCGACCCCGTGGCTCGGCATCTCGGCGTACGGACCGGTCATGCCGTACCCCGAGATCGTGATGAACACGATGGCGGGGTTGACCTCCCGCAGCGCCTCGTAGCCCACGCCCCGGCGGTCCAGGCCGCCCGGGCGCATGGCCTCGACGACGGCGTCGGCCTCCCGCACCAGCTCGCGGAAGACGTCGCGTCCCTCCTCGGTGCGCAGGTCGAGGGTGACCGACCGCTTGCCCCGGCTGATGTGCAGGTGCATGAGCGACACGCCCTCGACGATGGGCCACGTCATCTCGCGGACGTAATCGCCCGAGGGCGGTTCCACCTTGATGACGTCGGCCCCGAGGTCGGCCAGGTGGGTGGTCAGCGCCCCCGGGCCGAGCATCGAGCACTCGATCACCCGGACTCCGGCCAGGGGCGGCCGGCGGGCCGGATCGGTGGTGCTGTCGCTGCGCTCGGTCACAAGCCGGATTCCCTCCTGAGCAGGGCGGGGACGAGTCTGGCACAACTTCTGACACACCGTCAGATCTTCCGCCGCGGGTGTGCTGCACGGACCTCCCTCCACGATCTACGGTGGCTCGCAATCTCCGCTGGGGAGGTGAGGGGAAAAGACCACTGGGGGTCCCCCTCGACCACGCAACGTTGCGGAATCATGTCGATCGTGACAAACTCCTTTCACCAACCGCATAGGACGGCACGCGCTGGGGCGCCCCTGGTTGCTCACCCTTTCCAAACCCCCGACCCCTTCGCGCGCGCCGACGGAAGGAGAGCCTCTGTGAAACCACAGCGGACCGACCACCCTCCCAGTACCAACGACTCGGCACGCCGCACGGCAGTGCGCCGGGCGGTCATCGGCGGCATCGCCGGTGTCGCCCTGCTCGTCGGACCCGTCGCACTCGCCAACGTCGTCCTCCCGGACGACAGCGGTGAGGAGCGGGTCGAGGCGGCCGCCGAGTCGGGGACGTCACTGATCGCCCTGCAGCGCAGCGCCAGCCAGGCCGACCTGGCGAAGGCCAACTCCGCCCTGTCGCTGCGGACGACGACCACACCACCCCCGCCGCCTCCCACCGAGCCGCCGCCGCCTCCCACCACCGAGGCGCCGACGACGACGGAGGAGACGGCCCCGCCGGAGACCGAGCCTGAGCCTCCGGCCGAGGGGGCGCCGCCGGACAGCGGCGGTGGCTTCGGGGATCCTTCGAGCTACGAAACCTGGGACGCGCTCGCCGAGTGCGAGTCGGGCGGCAACTGGGCCGCGAACACCGGCAACGGCTACTACGGCGGCCTTCAGTTCTCGGCCAGCACGTGGCGCAGCGTCGGTGGCTCCGGCCTGCCGCACGAGAACTCCCGCGAGACCCAGATCCTCATGGGCCAGCGACTGCAGGCTCGGTCCGGCTGGGGCCAGTGGCCGGCGTGCAGCCGGGAGCTGGGCCTGCGCTGACGGCTCCGGCCGCCACGAGACCCACCCGGCCCGCACGGGGCACTGCGACACGGGGGCGGCGCTTCGGCGCCGCCCCCGCCGCGTCTCAGGGCCGCTGCGTGCCCTCGCCGGCGTCGTGGCAGACGAACAGGCCCGTGTCCTTGCTGACCCGCAGGCGGCCGCCGCCAGCGTCGAATCGGGCCCGGATCACCTCGGCCACCCGCGACTGGTGGTGGTCGTCGGCGTCCTCGACCGGGGGCGTGGACGCCAGGTAGGCCAGCACGTCGTCCGGGTCCCGGCAGTCGAGGCGATCGTGGTACGGCCGCCACTCGACCTGCCCGAACCTCGACGGCAGAAGGTGGGCACCGGCCGAGGCGCCGAACGTGTCGGTGATCGCGTCCGCCCACTCGTCGCCGAACACCTCCCGGCGGATCTGGCGCAGCTCGGCCAGGTGGCCGTCGCCCACACAGGCGACCACGGCCACCCCGCCCGGCCGCAGCACCCGGGCCATCTCCGCCACGGCCCGGCCGGCGTCGGGCACGTGGTGCAGCACGTAGTTGGCCACCACGACGTCGAACGTCGACGATCGGAACGGCAGCTCCTGCACGTCGGCCACCCGGCCCTCCGTCGACCGGTAGCGCCCGAGCGAGCCGACGCGGTCGACCGCCTCGGTCACCATGCCGGACGACAGGTCGGTGAGGGTGAGCTCCAGGTCGGGGGGCAGGCGGGCGGCGGCCTCCGCCCACATCCACCCGGCGCCGCACCCCACCTCGAGCACCTGGCCGCCTGCGGGCCAGTCGATCTGCGTGGCCAGCCACGGGAACCAGGCAACCGCCGCGGTCCCGTACTTCACGTGCAGGCGGGCGCGGGCGGCCAGGCGCGAGCTGTCCGCGTACTGGACGTCACGCAGGTAGGCCTGACCGCCTCCTGCGACGCGTTGATCGCGTCCCCCCATCAGGGACGGACGGTAGCCGCTGCAGTGGTCAGTAACGCAGACCGGGCGCCCGGGTGCCGAACACGTCGGTCGCCAGTTGGGTGCCGAGCGTGGTGGCGTCCCATCGCTTGCCACCGTTGGTGATCTCGGGGCCGTCGGTCCAGCCCCGCATCCACACGATGCGCTCCCCCACCGCCCGGATGACCTGGCCGGTCACGTGCTGGGATTCGTCCGACGCCAGCCACGCCACCAGCGGCGACGACGTCGCCGGATCCATCGGGTCGAACTCGTCCTCGCCGATGTCGTCGGGCTCGATGACCGGCGGGGCGCCCGGCATCGTGGCCGTGATGCGCGTGGCGCCGGCCGGGCCGACGGCGTTGACCGTGACGCCGAGGCGATGCAGCTCGAGCGACAGCGTCTGGGTCATCCCGGCGATGGCGGCCTTGGCCGTCGCGTAGTTCGTCTGGCCGAAGTTGCCGACCAGGCCCGCGCCCGAGGTCGTGTTGATGATCCGGCCGGTGAACGTCTCGCCGGCTCTGGACCGGGCCCGCCAGTGCTTGGCGGCCCAGTGGCTCGGGCTCCACGTCCCCCGCACGTGCACCCGCATGACGGCGTCGAAGTCGGCGTCGCTCATGTTCCAGATGGCGCCGTCCCGCACGATCCCGGCGTTGTTCACCAGGATGTCGAGCTTCCCCCACTCGTCGACCGCCTGGGCCACCACCCGGCCGGCGCCCTCGTGGTCGGCGACGTCCTCGTAATTGGCGACCGCCACGCCACCCCGGGACTCGATGACCTTGACCGTGAGGTCGGCGTCCTTGGAGGTGCCCTCGCCGCCGACCGAGCCGCCCAGGTCGTTGACCACGACCCTGGCGCCGTGGCGGGCGAGCTCCATCGCGTGCCCCCGGCCGATGCCGTGGCCCGCCCCCGTGACGATGGCGACCTTGCCGTCGAGCAGCCCCATGACCCTCCTCAGAATCTGACGATGTGTCAGATCTTAGAAGGCCTCGACCGCCGCGACCATTTCCTCCGCGATGTCGGCCTCGGTCCGCTCGAGGCTGATCGACACCACCCGGATGACCGACAGCGTGGTCAGCCAGGCGCCGAACAGCGCCCGCTCGGGCCCGAGCTCGGCCACCACCCCGTCGATCGGCGGCCGGACCCCGCCCGCGGTCGACGCCGCCAGGGTCAGCATGCGGGCGAGGATGTCGATGTTGTCGGCGGGCACCGCGCCGTCGAGGGCCAGCCGGTCGAGCAGCTCGACCTGGTCGTAGGCCTCGTCGGTCTCGGCCACCAGCCGCCGCAGCGCCACCGCCGCGGCGTCGAGCAGCCCGCCGGTGACCTCCTCGGGGCCGAGCTCGGCGACCGCGTTGCGCAGGACCAGCGCGGCCTCGGCCGGCTCGTGCTCCATGACTTGGGTTTCTATGGCGTCACGCAGGGCGTGGGGGAGATCCATGCGCGCGCAGCCTAGGACGGCGAGGGAAGCGGTTCGTCACGAACCGGACGCGGGCACCTCCAGGAACACGCCGACCCCGCTGCCGTTCGGGATGACGGCAGCCCGGACCGCGTCGGTGTCCGCGAACGCCCGGTCGTCGCCGCGCTCCCGCGCGTCTTCCAGCGCCCGGGCGGCGGGAGCTCGGGCCACAACCTCCTCGAGGGACATGTGGCCCGCATACGCGATCGGTTCCCGGCCGTCGTCGACGAGATCGGCGATCTCGACGTCGGTGGCCACCACCAGCCGGGCCCGCACCGCCCCCTCGCCCCGGGACGTCCGCTGGCGCCCGGCGTCGAGGTCGCCGTCGGGAAGCTCGGCGTCGATGCCGGCCTTCTCCAGCCCGAGGACCAGCCCCTGCCGGAAGATCGAGCCTCCGAACGACTCTCCGGCCACCAAGACCTCGCCCTCCCCGGGCGGCAGGCGGTCGACCACCTCGGGGAGCAGGCGCCGCATGAGGTCGGCGTCCCTCGCCGCCGGCTCCCCCGCCCGCACGTGCGCCACCGACGACACGCCGGCGAGCACGGCCACCGCGGCCAGCACCGCGACCCCCGGCAGCGGGGCGCGGCGCTCCAGCGACGGCCACCGGGTGGTGAGGGCGGTCCACCCCGCCCACGCCACGATGATCCCGCCGACCATGCCGAGCGGCAGCGTGAAGTCGACCCGGTAGGCGTAGATCGGGCCGACCGTCCGCGCCGTCGCCCCCACCGCGACCGCAGTCGCCACCAGCCACACCGCCACCAGCTGCACGCTCCCGGGCACGCGCCGGCGGACCAGGTACCAGGCAGCGAGCGCCACCGCCGGCAGCAGGATCGCCGGGCGCGGGTCGACCTTCGACGCCGCCTCGGACGACAACGGAACCGGCCGGGTCCCGAAGGCCCATTCCGGCAACATCGACCACTGCGACGAGACCACCGTGTCCCACCCGGCGGCCACGCTGTTGGTCCCCTGGCCGGCCAGGCGGCCCTCCCGTAACCACCACGCCGAGTACCGGAGGTTGCCCGGGTCGTTGCGGACCTGGTCCAGCACGGGAGGGAACCACATCACCGCGAGCGCGGCCAGCGCCACCAGGCCCGGGACCACCAGCCGGCGCCGGGACCCGCCCGGCGTCGCCGCCACCAGCCACGCGGCACCGATCACCACCAGGGGCAGCGCGAGGGCGACGTAGCCGACGTGCGTCTGGGCCACGGCGCTCCCCACGACCACCGCGGCCGGCAGGGCCCAGCGCTCCCCGCAGGCCAGCGCCCAGGTCAGGAACAGGACCAGCCCGTAGGGCAGCACGGTGACCCACGGGTTCCAGGCGGTGCGGGTGTGGTCGGGCCCGAGCGAGCGCAGCGTCAGCGCCAGCGCCACCAGCGTGATGAGCATGAGCGGCACGCCGCCCCGGCGCCGGGCGATGAGCGCCATGCCGGCGACGGCCGCGGCGTTGATCGCCAGCGCCGCCACCGAGAGGTTGATGTCGACCGAGCCCAGCATCCGGTAGAGCGGGGCGAGGGCGTAGAACAGCGCCGGGCCCGGGTGCGACCAGCCGTCGCGGGAGTAGGGGCCGAGGTCGATCCAGTTGTGGCCGACGTCGCGGGTCTGGAGCTCCGTGAGGGCCAGGTCGCCGACGGACCGGTGGTCGTCGTGCCACAGGCGCAGGTACAGCGCGGACACCACGAGCGGCAGGACGACCAGGCCGAGTGCGACCCATCCCCACCTGCGGCGCCGGGACGGCTCGGCCGGCGTGGGGGTGGGCCCGGGCTCGCCCCCGGCATCGTCGTCGAGCCGGCCCCGGCCGACCAGCTCGCTCGTCGCCACGGCCCGAGGTTAACCCCGGGGGTCGCCATCGACCCCCGGCGAGCACCTGCGCCGTAGCGTGGCCGGATGCCCGCCTCCGAACCGGTCGTCGTGGAGTTCGACGAGACCCGTCGAGCCGCGGTCGTGCGGCGCATGGCCCGGATGGCCGACGCCCGGGCGGGGTGGATCAACCTGTCACCGGGGCTCGACATCGAGGAACCGCCGCCGTCCCGCTCGGCGCTGGGCGCGCTGTTCTCGGCGCGGGGCCCGGCGATACCGCTGGCCACGTGGGCGCCGGCCCAGGGCCGGGACCCGGCGACGATCGGCATCGAGCACGGTCAGGGCCCGCGGGTCGTCCGGACGCTGGCCGACAAGGACGCGGCTGTGCCGCCGGGGTGGCGGGTGACCCAGGACCACCCCCGCCGGGGCCTGGTGGTGGTCCCGCGGCCGGCCGCCACCGACCAGGAGCTCGACGCCGTCCTCGCCTGGCTGCTGCGGGCCGCCGGCGCGCTGTGCCCGGTCCCCCGCTCGGGCCAGTGGCGGGCGTACTGCTACGAGGTCTGACCGAGCGCCTCGGCCGCGGCGGACTTGGCCCAGCGGTAGTCCGCCTTGCCCGACGGCGAGCGCACCACCGCGTCCACGAGCACCAGGTGCTTCGGCGCCTTGTAGCCGGCGAGCGACGCCTTGGTGTGGGCCGCCAGGTCCTCCAGCGTCACGTCCGCGCCCGGCGTGGGCTGGACCACCGCGGCGACCGCGGTTCCCCAGCGCTCGTGGGGCACGCCGACCACGAGGCAGTCGTAGACGCCGGGGTGCCCCTTGAGGACGCCCTCGACCTCCTCGGGGAACACCTTCTCGCCGCC
>DASRJM010000176.1:0-12899 GCA_035649475.1 Acidimicrobiales bacterium
GGGCCAGCGCCACGCCCGCGTCCAGCAGGCCGTGGAACAGCCGGGCGTAGGTGGCCTCGTCGGTGGCCAGGGCGCCGTCGTAGTCCGCGGGCGGGGTCCGACCCATGTACAGGCCCACCAGCCCCGACACCACCGGCACCACGGCCGGGACGCCGGCCGCCTCCAGGCCGGCGCGCAGGTGGCCGCCCAGCACCTCCGCCCGCCGCCGGATCGTGCCGTATGCGGCGTCGTCGAGCAGCTCCAGCACGGCCAGGCCCGCCGCGGTGGCCAGCGGGTTCCCGGACAGCGTGCCCGCCTGGTACACGGGGCCGAGCGGGGCCACGGTCTCCATGACGTCGGCCCGGCCGCCGTAGGCGCCGATCGGCAGGCCGCCGCCGATCACCTTGCCCAGCGTGGTCAGGTCGGGGGCCACGCCGAACAGCTCCTGGGCCCCGCCCCGGTCCACCCGGAACCCGGTGATGACCTCGTCGAAGATCAGCAGGGCGCCGACCCGGTCGCACTCGGCCCGCAATCCCTCCAGAAACCCGGGCTGCGGCGCGACCAGGCCCATGTTGGCGGCGATGGGCTCGACGATCACGCACGCCGTCCGCTCGTCCAGCTCGGGCACCCGGTTGTAGGGCACGACCCGGGTGTCGGCCACCGCGTTCGCCGTGACCCCGGCCGACCCGGGCAGGCCCAACATGGCCAGGCCGCTGCCCGCCTCGGCCAGCAGCAGGTCGCCGTGGCCGTGGTAGTTGCCGCCGAACTTCACGACCGTCGGGCGACCGGTGAACCCCCGGGCCACCCGGATGGCCGACATCGTGGCCTCGGTGCCGCTCGACACCAGGCGGACCATGTGGACGGACGGCACCCGCGAGCAGATCGCCTCGGCCAGCGCCACCTCCCGGGCCGTGGGGGCGCCGTAGCTGGTGCCGTCGGCGGCGGCCCGCGTCACCGCGTCCACGATGGCCGGGTGGGCGTGGCCCGCGATGATCGCCCCGTAGGACTGGACGAGGTCGACGTAGCGCCGCCCCTCCACGTCCCACACGTAGGGGCCCTCGGCCCGGGCGACGAAGTACGGCGTGCCGCCGACCGCCCGGAAGGCCCGGACCGGGCTGTTCACGCCCCCGGGGATGACCTGCTCGGCCCGGGCGAAGAGATCGCGATTGGTTGCCACGGCCCGCCAGCCTACGGCGACCCACAAGTCGCCCCGCACGGTGCCCCGGTGGTTACCGCAGGCGTTCGAGAACGTCCCGGGCCGCGTACGTGAGGATCATGTCGGCGCCCGCCCGCCGGATGGCGGTCAGGTGCTCGAGCAGGACCGCGGGGCCGTCCAGCCAGCCCCGCTCGGCCGCGGCCTTGACCATCGCGTACTCGCCCGAGACGTGGTATGCCGCCAGCGGCACGTCCACCTCGGCCCGCACCGTGGCCACCACGTCGAGGTAGGCGAGCGCCGGCTTGACCATCACCATGTCGGCGCCCTCGGCCAGGTCGGCCCGGATCTCCTCCAGCGCCTCCCGGCCGTTGCGGGGGTCCTGCTGGTAGGCCTTGCGGTCGCCACCGCCGGCGATGGTGACGTCGACGGCTTCCCGGAACGGGCCGTAGAGCGCCGAGGCGTACTTCGCCCCGTAGGCCAGGATCGCCACCTGCTCGGCGCCCGCCTCGTCCAGCGCGTCGCGGATGGCGGCCACCTGGCCGTCCATCATCCCGCTCGGCGCCACGACGTCGGCGCCCGCCTCGGCCTGGGCCTCGGCCACCCGGGCGTACAGGTCGATCGTGGCGTCGTTGTCGACGCCCCCGGAGACGTCGAGCACCCCGCAGTGCCCGTGGTCGGTGTACTCGTCGAGGCACAGGTCGGCCATGAGCACGAGGTCGTCGCCCATGTCGTCTCGCAGGTCGCGCAGCGCGACCTGGACGATGCCGTCGGGGTCCCAGGCCTGGCTGCCCTCGGCGTCCTTGGTGGCGGGGAGGCCGAACAGGATCACCGCCGGGATGCCCTCGGTGGCCAGCTGGTGGACCTCCTTGCGCAGCGACTCGCGGCTGTGCTGCACGACGCCGGGCAGCGACGAGATCGCGCGGGGCTCGCTGAAGCCCTCCCGCACGAACAGCGGGACGATGAGGTCGTCGACGCTCACCCGGGTCTCGGCGACCAGCCGGCGCATGGCCGGCGTGCGACGGAGCCGGCGGAGCCGGCGCTGCGGAAATGTCACCCGGCAAGCCTACGACGCGGTGTCGCCCTTCCCCTAGACGCGAACGGGGGACGGCCGATCACGGCGAGGAGCCCGCCTGCAGCTGCGCCGCCCGCAGTTCCGCGAGCTCGTCGAGGCGGAGGGTCACGCCCGGGGGGAGCTCGGCCTCGAACTCGCGGAGGTTGGCCTGGAGCGTCGCCACCGCCTCCGGCCGGGTCACCCAGAACCCGAACTCGGGCTCCCACGCGGTGATGGTCCCCGGGTCGATCTCCCACGTGCCGACGCGGATCCAGTGCTCGGGCGTGTCGAGGAACAGCGTGGTCGGGTAGACACCCACGACCTGGAACCTCCGCTGCTCGGCGAGATCGCTCCAGTATTCGGCCGGTGGCTGCTGACCGAAGCGGCGCCGAGCCTCCACCACCTCGTGGTCGCCGAGGCCGAAGAAGTCGGTGACGGGGCCGTCGTGGAACAGCGTGACGTAGCCGAGCTCGCCGGTGGCGATGGGCTCGCCGTCGTAGTACCGCTCGAAGAACAGCCCGGCCTGGTAGCGCTGCTGATATGTCTCGCCGACGGCCTCGCGGACCTGGACCGTGAGCTCGGCCTTGGTCCACGTGAACAGCAGCAGCACGAGCACGATCGCGGCCGGTAGCTGTCCTCCTCGGGATGGTGCCGCGTCCCGCTCGGTCCCCGACGCGGGCAGCACCTCGGCGATCATGCAGAGCACCGCGTAGACGCCGAGCACGATCAGGTAGGCCTGGTACCGCTCGTACCAGCCGACGCGGGCGAGCGCGACGTGGAGGACCGTCGCGACGATGTACACCACGGCCGGGAACACGAGGCCGGGTGCTCGGCCGCGGTCGCGCCAGGCCACCAGGAGTCCCACGAGGAGGACGGCGAGCAGCACAGCCACGAGCGGGTCCTCCGTCAGCCGCCGGGGGATCTCGCGGTACAGCGGCTCGCCCGCGTCGGCGTTGAGCGCCGTCTTGGCCACCACCGAGTTCGGCAGCAGACCCTGCCCCATCGCCAGGTTCACGGCTGCGAACGCCGCGATCGGCACCAGACCGGCGGCCAGGACCCCGAGCGGACGGCGCCGGTCGTGCGGCGACGTGACGAGCATCGCCACCGCCAGGCCCACCGCGACGAACGCCGTCTCGAACCTGGTGAGCGCCGCCAGTACCAGCAGGACGTAGGGCAGCCACGGGGGCCCGGCCCGCCGGTGGAACGCCACGACCGCGCCGAGGACAAGCGCCGCCTGCAGCGTGTGCTCCATGCCGACCATCGCCAGGCTGGGCAGGAACAGCACGACCACGACCAGCGCCGCCACCGCGAGCGCGTCGAGGGGCCGCCGGAGCGAGGGCCGGAGCACCTGCTGGGTGGCCCCGAGGATGGCGATGATCGCGACGCTGGCCGCGGCGCCGAGGACGAGCGGTGCGAGCGTGCCCGACCCCGGTGTGAGCTTGATCCACACAGCCAGGAGCAGCGTCCACAGCGGCGCAGACGACGCTGACTGGAAATGCCCCGCCTGGACGCCCCACGTACCGTGGTCGGCGAGGTTCTCGGCGATGCTCAGGTGGATCGCCGGATCGTCGAGCACGTACACCAACCGCCCGGCCGTCACCCGCAGCGACAGCAGCAGCAGGCCGGCGAGCGCCACCCCGTAGACGGTGACACCCCAGGCGGTGAACGCCGGCAGCCGGGCATGGGGGCGAGGGCGCGCCGTCTCGGCCGATGCCACCTCGGTGGCGGCCCCCAGCGCGTCCTCGTGTCGGCGCGACGACATCACGTCCCCTGTCCGCACCGGCGTGCACCCTAGCGATCAGCGAACGGCGGCGCCGCATCCCTGGACGCGCACGGGGAGGGGCATCCGGAGACGCCCCTCCCCGCCAGTGCGACGGTCGACCGGCAGGTCAGCCGTTGATGAGGTCCTCCGGCGTCAGGTCCAGGGTCTCGCCCTCGACATCGGTCAGCTCGGTGCCGATCAGGACGAAGTGGTTGCGGGCGCCCGCCGCCTCGAACTCGTACTGCATGGTCTGGTACGCCTCGCCGAGGAAGTTGTCGCCGTCGCCGGTGTGCACGGTCACGCCGGGCAGCAGCACACCCTCTTCCGACGCCTCGAAGTTGTGCATCGACTCCATGACCGCCAGGCGGGTGGGCGCCTCGGCGTTCTCGAGCACCTGCACGAGTAGCGCGGCCTGGGTCCAGCCGTAGCCCACGATGGCGTTGTCGAGGTCGGCCTCGGGCTGGTACTGCGCCACCACCTCGCGGTACTCCTGCATCGCCGGGTCCGCGTCGAAGTCCGGGTTCAGCGGGTCCTTGAGGTTGGTGTAGCTGTACACCCCGTCGCCGGCCTGGCCGGCCACGCCCATCAGGGTCTTGGACGTGCAGGTGGCCGAGATCCAGGTGATCGGCGTCCAGCCCGCGGCGGCCGCCTTGGTCAGGGCGTCCGGGCAGGCGAGCAGCGTGCCGCCGTTGAAGAAGGCGTCGGCGCCGCTGGCCGCCAGGCTGGTGATCTGGGCGGACACCTCGGCGGCGCCGGTCGCGTACTTCTCGACCTTCACGACCTCGATGTCGGTGCCCTCGATGGCGGCCTGGAAGCCCTCCTCGTAGGCCGTGCCGAAGTCGTCGTCCTGGACGAGCATCGCCACCTTGGCCTCCGGGTTCTGCTCGGCGAGGAGGTCGGCGAACGCCTTGCCCTCGAGCGAGTAGGGCGACAGCGACGAGCCCAGCGTCCACGGATAGTCCTCGCTGCCCATGATCGGCGCACCGGTGGCGGCGAACAGGTTCGGCACGCACAGCTCGCCGAGCTGGTCCCGGATCGCCAGGTTGTTGGCCGTGCCCACGACGCTGAACGTGGCGAAGGCGTTCTCGCCGTCGGCGCCGACCAGCTCGTCGATGTTCTGGGCGGTGGTCGCCGGGTTGTACTGGTCGTCCTTGTCCTCGGTGACGATGGTGTAGTTGTTGCCGGCGATCTCGACGCCGCCGGCCTCGTTCACCATCTGGAAGTAGGCCTTCCAGCCCCGGGCGATCTGGCTGAACGCCGCGGTGGCACCCGACTGCGGGTAGCTGGACACCAGCTTGATCTCGTCGCCCTCGATCTCGGCGGTGGGATCGGCGACGCAGTCCGCGGTGTCGATGCTCGACCCCGCGGCCTCCTCCCCTCCCGAGTCCTCGTCGGTGGCGGTGTCGTCGTCGTCGCGCCCGCTGCACGCGGCACCCACCAGTGCCAGCGCCAGCAGTGCGGCGACGATGCGGAACTTCGGTCCTCTCATGGGTTGTGGCCCTCCTAGGTCATTGGCTGTCGTCAGGGATGGGACGGGTCGGCGGCCTTCCCTTCGCCGACGAGCGCCGACCGAGACGGGCCAGCAGGCGGTTCACCCCGCCGACCAGCCCTTCGGGCAGCACGAACACGATGGCGATGAGCGCCGCGCCGTAGAGGGCCGGCGCCAGGATCTCCTTGCCCTCGATCAGGTCTTCCGTGTTGCGGCGCAGCAGCACGAGCACCAGCGCCCCGACCGCGGGACCGAGCATGGTGGCCGCACCGCCGATCGTCATGGCCACCAGGAACTCGATGGACCGCTGGAAGTAGAGGATGGGGTTGGTGCCGTCGGCCAGCCGGTCGATCATCACCGACAGCGACCCGGCCACCCCCGCGTAGGCGGCGCTGATGGCGAACGTCGCCACCTTGGTGCCGGCCAGGTTCACGCCCACGGTCGTCGCCGCGATCTCCTGGTCGCGCACCGCGATCATCGCCCGGCCGACCCGGCCCCGCACCAGGTTCCAGGCCAGGATGAACAGCACGACCATGATCGCCAGGCTGAGGAAGTAGGCCCACTGGTCGTCGGCCAGGCCGTCGATGAGCGACGAGAAGTCGCTGCGGGGCGGGCGCAGCAGGGCCACGCCGCCGGTGCCGTCCACGAACTTCTGGGCCACGCGGGGGAACAGCACGGCCAGGCCGAGCGTGACCAGCGCCAGGTACAGGCCCCGGACCCGCAGCGCGGGCACGCCGATCAGGAATCCGAGCACGGCGTTGATGACCACAGAGGCGAGGATCGTGACCTCGAAGGTCCAGCCGTAGTCGATCATCAGGATGGCGCTGGTGAACGCGCCGACGCCGTAGAACGCCCCGTGGCCGATCGACACCTGCCCGGTGAAGCCCGTCAACAGGTTGAGGCCCATCGCCGCGATGGCGATGTAGATGGCCTGGGACAGCACCCGGTTGATGGTCGGCTCGAAGTAGAACGGCGCGTACAGGGCGGCGGCGGACAGGACCACGCCGATGATCACCTTGGCGACGGTGACCTGCCGCGGCACCGGCGGGAACAGACCCGGCCGGGCGCCGCTGGCGAGGGGTGCCGCCGTGTCGACGGGCGCCCCGCCGATCGCCGGCCCGACGGCCGCGCCGGTCTGCTCGGTCGTCATGTCAGACCCTCTCCACCGTGCGCCGCCCGAACAGGCCGTTGGGCATGACCACCAGAACGACCATGATCAGGCCCAGGGGAAGCACCACCTCGATGCCGTCGAGCGGGTCGACGTACTGGATGGTGAGGGCGTCGGCGATGCCGACGATCAGCCCGCAGATCACCGCGCCCCAGATGCTGGTGAACCCGCCGAGCGCCGCGGCAGCCAGGGCGTAGACCAGGATGGTCTGCATCAGCGTGGCGTCGAAGCCGGTGCGCTCGCCGGCCACCAGCGACCCGGCCAGCGCCCCGATGGCGGCGGACAGCGCCCATCCGGCCATCAGCATCGTGCCGGCCCGGATGCCGTGCAGCCGGGCGGACTCGGGGTTGGCGGCCACCGCCCGCAGCTTGAGGCCGAGGCGGGTCCGCTGGAGCAGGAACCACAGGAACAGGCATTCCAGCAGGAGCACGACGATCAGGCCGATCGTCTCCTTCTGGACGGTGGCGGACAGGATGTCGACGCTGCCGGACGGGAACGGCGACGGCATGACCTGCGGGTCGGTCCCGAAGAACAGCTGGACCAGCGAGTTGAGGGCCAGGAACAGGCCGAGGGTCACGATGACCACGTTGAGCGGGCTGCGGCCCGACTCGACCGGCCGGATCAGCGTGCGCTCGATGGCGGCGCCGGCGATGAAGGCGATGACCATCGACACCGCGATCGCCCCGACGACCGGCATGCCCTCGGTCGTGAGCTTCCACGAGATGTAGGTCGAGAACAGCGCCATCTCGCCCTGGGCGAAGTTGAGGACGCCGGTGGTCCGGAAGATCAGCACCAGGGCCAGGGCCACCGACCCGTAGACCACCCCGTTGCCGATGCCGTTGAAGACCTGCTCGATGAAGAGATCCATGTCAGAACCCCAAGTAGGCCTTGCGGACGGCCTCGTCGTCGTGGAGCTGCTCGGCGGAGTTCTGCACCGCGATGCGGCCCGCCTCCAGCACGTAGCCCCAGTGGCCGATGTCGAGCGCCAGGTTGGCGTTCTGCTCGACCACCAGGATGGTCATTCCGTGCTCGCGGTTGAGCGCGCCCAGCTGCGCGAACAGCTCGCGCGTCACCAGGGGTGCCAGGCCCAGCGACGGCTCGTCGAGCAGCAGCAGGCGGGGCCGGGCCATCATCGCCCGGGCCAGGGCCAGCATCTGCTGCTCGCCGCCACTCATGCTGCCGGCCTCCTGGTGGCGACGCTCGCCCAGGCGGGGGAACACCCCGTACCAGCGGTCCAGGTCGGCCCGGATCTCCTTGTCCTTGCGGTTGACCGCGCCGATGCGCATGTTGTCGTCGACGGTCAGCTCGCTGAACGTGCCGCGGCCCTGGGGGACGTGGGCGATGCCGAGGCGGGACACGGCCTCCGGCGTCTTGCCGACGAGCGACACGCCGTCGAACACGATGCTGCCCTTCACCGGGATCACGCCGCTGATGGCCCGCAGCGTGGTGGTCTTGCCGGCGCCGTTGGCCCCGAGCACGACCGCCACGTGGCCCTCGTCGACGGTCAGGTCGATGTCGTGGAGCACGAGGGACTGGCCATAACCACCACTCACGTTCTCGAGCGTCAGCAAGCTCATGCCGGAGCCCCCAGGTAGGCCTCGATCACCACCGGGTCGTTGCGGACCGACTCGGGCGGGCCGTCGGCGATCTTGCGGCCGAAGTCGAGGACCACGATGTGCTCCGAGATCGCCATGACCATGGCCATGTGGTGCTCCACCAGCAGGATCGTCAGGTCGAACTGGTCGCGGATGGACCGGATGGTCTCGGCCAGCTCGTCGACCTCGCTGTGGGTGAGCCCGTTGGCCGGCTCGTCGAGCATCAACAGCTTGGGCTCGGAGGCGAGCGCACGGGCGAACTCGATGCGCTTGAGCGTGCCGAACGGCAGGCCCGCCACCGGCCGGTGCGCGAGCTCGACCAGGCCGAGCCGGTCGAGCAGCTCGAGACAGCGGGAGCGCAGCTTGCGCTCCTCGCGGGCGGCGCCGATGCGCAGCATCGAGCGGCCGAACCCCACGTGGCCCTGGTCATGGGCGCCGGTCAGCACGTTCTCGAGGACGGTCAGCGCGGGGAACAGGGCCACGTTCTGGAACGTCCGGGCCAGGCCCCGGCGGACGATCTTGTGCGACGGCACCGACAGCAGGTCGTGCCCGTCGAAGGTGACGGTGCCGGAGTTAGCTTGGTACAGCCGGCTGAGGACGTTGAAGAGCGTGGTCTTGCCCGCTCCGTTGGGCCCGATCAGCGCGCAGATGCGGCCGGGCTCGACGGTGAAGGACAGGTCGTCGAGGGCGACGACACCCCCGAACCGCACTCCCACGTTGTTGACGTCAAGAAGTGACACGCGCCCTCTCGATTCCCCGGCTCCGGCTGCTACCGGGGTGGCCCCCTCGGTACCTTTTCACGACCGCCCTCGACGCCCCGGATACGGTCGTCTGACAGTCAAGCACACGCGACACACGGGGGCGATACGACCGCCGGAGGTGACACATCGACTGACACGCGGGTCAGTGGACGAGCGCCCCGAGGTCCCCCAGCGACAGCCCGACCAGCGACGGGACGATCAGGTCGGCGCCGTCGAAGTCGAGGCCCCGCGTCATCGGCCCCGGGACCGCGACCACGGGCATGCCCGCGGCGCGGGCGGCCAGGACCCCGTTCGGCGAGTCCTCCAGCACGACGCAGCTCCCGGGGTCGACGCCGAGCGACCCGGCCGCCGCCAGGAAGATGTCCGGCGCCGGCTTGGTGCGGCGGGGGTCGCCGCCCACGTCGTCCGACGTGGCCACGACCGCGAACCGTTCCCGCAGCCCCAGCCGCTCGAGGTGACCGACGACCCAGCGCGCCGCCGACGACGACCCGACGGCGTTGGGCACGCCGGCCGCCACCGCCGCGTCCAGCAGCCGCTCGACGCCCGCGCAGGGCGGCAGCGTGAGCAGCACGGCCATCCGCTGCTCCTCCCTCCGGGCCGTCAGCGCCTCCCGGTCGACCGGGCGGCCGAGCCGCGTGGCCAGCATGTCCGTCCAGTGCGGGTGGTCGGCCGAGCCGAGGATCGCCTGCCAGGCCGCCACGTCCAGCTCCTGGCCGTGCTCGGCGAACGCCGAGCGCACCGCGTCGTAGGTGCAGGTCTCGGTGTCGAGGATGAGCCCGTCGAAGTCGTAGATCAGGGCGCCCGGGAGCGTCATGGCTTCCCGGGATGGTCGGCGGCCCAGGCCACGAGGGCGTCCACCAGGCCGTCGATCGTGTGCACCTCGGCCTCCACGTCGACGGCCAGCCCGTGCTCCCGGGCCGTGGCGGCCGTGACCGGGCCGATGGCCGCCACCACCGGGGGCAGCGCCCGCCCGCGCGCCGCGGCCAGCAGGTTGGTCACCGTGGACGACGACGTGAACGTGACGATCTCGGCCTCGGCCAGCGCCGCGGCCCGCCGCTCGTCAAGCGGGACCGGCTGGGTCCGGTAGGCGTCGACCACGTCGACCGCCCACCCCCGGGCCGCCAGCCCCGCCGGCAGGACGTCCCGGGCCACGGCCGCCCGGGCCAGCAGCACCCGGCCGCCGCCCTCCGGCGCGGCCGGGAACGCCTCCAGCAGCGACTCGGCCACGAACCGCTCCGGCACCAGCTCCGGCACCAGGCGGGCCGCCGCCAGCGCCGCCGCCGTCCCCGGGCCGATCGCCGCCAACCGCACCCCGCCGAGCGCACGCGCGTCCCGCCCCGCGGACGCCAGCGCGGCCAGCAGCCGCCGGGACCCGTTGGGCGAGGTCAGCACCACCCAGTCGTAGTCGCCGATGCGGGACACGGCCGCGGCGAGCGCCGCACCGCCGTCGTCCGGGTCGCCGATCTCGATGGCCGGCACCTCCACCGTGGCCGCGCCGAGGGCGGACAGCCGGGCCACCAGCTCGCTGGCCTGCTCGCGGGCCCGGGTCACGATCACCCGCCGGCCCATCAGCGGCCGGTTCTCGAACCAGGTCAGGTCGCAGGCGGCCACGTCGCCCACCACGATGGTCGAGGGCGAGCCCAGGGGCGCGGTCCCGATGGTCGCCAGCGTGCCCCGCACGGTGCGCTGCTCGGGCCGGGTGCCCCACTGCGTCGCCGCCACCGGGGTGTCGGGCGACCGGCCCCCGGCGATCAGCGCCTCGGCGATCCGCCCGATGCGGGCCACGCCCATGAGGATCACGATGGTCCCGCCGACCCGGGCGACCGCCGACCAGTCGACGCTGCCCTCCGCCCCGGCCGCCGGGTCCTCGTGGCCGGTGACGATGGTGACGCTCGTCGACGAGTGCCGCAGGGTCACCGGGATGCCCGCGTAGGCCGGGACCGCGATCGCCGACGTGATGCCGGGCACGATCTCGAACGGCACGCCGGCCTCGGCCAGCGCCGCGGCCTCCTCGCCGCCCCGGGCGAACACGAAGGGGTCGCCACCCTTCAGCCGGACCACCGTCTCGCCCCGCCGGCCCCGCTCCACGAGCAGCGCGTTGATGTCCTCCTGGGACAGCCGCACATGCCCCGGCGCCTTGCCGACGTCGATGCGTTCCGCCTCCGGCGGCGCCAGGTCGAGCAGCGATTCCTGCGACAGCCGGTCGTAGACGACGACGTCGGCCCGCCGCAGCACGTCGAGCGCTCGCACCGTGAGCAGCCCCGGGTCGCCGGGGCCCGCGCCGGCGAGGTGGACCGTCATCGGTCCAGCGCCCGCTCCATGGACGTTCGTCCCGTCCACGGCGAGCCAGATGCGTCGCTCGCAAGGACGCAGGAGGAAGGCGCAGCCGGAGGCTGCGTCGACGACGAGGACGCCGCGAGCGGCGGATCTGGCCGGCGTGGCGGGGCGCAGACGTTCATGAAGGGGGCGCTAGCAGCTTGGCCCCGCCCTGCTCGTCGAGGAGGTGGCGGGCGACCGAACGGCCGAGCGCGGCGCCGGCGGCCGCGGGGCCGGACACCTCGTGGCGCTCGACGACGGCGCCGTCGACCGTCGCCACCAGCCCGCGGATGCGCAGCGTGTCGCCGGCGGTGGTGGCGTAGGCGCCGGCCGGCAGCGAGCAGTCGCCGCCCAGCTCGGCCAGGAACCCCCGCTCGGCGTCGACCGCCCGGCGGGTGGGCCCGTGCTCGATGCGCTCCAGCGCGCAGCGCACGTCGTCGTCGTCCGTCCGGCACTCGACGGCCAGCGCGGCCTGCCCGACCTGGGGCAGCACCGTGTCCACGTCGAGCCGCTCGGCGATGCGGTCCCCCCACCCCAGCCGGTCGAGGGCGGCGGCGGCCACGACCACGGCGGCGACGCCGTCCTGCCCGGCCTTGGCGACGCGGGTGGCCATGTTGCCCCGGACCCCCTCGAACCGCAGGTCGGGCCGCACGTGCGCCAGCTGGGCCCGGCGCCGCAGCGACCCGGTGGCCACCAGCGCGCCCTCGGGCAGGTCGACCAGCGGGGCACCGACCAGGGCGTCCCGCACGTCGGCCCGCTCCGGCACGGCCGCGATCACGAGGCCGTCGGGGGTGGCCGACGGCAGGTCCTTGGCCGAATGGACCGCCATGTCGGCGTCGCCGGCCAGGACAGCCGCCTGGACCTCCTTGACGAACACGCCCTTGCCACCCAGCTCCCAGATCGGGACGTCGAGGCGGCGGTCGCCGCCGGTCTCGACCACGACGAGCTCGACCTCGATGCCGGGGTCGGCCTGGCGCAGCAGGGCGGCGACGTGGTCGGCCTGCCAGCGGGCCAGCGCGGACCCCCGGGTCGCCACGCGGAGCTTCATGGGGCGGTGGGCCGTCGCCGCACTCAGCCCTCGATCTCGAAGAGCTCGCGCAGGGCGGCCACCAGGCGGTCGCCGCGGGCGCTGCCGGCCGCGTCCTTGAGGACGACCGTCGGCTGGTGCAGCAGCTTGGCGACCAGGCCCTTGGTCACGGCCTCGACCAGCTCGAGCTGGCGGGGGTCGAGGTCGTCGTAGCGGCCCTTGAGCCGGTCGAGCTCGGTGGTCCGCACCGACTCGGCCCGCTCGCGCAGCGCCACGATCATCGGCGCCACCTCGCGCGCCGACGTGGCGCCCAGGTAGCGGTCGATCTCGGCGTTGAGGATGGTCTCGACCGCGGTCACCTCGCGGCGGCGCTCCGCGACGCCGAGGGCGGCGAAGCGGCGCAGGTCGTCCATGTCGAGCAGCGTCACGCCCGGCACGTCGCCGACCCCGGGGTCGACGTCGCGGGGCACGGCGATGTCCACGATCAGCAGCGGGCGGTCCCGGCCGCCCAGGATCGGCTCGACGTCGGGCCTCTCGAGGACGGGCGCCCGGGACCCGGTCGACGTGAGCAGTACGTCGGCCTCGGCCAGGCGTT
>DASRJM010000177.1:0-9664 GCA_035649475.1 Acidimicrobiales bacterium
CACATGGCCCGACCCAGCCGGGCGGCGCCGGAAAGTTCACCCTCCCGACACACCCGGTTCGCCCGAGGCCGGTGGACCGAAATCCGGGGGCCGGCCGGCGTCGGCCACAATGGGCGCGTGACGGCTGATCCCCTGGCGCCCCCGGTGCCCGAGGCGGGACCCGCGGCGCCGCGCCCGCCCGGCCGGCGGCGGGCCATGGCGCTGTCCGCGCTGGTGGGGACGGCGGTGGCGGCCGTGTGCATCTGGTTCGTCCTCGACCGGCTCACGTCGCAGTGGTCCGAGGTGCGCGACGAGATCGCCGACGCCGAGGTGGGCTGGCTGGTCGCCGCCGTGATCTGCGCCGGCGCCGCGATGACCTGGATCGCCGCCTGCTGGCGGCGGGCGATGGCCGTGCTCGGCCCGGTGCCCGACCGGTCCCGCACCATCGCCTGGTACTTCGCCGGCGAGATCGGCAAGTACGTCCCCGGCGCCGTCTGGCCTGTGCTCGGCCGGGGCGAGCTGGCCCGGCGCGGCGGCGTCCCCCGCCACCGCGCCTACCCCAGCGTCGGCCTGTCGCTGGCCGCGCTCTACCTGGCGGCGCTGGGCACCGCCGCGCTGCTCGTGCCGCTCGACCTGGCCAAGCAGGCCGAGTCGCCGGCGGCGCTCGCGCTGCTGGCACTGCTCCCCCTGGGCCTGGCGGCGTTGCACCCCCGGGTCCTGACCGTGGGCCGCGACCTGCTGGTGCGGTTCACCGGGCGGGGCGCCGACATCTCGATCCCGCCCTGGCGGGCGACCGTGGTCGTGGTCACCTGCTACCTGCCGGCCTGGCTGTTCATCTGGGCGGCCACCTGGTGCGTGGCCCGGTCGCTGATTCCCGATCCGCCGATCCTGCGCATCGGCATCGCCACCGCGCTGTCGTGGACCGCGGGGTTCGTGGCCGTGCCGGTGCCGGCCGGCGCCGGCGTGCGGGAGGCCGTCTTCGTCGCCTCCTCGGGCCTGCCCGTGGGGCTCGGGGCCACCGTCGCCATCGGCAGCCGGCTGGCGTTCCTGCTGGTGGACGTGGCCGGCGCCGCGCTCAGCGCACCGTGGCACCGGACGGCCAGCCGAGAGGCCGAGCGTCAGCCGGCGACGACGTCCAGCCCAGCCCGGCGGCGCTCGGGGTCGGAGCCGCCCGGCTCGTAGTGCGAGGGGGCCACGCCCACCTCGAGCTCGATGCGCCGGACCCGCTCCAGCGTCCGCTGGGTCACCACCCGGTGGGAGGCGATGAGGTCGGCCAGGACGCCCAGGGCGAAGACCTGCACCGACGCCACCAACAGCACGCCTCCCAGCACGATCGACTGGAGGTGGCCGGACCGGTCGCCGTGCACGACCCAGTCCCACAGGAACGGTGCCCACGCCAGGGCCGAGCCGCCCGCCAGCACGAGCGCCAGGGCGGTGAACACCCGCAGCGGCTCGTAGCCGGTGTAGATGCGGAACAGCGCCAGCATGTTGCGGCGCACGTAGCTGCCCATCGACGTGAACAGGCGGGACTCGCGCACCTTGGCGTTGGTCGCCACGGGCACCGCGTCCACTGCCACCAGGCTCTTGCCGGCCTGGATGAGCGACTCGAGCGTGTACGTGAACGTCGACACGACGGTGAGGCCGAGGGCGGCCTCGCGGTTGTAGGCACGGAACCCGGAGGTGGCGTCGGGGACGTCCGTGTCCGACGCCCGGCGCACGACCCAGCTGCCCAGCAGCTGCAGTGCCTTCTTGGTCGGCGAGAAGTGGTCGATGTCCCGCACGTGGCGGTCGCCGATCACCATGTCGGCCTGGCCGGCCACGATGGGCGCCACCAGGGCCGGGATGGCGGACGCTGCGTACTGGTTGTCGGCGTCGGTGTTGACGATCACGTCCGCGCCGAGCTTGAGGCAGGCGTCGAGGCCGGCCTGGAAGGCGGACGCCAGGCCCTTGTTGTTCGTCAGCTTGACGATGTGGTCGGCGCCGTGTGCCCGGGCCACCTCGATGGTGCGGTCGGTGGAGCCGTCGTCGACGACGAGCCACTCCACCCGGTCGATGCCGTCCACCTGGCGGGGGAGGTCGGCGAGGGTGGCGGGAAGCTGTTCCTCTTCGTTGAGGCACGGGATCTGGATGATGAGCTTCATGGTGCGTGCTGTCGGTATGCCCGGGAATGCCGCCCGTGATCATCGGGACCCGGCTCGAGGGCGTCAATGCGCGTTACCTCATGTTCATACACCCTTCGGACGCCCGTCGCCGAACGGCTCGTGACCGTGGCCGTCGCGCGCCCGCCGTACACTCTCGCTCCATGGATCCGCGGCCGTCTCTGTCGGCGTGACCGCGCCGGCGGCCGAGCTCGCCACGGGGCTCCGGGCCGGCGACCGGCGGGCGCTGGCCCGCTCGATCACGCTGGTCGAGTCGACGCGCCCCGAGCGCCGGGCGGAGGCGGCCGCGCTGCTCGACGCCGTGCTGCCCGCCACGGGCGGGGCGGTGCGGGTCGGCGTCAGCGGCACGCCCGGCTCCGGCAAGTCGACGTTCATCGACGAGCTCGGCTCCCGCCTGACCGGCGCCGGCCACCGGGTGGCGGTGCTGGCCGTCGATCCGTCCAGCCGGCGCAGCGGGGGCTCGATCATGGGCGACAAGACCCGCATGGAGCGCCTCGCCCGCGACCCGCGGGCGTTCATCCGGCCGTCGCCGTCGGGCGGGTCGCTCGGCGGCGTGGCCCGCCGGACCCGGGAGGCCGGCCTGCTGTGCGAGGCCGCGGGGTTCGACGTGGTGCTGGTCGAGACCGTGGGCGTCGGCCAGTCCGAGGTCGCGGTCGCCGACATGGTCGACTGCTTCGTGCTGGTGGCCGCGCCCGGTGGCGGCGACGAGCTCCAGGGGATCAAGCGGGGGATCATGGAGCTGGCCGACGTCGTCGTCGTCAACAAGGCCGACGGCGACCTGGCGCCCGCCGCCCGGCGCGCGGTGGCCGATTACCGCCACGCCGTCCACCTGCTACGACCGAAGCACCCGGGCTGGGCGGTCCCGGTCGTGGCGGCATCGGCGCTGGAGGGCACAGGGGTCGACGACGTGTGGGCCGAGGTCGGGCGGCTGGAGGACCACCTGCGGTCCACCGGCGCGCTCGATGCCCTGCGGGCCGACCAGGCGGTGGCGTGGCTGTGGGCCGAGATGCGCGAGGCGCTGGTCGACGCCTTCCGCCGCGACGACCGGGTGGCCGTCCGCCTCGGCGAGGTGGAGGAGGCGGTCCGGGCCGGTCGCCTGTCCCCCACGACGGCCGCCCACGAGCTGTTGGCCGCTCACGGCGTCGAGGAACCGGACGAGGGCAACGACGGCCCGGCCGGCGACGGGCCCCGAGCGGCAGGGGAGGCGTGGTGAGCGGCGACATCGACGCGGCGGGCCCGGCGCGGCGTCTGGCCTACGGGGCGTACCGGCGGGCCGGGCGGCTCGCGCGGCGGGTCCTCGGCCCGGATCCCGCGGTCGGGCCGGCGCCGTTGCCGGGCCCCGATCCCGAGGTGCCGCCCTGGGTGTCCTGGCCCGACGCCGACACCGCGGGCGTCGACGATCAGGCCATCTGTCCCGTGTGCCGGTGGCAGGGGCGGGCGTTCGACGGTCCCGCCCACGTCGAGCTCGCCCTGTGCCCGCAGTGCGGGAGCAACGGCCGGGACCGGTTCCTGCACTGGTGCCTGGCCCGCCGGGTCGACCTCGGGCCCCAGTTGCGGGTCATCGAGTGCAGTCCCCGCATGGGCGACGCCTACCGGGCGGCGATGAGCACGTGGTTCTTCTACCGGACGAGCGACTTCGACCTCCGGGCACACGCCGGCAACCTGCGCCTCGACCTCCAGGCCATCGACCTGCCCGACGCCTGCCTCGACGTGCTGCTGTGCGCCCACGTGCTCGAGCACGTCCCGGACACCGGCAAGGCGCTGGCCGAGATGCGCCGGGTGATGGCCCCGGGCGGCCACCTGCTGCTCCAGGTGCCGGTCCTCCAGGGCACCACCGCGCCGCCGGACAGCCCCGAGTTCCACGGCGACGACACGCCCGTGTTCTGGCGGTTCGGGTTCGATCTCACCGCCCGGCTGCGGGACGCCGGCTTCGTCACCGACCTGCTGTGCACGGCCGAGCTCGCCGAGGCGGTGGCCGGCGACCGCAACCCGTGGGGGACGTGGGCCGGCGAGTTCGACGTGCCCGGGATCCTGGCGGGCGCCCGAGCGGGCGACGTGCCGGGCGACCTCGTGGTCGTGGCCGACCGGGACGACGCGTCCCGCATCGGGGCCGAGCCGGGCTACATGTACCTCACCTGGGACTGCCGGGTGTCGTGACGGGGGGTGACCGATGAGGGATAGGCCGGTATTCGACCAGGTCAGCTTGGTCGTGACCGACATGGAGGCGAGCGTCGGGTTCTACCGGCGGCTGGGACTGGAGATCGGCGGGGAGGGCGAGCCGTGGTCGGCTCACCACCGCAGCGCCGACACCGACGGGGGCATCGACCTCGACTTCGACAGCCTGGCCTTCGCCCCTGTCTGGAACGAGGGCTGGCCGGGCGGGTCGGGCGTCGTGGTCGGGTTCCGGATGCCCGATCGGGAGTCGGTCGACCGCACCTACGCCGACCTGGTCGCCGCGGGGCACCAGGGTCAGCAGGAGCCGTACGACGCGTTCTGGGGCGCCCGCTTCGCGGTGGTCGCGGATCCCGACGGGAACTCGGTCGGGCTCATGAGCCCGGTCGACCCGGCGTTCCGCACCGAGCCCCCGCCGCTGCCGGACTAGCAGACCGCGCCTGCGTCGGCGAAGCTGCAACCGGGTCGGGACGTCGGGCCGCCTACCCGACCCGCTCCAGCCACAGGTTGGCGCCCGGGTTCTTCGCGACCCACGGCAGCTGCTCCAGCGCATCCCGGTGGCGCCGCCACAGCATGTCCTGGAACCAGCGGATCTCGAACGCGGCGTTGAAGGCGAGGAACGCCCGCAGCAGGTAGGCCTCGTGCCAGGCCCGGCCCTGGCGCACCCAGTCCGGCGGGTACTCGAACGGGAAGAACACGTCGTGGACGTGGACCCACACGCCGGCGGCCAGGCGGGGGAAGACCTCGAACACCAGGTGGTTCACGTCCGACCCGGCCCGGGACACGTGGGTCGAGTCGACGAACAGCAGGTCGCCCGCGCCGAGCGCGCCGAACACCGCCGGGTCGACGTCCTGGACCTGCTGGCGGTGGATCGTCACCCGGGCCTCGTCCTCCGGGCGCAGCAGGCTCTCCAGGAGGGCGGGGAACGGCTCGACGAACGTGGTTTCGGTGCCCGGCAGCCAGCCGTCGACGGTGTCGAGCAGCAGGGCGGACGAGTAGCCGGAGCCGACCTCGACGACCCGGGACGGCCGTAGGCGCCGCAGCATCCCGTGGAGGACGACGCCGTCGCCGTAGGAGTACGCGGGGTTGTCGTACCAGTAGCGCCAGCGGCCGTCGGGGTCGCCCTCGCCCTCGTGCTCCGGGAACGGGGCCTCGGCCACCAGGCCGGCCAGCACGCCGACGAGGGCGAGCTGGTCGGCTTCCCGCAGCTCGATGCCCGGCAGATCGCGGCCCGGGTCCCACAGGCCCGGGGCGCGGCGCTCGTAGTCGTCCAGGTCCGGGAAGGGCGAGTAGAAGTGGCCGGGCGGGACCCAGGTCTCGTAGGTGCTCCGCAGGTGCTCGTGCTCGGCCTGCAGCTGCCGGTACGACCGATCGAGCCCGGGCGCACGGCGGATGCGGCCGGCCAGCCTCCGGGCCGAGGCGACCGGGCTTCGGGTGGCCCGGGCGAGCCGCTCCCACCGGGACGCGGGGGTGTCGCCGGGCTCGGTCACGAGGCGACGGACCTCGCCCAGTGGCGGACGCGGGCGACGAAGGCGTCCCAGCCGAACGTGGCGGCCCGCGCCCGGGCGGCGGCGGCCATCGCGGTGCGCCACGCGGGGTCGGCGATCAGCAGCTCCGTGTTGGTCACCAGGCCCTCGACGCCGGCGAAGCGGTAGCCCGACACGCCCTGCTCGACGATCTCGATCTGACCCGCGGCGTCGATCACGACCGGCACCGCCCCGGCCGACATCGCCTCGACCGTGGTGATGCCGAAGTGCTCGTAGCGGTCGGGGTGGCGGTCCGGGTCCTCCCCCAGCCCGGCGGCGTGCCAGAAGATCGACGCCCGGCCGTACAGGTCCCGCAGCTCGGCGCCCGACGCATCGGGGTGGAGCGCGACCGGCAGCCCCGCGGCCGCGGCCCGGATCTGTTCCAGGTACGGCCGGTGCTCGCGCCCGCACCCGCCCACGAGGTGGTACTCCCAGCCCGCCGCGCCGCCGCCCTCGACCAGCCGGCGGAAGGCGCCGACCATCTCCAGCTGCTTCTTGTTGTGGCCGGTCCCCGGCAGGAAGAACCGGCCCACGGACAGGATCGCCGGGGCCTTCTCCCCCGGCGGGACCAGCGTCACGGGCGGGTAGAGCACGTCGCTGTCGCGGCGCCACAGCCGGGAGATCCAGCGCTGCGTGTAGCGGGAGTTGGCCAGGATCCGGTCGTAGGTGTCCAGGTAGGCGGGTTCGCCGGTGTGGCCGGCCAGCACGGGCGCGGCCCGGGCCACCCGTGCCCGCCAGCCCCCGCCGGCGTGGACCCCGACGACCGGGACGCCGAGCGGCCGCGTGTCGGTGCCGATCCCGAGCTCGGCCGGGACCCAGGCCGGCGACCGCAGGTCGACCCGCACCGGCTCGCCGGGCGGCACGTCGACGGTGAACGTGAGCGGCACGGTCCGGCGGCGGTCGAGCGGCGACGACGGTACGTCGATCACCGCCCGCCCCAGGGGCTGGCCGTCGACCTCGGCCACCACCTCGACCGGGGCCACGGCCGGGGGGACGAAGCGGCCCAGCAGCACGGTGACCGGCACCGGGCCGCCCGCGGGCGACGTGACGACCAGGTCGGCGTCGCCCCCGGTCCAGCGCAGGCCGTGGGTCCGGGTCGACTCGGGCGTGTAGAAGCGGTCGCCCAGCTCCGCCGTGGCTCCGCCCGCCCCGGTCAGGCGGCCCCGTGCCCGGCCGGCCAGCCAGCGCCGGGCCCGCTCGGGCCGGTCGGGGCGCGGGCCCGGGAAGTGGACGACGAACAGCCCGTGGCGGGCGCGGCTGGCGTCCCAGCTCAGGTAGGAGGCGTTGACGAACAGGTCGTAGGCCTCGGACGCCGCGGTCACGCCCAGGTCGTCGACGACGTCGACCCCGACGCCCGACAGGTCGAGGTCGAGCCGCTCCCCGAGCCAGTCCCGGTCGACCGGCTCGTGGGCCAGCAGCGACACGTCGTGCTCGCCGGCCAGCGCGGCGGCGATGCCGGCCCCGAACTTCTCGCCCCCGCCGCCGGTCGGCCAGTAGCGGTCGTAGACCGCGACCTTCATCGGCGCACCGCCCAGGCCAGCAGCTCGCCGTCGCCGACCACGGCCCGGCGCCGGATCCGCCGGCGCGCCACCAGGATGCCCGGCAGGACCTGCAGGAACCCCAGGAACGACTTCGCCCTCCGCCACACGATCGTGGGGTTCGGGCGCCGCCTCCGCAGCACCGGGCCGAGGAGGTCCCGCCGGGCGTAGGACGCGGTGGTCAGGAGGTAGCGCCACACGGCGTTCGCGGCCATCCGGGGCGGGGCGTTCTTCACCAGCATCAGCAGCCGGTTGCGCTCGACGTAGTGCTGGAACGTGGCCGTCCCCTCGCCGCCGGTCGAGGCCGCGTGCACGTGCCGGGCCACCGCCCCGGGCACGTAGCGGTAGCGCCAGCCCCGGCTGCGGCCCCGCCACGACAGGTCCGTGTCCTCGTAATAGAGGAAGAACCGCTCGTCGAACAGCCCGACGTCGGCCAGGTAGGCGGGCCGGAGCAGCACGCTGCCGCCGCACCAGGCGAACACGTCCGCGGGGGCGTCGTACTGGCCCCGGTCGGGCTCCAGGAACCCGCGGTCGGCTCCGTAGCCGCCCTCGATCAGCACCGACCCCGCGTTGTTGACGACGTCGATGGGCGGCCCCACCACCGGCACATCGAACCAGGTCGGCGTGCGGGTGACGTCGAGGCTGGCGACGCGGTCCCCCGACCGGACCTCGACCCGCTTGGCCGCCTCGGCCGCCAGCTCGAGCTCGACCCGCCCGGGCAGGGTGGCGCCGTCGCCCACCGGGACCCGCACGGTGGCGGTCGGACCGGTCCAGTGGAACAGCATGCCGTCGGGGCGGTGCTCGATGCCCCAGCCGCCGTCGGCGACCTGGGCGTTCTGCCAGCGGTCGACCCCGTCGACCCGCACGCCGCTCACCATCACCCCCAGCTCGCGGCTGTCGACGCCGCCGGGACGGAACGTCGGCGAGGTGATCCCGACCTCCACGAACCGGTCGGCGAACACCATCCTCGCGGACGCCGCGCCCAGCCGGTCGTCGGCCTCGATGGCGGCGACGAGCGCCCGCAGCCAGCCGGGCTCGACGAACGAGTCCTCGTTGACCAGGCCCACGTAGTCCACGCCGTCGAGGTCCCGGAGGGCCAGGTTGTTGGCCACGAACCCCCCGTTGTGGTCGTTGCGGACAAGCCGGACGCCGGCCCGCTCGGCGGCGATGCGGTCGCTGCCGTCGGTCGAACCGTTGTCAACGACGACGAGCTCGAGGCGGTCGGCGGGCCAGTCCAGCTTGCCGACGGCGTCGAGGCAGGCGCCGAGGAGGTCGGCGCCGTTCCAGTTGAGGACGACCAGGCGGACGCGGGGCAGGGACGTCGAAGGAGGCACCAGGCCGGGCATGATACGACGCTCCCCCGGTCCCGCCGAGCGGTGACGGTAGGCTTGCCCCTCGTGCCCACGTCGGATCCGTCCGCGGCCCGGGTGGCCGCCGCCATCGTCGCCCAGCTCGTCCCCCGCACGGTGCTGGTCGCGGGCGACGACGCCGGCCTGGCGACCGAGCTACGGGCGCTCGGCGTCGACGTCACCACCGCCGACGCCACCGCCCTCGACGCGCCGGTCGGCGGCCCGTTCGACCTGGCGATCTGCCTCGACGGGCTCGGGTCGCTCGACCCGGCCGCGGTGTCGGGCGCGATCGGGCACCTGGCGGCGGCCGGCGACGCCCTGCTGCTGTCCGCCTCGCCCGCCCCCGACCCCGGGGCGGCCGGCGACGCCCGCCCGCCCGAGCGGTGGTCCCGGATGCTGGCCGATCACGGCCTGCTGCGGGACTTCCGCCACGACGCCGCCTACGTGTCGCCCTGGGCCGCGCTCTACCGCCGCCAGGACCTGGCCCTCGGCGACGTGGTCCTGGACTACGACCGGGCCTGGTCCGAGCTGCGGGCCGAGACGCTCGCCCTGCGGGCCGCGCTGACCGACGCCCGGCGCGAGCTGGACGCCCGCTCCACCGCGGCCGAGGTCGAGGAGCTGCGCAAGGAGGTCCTCCGGCTGCGCGATCTCGTCATCGGCCGGGAGGCCGAGCTGGCCACCGCCCTCGGCAAGGTCACCGAGATGGAGAGCATGATCGGCCGCTACGACCACGTCGAGCAGCGGCTCCAGGCGGTCCTGGAGTCGAACTCGTGGCGCATCGGCCAGCTGGTCACCCGCCCGCTGCACGCGCTGCGGAAACGGGCGGGCTGAGCCCGCCATGGCCGGGCCCCGGTTCTCCGTCGTCACGCCCGTCTACGACCCGCCCGAGGCGGTCCTACGGGCGACGGTCCGGTCGGTCACCGCCCAAACGTTCGGCGACT
>DASRJM010000178.1:0-20102 GCA_035649475.1 Acidimicrobiales bacterium
CGCCGGACCACGAGGCCTCCGGCGGCGCGTAGCCCCGAGGCAGGCGGTCGGCCCACGACGTCGGGTGCCGCGCCTCCTCTCGCGTCGCCGACGCGCCGGCGGGCGGAGGGCCCTCGTGCCAGCGGGGCTGGCGGTCCGCCCAGGAGTCCGCTCGTTCGCCGGCCGGCGGGCCGGCCGGCCGGGGTCCCGTGTCGCCGCCGTCGGGGGTGGGGCCAGACGCCGGCCCGGGGTCGCCGGCTGGCTCCGGCGTGAAGGTCGGCCGCGGCTCGGGCGCCGGCGGCTCGTCCGGCGGCGCGGCGCGGAAGAACGGCGTGCGGCCGGGCGGGACCGGGGCGCCGTCGGTGGCGAGCGCCTCCCACGGGGCAGGCGGCCGGCGGCCGGCGCCGCGGGACGGGGGCTCGACCTCGGGCGTGGCGCCGGGCGAGCCGGCGGGTCCGTTCCGCTCGATCGGGTTGTCGCGGGCGGCCCACACGACCGCCGGGCGGATCGGCGGCGCGGTGGGTGGGACGTCGCGCTGCGGCCCGTGGCCGTTGGGGCCGGGCGGGCCGACAGGGCGCATCCACTCGTCCCGTGGCAGGTCGAACCCGGCGCCGTCGGACAGCCCGATGCCGAACCGCCTGGTACGCGGGGCGTCCGCACCGTACGTGGCCCGTGACGCAGCGTCCCGGCCGGGCGGGTCGTCCCGGTCCCCGGCGCCGCGGTCAGTGCCGTCGTTGGGGTCGATACCGGCATCGTAGAGGCCGCTGGCGTCGACAGTGTCGCTCGTCACACGACCGGCACCTGCGAAGGACAACGGCAGGCGCGGGGTGGATGGCAGCGGGCGCCGGTCAGGCACGTCCGCCCCCGTAGCCGGGGCCGACTCGCCGGCGCGCGGGCGGCGGGGTGTTCCGCCGGCGGGCCGGGGCCGCCGTCCGGCGGCGGGCGGCCACCGCGCCCCCCACCGCCATCACCAGCCCGAGCGCCAGCTCGGGCCGCACGTCGAGGGGTCCGGCCCGCCGCAGCCAGTGCTTGCGCTGGTCCGGCGAGGCGGCCGGCGCCGCCGGAGCGGGCGCGGCCTCCGCCTCGTGGGGGTGCACGTGGAAGCCGAAGCGCCCCACGATCAGGTGGCTGTCGGCCGACACGATCCGGTAGACGACCTCGTAGTCGCCCATCACCGCGGGCCCGCCGGGCTGCATGACACCGACGGAGAGGACCTGGCCGTCCTCCTCGACCCGCACGTCGCCGTCGTCGATGCGGGTGCCGCCGGGGTCGTAGATCGACACGGGATCGCCCTCGACGGTGGCGGGCTTGGCGTTCAGGTAGATCGTGATGCGGTCGGGCAGGTGCTCGACCCGGGTCTTGTCCGCCGGCACCGTGCCGACGACCACCGCGTGGGCGCCGGCCGGCGCCGAGAGCGCGAGGCCGAGGCCGGGGAGCAGGGCGGCGGCGGCGGCGAGACGGACGACGACACGCAGGACAGGACTGGTCGGCGTCATCGTTCCCCCGTTGATGGCGTCCGCAGGCTGAGGGTGTGGGTGCCGGGAGGCCTTCCCCCGGCACCCACGTTGGGGACACGCTCTGGCTAGCTCTGGTCGATGTAGACGATGAAGATGCCCATCTGGTCGGTGACGGCGGCGGGCATGTCGTAGTTGCCCGTCATCGTCACCCGTTGGCCTCTCGCCAGCGTCGTGACCGGGTTCTGTCTGGTGCCCGTGCAGACGGACATGCCGGACAGGTGGGCCTCACCGTGGTGGCCGGTGTACAGCGGGCTGCCGCCGTAGCGGGCCCGGGAGTCGCACCACACCTGGCCGTTGGTGGCTACGGTCAGGTTGACCCCACCGTCGTGGATGTGGCCGCCGGCGCCGATGACGCGGCCGGGCCGGTTGACGTTCCAGTTGTACGTCCGCGTGCTCTGGCCGGCCGGGACCCGGATCTCGGAGGTCCCGCACTGGTTCATGTCCAGCCACACCGGCTCGAGGCGGGTCATCCCGGGCGTCGAGGCGGGCACCCAGTTGTACGTCATCTCGATGTGCAGGCCCTGCTGCGGCGCCGAGTTGTGGTTGGCCAGCTCCCAGATCATGTGCCAGTTCTCGCGGCCCACGAAGTAGCCGTAGCCCGGTGGGGCGATGATCGGCGTTCGCTCGTCGCCCGAGGCGAAGAACCGCTGGCCGAGGAGGCCGAACAGGGACACGGCGCAGGTGGCGTCCGTCTTCCCGCCCCCGCCGGCGAGCATCACCATGTGGTGGAGCTGGGCGTCGGTGTTCCAGCCGGCCGTGCGGCCGTCGCCGTAGACCAGGTTGGCGGTCATGCCGGTCACGTAGCAGTTGGTGCACGGCTTGCGAATGAACAGCGAGAACCGGTTCCCGGTGTGGGCGTGGCCGTGGGTGCCGTCGGGGTTGGTCGGTGCACCCTGCACGTTGAACGGGCCGTAGCGGATCTTGGTGGTCTGCGAGCCGGGCTGCGGCGGCGAGGTCGTGCTGCTGCCGGAACCCCCACCGGTCGTGGTGGTGTTCCCGTGGTGCGGGTCGTTGCCACCGTGCTCGCCGTGGTCGTCGTGGCCACCCCCGTGGTGGTCGTCGTGGCCCTGGGCGCCGACGACCCCCGTGGCCGATCCCATGACGAAGACCACGGTTGCGAGCGTCGCGAGGACGAGCCTTCGCACCCGTTTCGTGGGTCTCATGTATCCCCTCCTGGTTGGCTGAGGAGCACCGAGCGGCAACCGCGGCGGGCGAGGCCTGTCGCTACTCCCGAGTAATAACAACATTACTCTTGTTGCGAAGGAGGTCAATAAGCGGCATGTTTAACGACGTTACGGATTGCGAACATGCCGTCGAGGGGTGAGGAGATCACGACACGTGGCCGATGACACCCGTTACGCTGACATCGTGGCGGCCCTTCCCGCGCCCGAACCGCAGGATGTCGACGGCGTGGACGATGCCGCCGGCGACGAGGGCGCCCCCTTCGGGGCCGACGTCTCCACCCGTGACCGCCTCCTGGCGGCCGCCTACGAGCTGCTGATCGCCAGCGGCTACCAGGCCACGACGCTGCAGGCCGTGGCCCGCCGCGCCGGCCTGACCACCGGCGCCATCTACGCCCACTTCGGCGGCAAGCAGGAGCTCATGGCGCACGCCGTCCTGGACGAGTGGTACCGCACCGAGCGCGCGGTCCTGAGCGAGTACCTGGCCGCCCACATGATCGGCGAGGACGGCGCGCCGGACGGCGCCGACGCGTTCACGCTGCTGCTGGCCCGCCACGTCGCCGCCCCCTCCGCGCCCAGCCACCGGCTCCTCACCGAGGTCACCGGCGCCATCATCCGCGAGGACCTCGGCGAGTCGCCTCTGCTCGTCAGCGTCCGGCTCATGGAGCAGATCACCCGGGCTTCGGTCGAGGGCAGCCGGGCGCGGGGCGAGATCGCGGACGACGTCAGCACCGACGCGCTCGTGGCCGTCATCGTCAACCTCTACCTGGGTGCGATCACGTCCAAGTCGCTGGGCCTGCCCCAGCCCGACGTCGACGAGACGTTCCGGGTCCTGCGGGCGGCGTCCAAGGGCTACGGCCTGGGCTGAGCCGGCCCGGCCGGCCGCTGTGACGACCGGCACAGGCGAGCGGTGCCTGCACTACCGTCCAAGGCCATGGCTGACCGCGCGTTCGAGACGCTGGCCGACGGCGGCTCGTTCTTCGAGGGCCCCCGGTGGCACGACGGCCGCTGGTGGGTGTCCGACTTCTACCGGCACACCGTCTTCGCCATCGACCCCGACGGCTCCACCGAGGAGGTGCTGAACGTCGAGGGCCAACCCTCGGGGCTGGGCTGGCTGCCCGACGGGGCGATGCTCGTCGTGTCGATGACCGATCAGAGGGTGCTGCGGCGGGCGCCCGACGGCAGCGTCGACGTCTACGCCGACATCGCCGAGCACTGCGGCGGGCTCGCCAACGACCTCGTGGTCGACAGCGCCGGCCACACCTACGTGGGGAACTTCGGCTTCGACCTCATGGGCGGCGGCTCGCCGCAGGCGGCCAACATCGTCCACATCGCCCCGGGCGGCGCCGTGGACGTGGCCGCCGGGGACCTCATGTTCCCCAACGGCTCGGTCGTGACGCCCGACGGGTCGACGCTGGTGGTGGGCGAGACGATGGGCGGCCGGTACACCGCCTTCACGCTCGGCGGCGGCGGGGCGCTGACGGACCGGCGGGAGTGGGCCGCGGTCCCCGGCGTCGCTCCCGACGGCTGCACGCTCGACGCCGAGGGCTGCATCTGGGCCGCGGACGCCCTCGCCAACCGGCTGGTCCGGGTGGCCGAGGGCAAGGGCGTCATCGAGGAGGTCCCCGCCCCGAACGGGCTCGGGGTCTACGCCTGCATGCTGGGCGGCCCCGACGGCACGACGCTGCTGGCCTGCGTGGCGCCCGACTACTTCGAGCACAACCGCTCGGCCGCCCGCGAGGCCAAGCTCGTCACCACCACAGTCGACGTGCCCCACGCCGGGCTGCCCTAGGCGACAGCCCGGGGTTGAGCGACCTCGTCACGCGGCCCGGACCGCGTCCGCCGGCAAGGCCGGCAACCCGGGATGGCCAGGCGCCAGCCCCGCATGTCGGCGTAGACCGCGGTCGTGGCCGCCGTCGAGAATGTGGGTGTACCGCACTATGACAGCTAGCTGAGGCGCTCCACGATCATGGCCATGCCCTGACCGCCGCCGACGCACATGGTCTCCAGGCCGAAGGTCTTGTCCTCGTCCTGCAGGGCGTGGATGAGCGTGGTCATGATGCGAGCGCCGGTCATGCCGAAGGGGTGGCCGAGGGCGATGGCGCCGCCCTTGACGTTCAGCTTGTCGATCGGGATGTCCAGGTGGCGGGCCGAGGGCAGCACCTGGGCGGCGAAAGCCTCGTTGATCTCGACCAGGTCGATGTCCTCGATCGACATCCCGGCGCGGGCCAGCGCCTGGCGGGACGCCTCCACCGGGCCGAGGCCCATGATCTCGGGGTTCAGGCCCGATACGCCCGACGACACGACTCGGGCGAGCGGGGTGATGCCCAGCTCGCGGGCCCGGGTGTCGGACATCACGATGACGGCCGCTGCGCCGTCGTTGAGGGGGCAGGCGTTGCCGGCCGTGACCTCGCCGTCGGGCCGGAACGCCGGCTTGAGCTCGGCCAGCTTCTCGGCCGTGGTGCCGGCCCGGGGACCGTCGTCCTTGGCGACGACCGTGCCCGAAGGCGTCGTGACCGGCGTGATCTCACCGTCCCAGTAGCCGCTCTCCTGGTTGGCGACGGCCAGCTGCTGGCTGCGTGCCGCGAACTCGTCCATGTCGCGGCGGCTGACGTTCTCGGCCAGGCGCACGTTCTCGGCGGTCTGGCCCATGGCGATGTAGATGTCCGGCAGCCCCGGCTGGGGCGCCCACGAGTCGGCGCCGTTGGCGCGCTCGGCCGAACGGGCCATGGCGTCGGCGAACAGCGGGTTGGTGGGGCCGCTGTCGGCCATGCCGTTCATGTAGCGGCTGACGGTCTCGACGCCGGCGGCCACGAACACGTCGCCCTCGCCGGCCTTGATGGCGTGGGCCGCCATGCGGATCGCCTGCAGTGAGGAGGAGCAGTAGCGGTTGACGGTCACGCCGGGCACGTCGTCCAGGCCGGCCAGGATGGCGGCCACCCGGGCCACGTTGAAGCCGGACTCGCCGCCCGGCTGGCCGCACCCGACGATGAGGTCCTCGACCGTGGACGGGCCGAGCTGGGGCACCTTGTCGAGTGCCGTCCGGACGATGGAGGCGGTGAGGTCGTCGGGCCGGCACTCGATGAGCGACCCCTTCATCGCCCGCCCGATGGGGGTTCGGGCCGTCGACACGATCACGGCTTCGGTCATGGCTCCTCCTGCGCAGCGGTCCTGCGTTGTCTAGCTATGTTACCGGTCGGTCACCAAGACGGCCCTCGGGCGCATGTCCCTGTGCGTGGCCATGCGACTGGCCGTGCGAGTGGCCGTGGGCGAGGCCTCCTCCCTGCTCCAACCAGCGCCGGAAGCCGGCCGCGTTGGAATGGATCCCGTTGAGCGTCTCGAGCTTGGTCCGCTGGGCCTCGTCGACACCGTCGAGGTCGGTGGCGAAGCGATCGGACAGCGCGTCGGCGATGTCTCGGTCTTCCCGCCAGGCGGCCTCGGCGACCTCGGCCCACCGCCGCAGCGTCTCCTCGGCCTCCTCGAGGATGGTCTGCGGTTCGGGGACGAGGCCGTAGTGGGCCAGGGCGATGCCGGCCGGCCGCCGCTCCGCGAAGCGGCGCAGCGACGTGATGGCCTGGTCGAGATCGAAGTCGGGCGGCGGCGTGGCCGGGCGCAGGATGCCGACGTCGGGCAGCCGCACGCCGACCGCGTCGCCGGCGAACAGCAGCCCGGACTGCGAGTCGTGCAGCGCCAGGTGGTGCTTGGCGTGCCCCGGTGAGTCGACGACGGTGAGCCTGCGGTCGGGCGAGACGACCAGGTCCTCTCCGTCCTGCAGGACCCGGACCCGCTCGGTGGGCGTCGGGGTCAGCCGCCCGTACAGCGAGTCGAGCAGGTCGCCGTAGACCAGCGCCGCGCTGTCGACCAGCTTGGTCGGGTCGACGAGGTGGCGGGCGCCCCGCCGGTGGACGTACACGGTGGCGTCGGGGAACGCGGCCGAGACGTCGCCCACCCCACCGGCGTGGTCGAGGTGGATGTGGGTCACGGCCACGCCGGCCAGCTCTCCCGGAGTCACGCCCAGGTCGTCGAGCGCGGCCAGCAGGTGGGGCACCGACGTCTGGCTGCCCGTCTCGACCAGGACCGGGGCGTCGCCCGTGACGAGGTAGCCGGCGGTGACCTGGTGCCACCCGCCCAGCAGCGTGTCGATCTGCAGGACGCCAGGAGCGATCTCGGTGTGCATGATTCCCTCCGGGCACCGACCCTACCGCCGCTGGTTGTCGTACCCCCTGGGTACGATCCGGCCCGTGCAGCGGCGTAGCTCACACCGTCCTCCGACGCCTCCCACCCTGTGGGACGACCCCGGCGATCCCACGTGGTCCGTGCCCGAGCTGGGCGAGGCCGTGGCGGCCAGCCTGCGCGTCGCGTTCCCCGACGAGGTGTGGGTGCGGGGCGTCATCCGCAACCTCAACCCCGGGCGGCGGGGCGGCACGGTGTGGTTCGACCTGGTCGAGCCGGCGCAGGACGGCGACCTGTCCCGGCCGGTGCAGGCGTCCGTGCCGGTGGTGCTGTTCGACATGGCCCGGCGGCGGGTCAACGCCCGGCTGACCGACGCCGGCGGCAGCGTGCGCATGACCGACGGCACCGAAGTCCGGCTGCGGGGGCGCATCACGTACTGGGACCGGGGCGGCCGGCTGCAGATCCAGATGTCCGACATCGACCCCTCGTTCACGCTCGGGCGCCTCGCCGCCGATCGCGAGCGGCTGTTGCGGGCGCTGGCGGCGGAGGGGCTGCTCGACCGGCAGGCCGGGCTGCGCAGGCCCGAGGTCCCGCTGCGGCTCGGGCTGGTGACGAGCGCCGGCAGCGCGGCAGAGCACGACGTCCTCGACGAGCTGCGGCGGTCGGGGCTGGGGTTCGCGGTGGTGAAGGCCGACGTGCGGGTGCAGGGGACGCGAGCGGCCCGGTCGGTGGCCTGGGGGCTGCGTGCGGTCGCGGCCCGGGGGGTCGACCTCGTGCTGCTGGTCCGGGGCGGCGGGGCGACGACCGACCTGGCGGTGTTCGACTCCGAGGCGATCGCCCGGGCCGTGGCGGGGCTCGACGTGCCGGTGCTGACCGGCATCGGGCACGACATCGACCGGTCGGTGGCCGACGACGTGGCCCACGCCGCGTACAAGACGCCCACGGCATGCGCCCAGGCGGTGGTGGCCGACGTGCGGGCCGTCGAGCAGCGCACGGTCGAGGCCTGGCTGGGCGTGGCGGCTGCGGCCCGGCGCCACGGCCGCCGGCAGGCCGAGCGGCTAAGGGCGTGCGGGCGGTCGGTGGCGGTCGCGACCCGCCAGGGCCTGGCGGCGGCCGACCGCGACCTGGCGGCCCGGGGCGACCGGCTGGGCCGGTCGGCGTCGGGGGCGCTGGCGCGCTCGACCGCCCTGCTCGACCGGGCGACGGGCCACGTGGAGTCCGGCGGGCGGGCCCACCTGCGCACCCACGAAGCGGCGATGGCGGCGGCCACGGCCCGGCTGGTGCAGCGGGCGCCCCGTGTGGCCGCGGCGGCCGGCCGGCGGCTCGACGCGGTCGAGACGCAGGTCCGGGCGTACGACCCGTCGAGGACGCTGGCCCGCGGCTGGTCGATCACCCGTGACGCCCGAGGGCGGGTCGTGCGCTCGCCGGTGGCGTTGCGGCCGGGCGACACCTTGGTGACGACGGTGGCGGAGGGCGAGGTCCGCAGCACGGTCGACACGGTGGAGGACGAGCCATGACCGAGCCCGAGCTGGGCTACGCGGAGGCCCTGGCTGAACTGGAGGGCATCCTCGACGAGCTCGACGGCGACGAGGTGGACGTGGACGTCCTCGGCGCCCGCGTCCGCCGGGCCTCCGAGCTGCTGCGCCTGTGCCGCGAGCGGATCGCGGGCGCCCGATTCGAGGTCGAGCAGGTCGTGGCCGAGCTGGAGGCCGAGGTCGAAGCCGCCTCCGGCGAGGACGAGTAGGACGCCGGAAAGCCCTCAGGCGACGTCGTCGTCGGGTTCGGGGCAGCGGGCGACCAGGCGGCCCTCGGTGGTCTGGGCTGACGGGGTCTCGCGGAGGTCGCCGTCAAGGGCGGCCCACGTGGCGTCCACGATCAGCCGGTCGCCCTCGGTGCGGACCCCGTGCAGCGTGCCGGCCGGCGGGCGCTGCATGTCGTCGCCGAAGGCGCCCCAGATCTCGCCGGCGCCCAGGTCCATCGTGACCCCGGTGCGGGCCAGGCCGTCGTCGCTGACGTCGGCCTCGACCTGGAGCACCATCGCGCCTCGGGACCCGGCCATGAGCACCGTGTCGTCCTCCTGCCCGCAGGCGTCGAGCGGGATCTCGACCGTGCGCTCGCCGTACGTGAACCGGGCGGTGTCGGGCTCGAGCCCGTCGCGGGGCGGGCGCTCGCCACCCAACGCGCCGCAGCCGGCCGCCACCGTCGCCACCAGCGCGGTACCGACGATCCGCAACCACCGGGGCACGACGCAAAACCCTAGCCAGGGCGTGCCAGACTCCCCCGACCGACGGCGGACGGAAGGCTCCGGAGATGTCTCTCCCACCCGATCCCCACGACGACGACGTCGACACACGTGGTCCGGCCGGCGCGCCCCCACCACCGCCGCCTCCTCCCCCGCCGGCGGCCACCGAGCCCGTGCCGTCGGGCGCCTACACGCCGCCGGACTCGCCGGCCTACAAGCAGTCCGCCACCAGCGAGCGGCCCGCCCGGGCGCGCGCGGAAAGCCCCCGCAGCACCGCCACCGCCGCCCCGAACGCCGCAGCCGGCACGCCACAAGCCGGCCCCAGGGCGCACCCCGCTCCCGGCGCTACGACGCCGCGGCGTAAGGCCCGGCTCGCGCTGGCCGCCGTCGTCGTGGTCGCGGCGCTGGGCATCGGCGCCGCCGTCCTCCTGCTGGGTGGCGACGAATCCGGCGGCGGCAGCGAGGAGGCCGCCCCCGGCGACCAGCGCGACGCGCTGGGCGAGCCGGTCGAGGTCGCCACCGCCTTCTTCGCGGCCCTCGAAGCCCGCGACTGCGAGGCCATGATCGACAACCTGACCGCCGGCTCGCTGTTCTCCGAGGAACAGACCCCGGACGAGACCCTCGCCACCTGCGAGGAGGCACTCGAGAGCGGGAGCACCGGGTTCGAGGGCGTCGGCGTCGGCACCATCACGCTGGCGTCGATCGAGGGCGAGGTCGCCACCGTGTCCGTCGACTTCGACATCGGCGGCCAGGTCAGCACCGAGAACTTCGAGCTCCGGCGCGTCGACGGCGAGTGGAAGCTCGACCTCCCTGGCTCCGTGTGATCAGCATCTGACCCCGGGTCCCCGGCGCCGTAGGGTGCGGCGCATGGGCTCGCCCTCCCCCGCCCCGTCCAGCCTGGGCACGCTGGCCGGCCGCGTCGACGCCCGGCTGGCCGAACTCCTCGACGGCGAGATCGCCCGCTGGCGGGCGGTCGACCCGCTGCTCGAGGACCCGCTCCGGGCGCTGGAGGCCCTGGTCATGGCGGGCGGCAAGCGCCTCCGGCCGGCGTTCTGCCACTGGGGCTTCGTCGGCGCCGGCGGTGATCCCGACGATCCGCGCGTGGTGGAAGCCGGCGCGGCACTGGAGATGCTGCACGCGTTCGCCCTCGTCCACGACGACGTCATGGACGGGGCCGACACCCGGCGGGGCCGGCGCACCGCCCACCTGGCCTTCGCCGACCAGCACGGCGCCGGCCACTGGCGGGGTGAGTCCCGCCGGTTCGGCGAGGGCGCCGCCATCCTGGTCGGCGACCTGGCCCACGTGTACGCCGACATCCTGATCGGCGACGTGCCTGCGGACGTGGTCGACGTGTGGCACGAGCTGCGCCTGGAGCTGAACATCGGCCAGTACCTGGACTTGGCCGGCACCGCCCGCGGCGACCGGGACCCGGCGCTGGCCGCCCGCATCGCCCGCTACAAGTCGGGGAAGTACACGATCGAGCGGCCGCTCCACGTCGGCGCCGCGCTGGCCGGGCGGCGGGCCGACCTGGAGGGACCGCTGTCGGCCTACGGCGCCCCGCTGGGCGAGGCGTTCCAGATGCGCGACGACGTGCTCGGTGCGTTCGGCGACCCCCACCGCACCGGCAAGCCGGTGGGCAAGGACCTGCGGGAGGGCAAGCCCACGCCGTTGCTGGCCGCGGCCGCCGCGCGGGCGTCGGGCGAGGGCGCCGCCCTGCTCGACAAGGTCGGCGCACCCGGGCTGTCGGACGCCGACGTGGCCGGCATCCAGCGGGTGATGGTGGACACGGGCGCGCTGGCGCTGATCGAGACCCGCATCGACGACCTCACCGCCGTCGCGATCGACGCCATCGAGGCCGCCGATGTCACGCCCGAGGCCCGCGACGAGCTGGTCGACCTGGCCCGCTACGTCGCCCGCCGCGACGCCTAGAGGAACGGGTCGAGGCAGCGGGCGCGGGGGAGATCGCGGACGCCCGGTTCCGCGGCGACCGCGGCGAGCCACGGGGGGCGGACCACCGCCGAGACGACCAGCGCCGTGTCCAATCCCGAGAGCGTGGATGCCTGGCGGGCGTAGGTCGTGGCGTAGTCCGGCGGGCGGACGTCGTGGCTGAGCTCCAGCAGGGCGTAGGGGTCGGGCGTGCCGTCGACGACCAGCGGCTCGTTGACGACGTACGGCGTCGTCGGCACGCTGCCGCCGCCGGTCAGGCCCGCGCCGTCGTCGAGGACCGCCCCCTGGACCGCGTCCGGCCGGGCGCCGGCCACGAGCAGCGCCACGTAGGCGCCCAGGCCCCGGCCGACCACCGTCGCGGTGCCGAGGTGGGCGAGCGCGGCGTCGGCGTCGGCCATGAGCACCTCGGCGTAGTAGCCGCCGCCCGCCGGGACCGAGGACGCCCCGTGCCCCGTGAAGTCCAGCGCCCACACCGGCCCCGGCCAGACGGCCAAGTGGTCGGGCACGGCTCCCGGGGACGACTCGCCCAGGCCGTGCAGGAGGAGCAACGACCGGCCGGGTCCCTCCCGCAGCGGGTGGAGGGCCAGCGAGATCTTGTTGTTGCGGAGCTCGACGGGCGCGGTCACCGCGGCTCCCCCAGGAAGCCGAGCGCCAGCTTGGCGATGCGCTCGGGCTGCTCGATGTGGACGAAGTGGCCGACGTCGTCGAGCACGACCAGCTCGCTGCCGGGCGGCAGATACGGCTCGACCTCTTCGGCCGGGGTGGTCCACCCCATCGTCTCGGGCTGCATGCCCAGCACGGCCAGCAGCGGCATGGCGAGGCCGGGTAGCCGGGACATGGCCCACTCGGGCCGCCACGGCCCGAAGCCGCCGAACCGTAGCGCCGGGTCGATCTTCCAACGCCAGCCGTCCTCGTCATGGCGGGCGCCCACCGACACCAGGTAGCGCAGCCACTCCCGGGACAGGCGGGGGTTCATCCGGGCCCGCCGCCCGGCCAGTCCGTCGAGCGTGTCGGGCCGCCGCACCTTGTCGACCACCGACCGGCGGAAGTCGAGCCAGCCGGCCAGCTCGCCGGCCACCAGCTTGGTCCGCTCGTGGTCGGGCACGTCGGGCATCGACCGGCGCGACGGCAGTCCGTCGAGGTTGACCAGCCGGGACACGCGGTGCGGCAGCGCGGCGGCGAACTGGGTCATGACCGACCCGCCCTTGGAGTGGCCGACCACCGGCACCGGGCCGGCGGTGACCGAGTTGACGACCGCCAGCGCGTCGCGGAGGTCGGCCTCCCACGAGTACAGGGCGGCGTGCTCGGAGTCGCCGTGGCCCCGCTGGTCCCAGGCCACGACCCGCCAGCCGCCCTCGGCCAGCAGCGGGCCGAAGCAGTCGAACGTGCGGGCGAAGTCGAACCCGCCGTGCGCCAGCGCCAGCGGCGGCGCGGCGGCGTCGCCCCATTCGTGCACCGCGATGCGGAGGCCGTGCGAGTCGACCGTGCGCGCCCGGTCGGGCGCCCGGGTGCCGGGGAAGGTGACCGTCTCGGGCACGGCGGCAAGGTTGACCGCTCGGTCAAGCAGGGGCAAGCGAGAACTCCCTGTGACTGACGTCATCTGGACATCGCCGCACGGAGAGGAGTCACATAGCACCGATAACGTAACCGTGTTAGCGCGACCCGGAAGGCTCCCCCATGCTCACGCGCTTCGCCCGACTCGCGACCCGCCGCAGCCGCGGCGTCCTGATCGCCGCCGTGCTTTTCGTGGTGCTGGCCGGTGCCTTCGGCGGCGGTGTCGCGGAGAACCTCACGGCCGGCGGCTTCGACGATCCGTCCACCGAGTCGGCGAGGGCCGAGGACGCCCTGGCCGAGCGGTTCGACACCGGCGTCCCCAACCTCGTCCTGCTGGTCACCGCCCCCGGCGGCGACGTCGACGCGCCCGACGTGGCCGAGGCCGGCCGGGCCCTGACCGACGAGCTGGCGGCCGAGGACGGCGTCACCGACGTCGTGTCCTACTGGTCCGAGGGCGGCGCCCCGCCGCTGCGCAGCGACGACGGGGCCCGGGCCCTGGTCATCGCCCGCATCACCGGCGACGACGACCTGGTCGAGGAGCGGATCGCCGACCTCGGCCCCCGCTACGCACGCAGCGGCGACGGCGAGGTCGTCGAGGTCGAGGTCGGCGGCTTTGCCCAGGTGTTCCACGACGTCAGCGAGACCCTGGAGGAGGACCTGCTGCGGGCCGAGCTGATCGCCCTGCCGATCACGCTGATCCTGCTGGTGATCATCTTCGGCAGCCTGGTCGCCGCCACCCTGCCGCTCATCGTGGGGATGCTGTCGATCATCGGCACGTTCCTGGTGCTGCAGATCATGTCCGGCATCACCGACGTGTCGATCTACGCCCTCAACCTGACCACCGCCCTCGGACTGGGCCTGGCCATCGACTACAGCCTGTTCGTGGTGTCGCGCTTCCGCGAGGAGCTGCGGGCCGGCCACGAGCCCCGGGCCGCGGTCGTGCGCACGGTCCGCACCGCCGGGCGTACGGTCGCCTTCAGCGCGCTGACCGTGGCGGCGTCGCTGCTGGCCACCCTCGTGTTCCCCATCACGTTCCTGCGCAGCTTCGCCTACGCCGGCGTGGCCGTGGCGCTGCTGGCCGGCGTGTTCTCGCTGGTGGTCCTGCCCGCCATCCTGGCCGTGCTCGGCCACCGGGTGAACTCGCTGACCCTGTGGCGGCGGTCGGTCACCCCACCCGAGGAGGGCTTCTGGCACCGCACGGCGATGCTGGTGATGCGGCGGCCGGTGCCGTTCGCGACCGGCGCCATCGCCGTCCTGCTGCTGCTGGGGGCGCCGTTCCTCGGCCTACGGCTGACCCAGCCGGACGACCGGGTCCTGCCGCCGGGCCACGACGGCCGGGCCGTGGGCGACCTGGTGCGGGACGAGTTCTCGTCCGAGGAGGCCGGCGCCCTGTCGGTCGTGCCGGCGGGCGATGCATCCGGCGTGTCCGCGGCCGACATCGACGCCTACGCCGCCACGCTGGCCGGCCTGCCCGGCGTGTCCCGGGTCGACGCCACCACGGGCACGTACTGCGGCGAGGGCGTGGCCGAGCGCTTCGGCTGCGAGCCTGGGCAACTGGTGCTGACCCCCGACAGCTCGCCCCGCTACGCCGGGTTCGCCGGCGACGGCGGGACGTACCTGTCGGTGGTGCCGGCGGTCGAGCCGTACTCGCCGGAGGGCGAGGACCTCGTCCACGCCGTGCGGGACACCGAGGCGCCCTACGACGTGCTGGTCACCGGGCAGTCGGCCGAGCTGGTCGACCTCAACGAGTCGCTGTTCGACCGGCTGCCGCTGGCGCTCGGGCTGATCGCGATCATCACCGCGGTGCTGCTGTTCATGATGTTCGGCAGCGTGGTGATCCCGGCCAAGGCCATCGTGCTCAACCTACTCAGCCTGTCCGCCACGTTCGGGGCCATGGTGTGGGTGTTCCAGGAGGGCCACCTGTCCGGCGTGCTCGACTTCACCGCCACCGGCGGCCTGGCGGCGGCGATGCCGATCCTCATGTTCTGCGTCGCCTTCGGGCTGAGCATGGACTACGAGGTGTTCCTGCTCTCCCGCATCAAGGAGGAGCACGACAACGGCGCCGACAACATGACGTCGGTGGCCGTCGGCCTGGAGCGCACCGGTCGGATCGTGACGGCGGCCGCCGCCCTCATGGCCGTGGTGTTCCTGTCGTTCGCCCTCGGCCGGGTCAGCTTCATGAAGCTGTTCGGCCTGGGACTGACGCTGGCCGTGCTGATGGACGCCTTCGTGATCCGGGGCATCCTGGTGCCGTCCTTCATGCGGCTGGCCGGCGAGTGGAACTGGTGGGCCCCCGGCCCGCTGCGCCGGCTCTACGACCGCTGGGGGATCAGCGAGTCGGTCGATCTCGACGAGGAGCCCGGCGACGCCGACCGGGGCGCCGGTACCCTGGTCGGAGCCAACGGCCAGGACGCGACCGGCAACGGGCGCGATCCTGCCCCCACGAACGGAGACCTCACGCGGCGATGACCCCGTCGGCCACCACCACCGGACGCCGCCCCCGCCTGCCCAAGGGCGAGGGGCGGCAGCTCCGCGACGAGATCCTGGCGACGACGGAGCGGATGCTGCTGGAGACCGGCTCGGTCCAGGCCGTGTCGATCCGGGCGGTGGCCGACGCGGTGGGGGTCACGCCCCCGTCGATCTACCGGCACTTCGCCGACAAGGCGAACCTGATCTTCGAGGTGTGCGCCCGCCACTTCGACGCCCTCGAGGACCACATCATCGCGGCGGCCGCCGGCGTCGAGGGCCCGATCGAGCGGCTGGCCACGCTCGGCCGGTCCTACATCGAGTTCGGCGTCGCCAACCCGGAGCCCTACCGGATCATGTTCATGACCCGGCCCGACGTCGCGCCGGAGCACTTCCACGGCAAGGTCCTCGCCGATGCCTCGTGCTTCGACCTGCTGCTGGTGAGCGTGCAGGACTGCATCGACGCCGGTCTGCTCCGGCCCGAGCTCACCGACGCCTACGGGCTGTCGCTCGGGTTCTGGGCCCGGGTCCACGGGCTGACGTCGCTGCTCGTCTCCAAGCCGATGATGGACTGGCCGGCGGGCGACTTCGTCGACCAGTACGTGGACGACTGCATCCGCGGCGTCGTGCGCTGAGCGACCCGATCGCGGCACGAGCCGGGCAGTTGCTGCGCCACGACCGACGGTCGCATCGGGGCCTCGACGTGGTCGACTACGTCATCGCCGCCACAGTGGATCTCACCCAGGCAGAGCGCGCCACGTCGTTCGCGGACTGCGACCGGTGTTCTGATCCTTCCGGCGGTCAGGCGTCGTCGGGGTCGTCGCTCCAATCGCGGTCGGGGGACAGGTAGATCAGCGGGAGGCTGAGCGCCGACACCAGGGCCTTGACCGTGAGGTTGACGATGAAGATGTCCCACACGGCCGACCACGGCAGCGTGAGGTCGTCGTCGGCCAGGAACGGCAGCGAGCCGAACGCCAGGACGGCGAACAGGGCGTTGTCGATCGGCACGCTCACCGCGTTGCTGACCGCCACCCGGGCCCATTGGTAGCGGGTGGTCACCGAGCGGACGAACCAGTGGTACACCTCGGTGTCGACCAGCTCGCTGACCACCTCGGCGATGATCGACGCCACGACGATGCGCCACAGCGGGCCCATCACGAGGCGGAACTCCTCGTCGAAGGGGTAGCTCGGGTCGCTCGGAGCGCTGGCCACCCACGCCAGGTACGCCGCCATCGCCAGGTTGACGACCGCCGCGGTCACCACGAGGACCCGGGCCGCCCGCCGGCCCAGCATCTTGTGGACCAAGTCGCGCAGCGTGAACGTCACCGGGTAGATCCACGTGCCCATGTCGACCGCCCGGCCGAACGCCGTGCCGATCTTGACGCTGGTGATGTCGGCCACCAGCTGGGCGCCGACGTAGGCCCCGATGGCGGCGATCGCCAGCGCGGGCACGGTCCCGGTGGGGAGCAGGCGCCGCGCCGGGGCCGCGGGGGCGGGCGGCGGGGCGGGCGGGGGCGCGGTCGAGTCGACCGGTTGCATGGTGGGGAACCTCCGGTTTTGGTGAGGCGGGTTGCCGGTACCGCCGGCCGGTCAGTGTAGGTTCCGCCGCCGTGACCACCCGTGCGGTTGCGGTCGGCGGCCGCCGGAGGCTGTGCGTCGACGACGTGGGCGATCCCGGAGGCGCGCCCGTGCTGTACCTGCACGGCACCCCCGACTCGCGGCTGTCGCGGCATCCCGACGACGGGCTGGCCGCGGCGCGGGGGGTGCGGCTGCTGGCGCTCGACCGCCCGGGGTACGGGGGGAGCGACAGGCTGCCGGTCGGCGTCGGTGAGCGCTGGCCCGCCGCGTTCGCCGCCGACGTCGCCACGATGCTCGGCGCGCTCGGGGTCGAGCGGTGCGGGGTGCTGGCCTGGTCGGGTGGGGCGCTGGCGGGGGTGGCGCTGGCCGCCCTCGGCGGGACGCGGGTGGCGGCGCTGACGGTCGTGGCCGGGCTCGTGCCCCGGCAGGCCTACGCCGAGGCGGCCGTCGCCGCGGCCGGCGCGTCCCGGCTCGACACCCTGGAGCTGGCCGACGTCCTGCCCGCCGGCACGCTCGGCGAGGCCATCGCCCCGCTGCTCGCCCCCTGTCCCTGCGACCGGGCGCTGGCGGCCCAGCACCAGGCCGAGCAACGGGATGCGGCCAACACCGCCGAGGTCGCCTCAATCCCCGGGGCGGCCGAGACGTTGGCCGACGGGCTCGTCGAGGCGGTCCGCCACGGGCTGGGCGGCGTCGAGGCCGACGTGGAGGCGCAGGCCGCGCCCCTCGACGTGGACCTCGACGCGATCCGCTGCCCGGTCCGCCTGGTGTACGGCACCGAGGACGCCGTCACCCCGCCCGCGTTCGGGCGGTGGTACGCCACCCAGCTGCCCGGCGCCCGCCTCGATCTGGTCGAGGGCGCCGCCCACTACGTCGCCCTCACCGCCTGGGACGATCTCCTGGTGGACGTCGCCGCGCACGCCGGCGAACCGCCCCACTAGGTTGCCGCCATGCCCCGCCTCCGCCAGGTCAGCCGGGACGAGGCCAGCGCGCCGATCGTCACCGCCATGTACGACTTCATGTTCGGCCCGGGCCGCGACCCCGTCGCCGACCCGGGCACCGCCACCGGGACACCCGGCGACTGGTGGACGACGTTCGCCCTCGTCCCCGACGTGCTCAAGCACTGTGTGGACGGCTTCGGCCTCTACCGCTCCTCGGCCCGCACGCTGCCGGCCGAGCTGCGGGAGCTGGGCCAGTTCCGGGCCGGCTGGGCCCGCCAGAGCCAGTTCGTCTACTCCCAGCACGCCAAGGCGTCCCGGGCGCTCGGCATGTCCGAGGAGAAGATCGCCGCCATCCCCCACTGGCCGGTGGCCGACTGCTGGGCCCCGGCCGAGCGGGCGGTGCTCGCCTACACCGACGCCCTGGTCCTCGAGAACGGCCGGGTGTCCGACGGCGTGTTCGCCGCCCTCCGCGAGCACCTGACCGACGAGCAGATCCTGGAGCTGACCTACATCACCTGCCTCTACGAGATGCACGCCATCATGAGCCGGGCCCTGCGGACCGAGTGGGACGACCGCGACGAGACGATCGTCGAGGTGCCGGGCGACCACGCCTCGCTCGCACCCGAGGTCGGGCGGACCTGACCGTGGGCGAGCTCGTCTATGCGGCGATCACCTCCCTCGACCTGTTCGTGGAGGACGAGTCGGGCGGGTTCGGCTGGGCCGAGCCCGACGACGAGGTCCATGCCTTCGTCAACGACCTCGAGCGGGGCGCCACCACCTACCTGTACGGCCGGCGGATGTACGAGACGATGGCCGGCTGGGAGACGATGGACACGGGCCCCGACCAGCGCCCGGCCATGCGGGAGTTCGCGGAGATCTGGCGGGCCGCCGACAAGGTCGTGTACTCCTCCACGCTGGACAGGCCCACCACCGCCCGGACCCGCGTCGTGCGGACGTTCGACCCCGACGAGGTGCGGGACCTGAAGCAGGCGAGCGCCGGCGACCTCAGCATCGGCGGTGCGACTGTGGCAGCCAACGCCTTCCGGGCCGGGCTGGTCGACCAGGTCCACCTCTTCCTCCACCCGATCCTCGTGGGCGGCGGCAAGCCCGCGCTGCCGGCCGGCGTCCAGGCGGGCCTGGAGCTGGTGGACGAGCGGCGGTTCGCCGGCGGGGTCGTGTACCTGCGCTACCGGGTCAGGCCCGAGTCGGGGTCCACGCCGCCGGGAGGTGCTTGATCCCGTTGATGAAGCCGGACCGCAGCCGGTCCGGTTCGGCGGTGGCGTGGATGTCGGGCAGCCGCCGCAGCAGCTCGGCGAACATCACGGTGACCTCGCGGCGGGCCAGGTGGGCGCCCAGGCAGAAGTGGGGCCCGGGCCCGCCGAAGCCGATGTGGTCGTTGGGCGTGCGCCCCAGGTCGAACGTCTCGGGGTCGTCGAACACGGCCTCGTCCCGGTTGCCGGACCAGTACCACAGCACGACCTTGTCCCCGGCCTCGAACTCGGTGTCGCCCAGCCGGGCGCCGTCGGTCGTGACCGTGCGGCGGAAGTGGATGACCGGCGACGACCAGCGGATGATCTCCTCGACCGCGGTCGGGGCCAGGCCGTCGACGTCGTCGCGCCAGCGCCGCCACTGATCGGGGTGGTCCGTGAGGGCCGAGAGCCCGTGGGCGATGGCGTTGCGGGTGGTCTCGTTGCCGGCCACCACCAGCAGCACGAAGAACGACGCCAGCTCCTGCGGCGTCAGGTGCTCCCCGTCGACCTCGCCGTTCACGAGGGCGGACACCAGGTCGTCACCCGGGTCCTTGATCCGGGCCTCGCCCAGCTCGTTGACCAGCTGGGCCAGCTCGGCGCCGGCCGTGAGGATGGCGGTGGTCACCACCGCGGGGTTCTCGACGTCGGCGACGTACTCGGGGTCGGTGAACCCGAGGATGACGTTCGTGCGGTCGAAGACGAACTGCTCCTGGCTGCGGGGGATGCCCGCCATGTCGAGGATGATGCGCAGCGGCAGCCGGGCCGCCACTTCGGTCACGAAGTCGCACTCGCCCCGCTCGGCGATCTCGTCGACGATCTCGGCGGCCACGCCCTCGACGTCGGCCTTCATCTTGGCCAGCTGCTTGGGCGTGAAGCCCCGGGACACGATGCGCCGCATGCGGGCGTGGCGCGGGTCGTCCATGTTGATCATCGACCCGAAGAAATCACGGAAGTCCGGCGGCAGGTCGCCGATGTTCGTGCCCTCGCCCGAGCAGAACAGCTCGGGGTGCCGGCTGGCGTGCACGATGTCGGCCTGCCGGGTTATCGAGTAGTACGGAAACTCCGGCATGCCCATGTCGGGCACGCCGGGCATCACCATCGGGGCGACCGGGCGCTCGGCCCGCAGCACGGCGAACGCCGCCGCCCGCTTGTCGAGCCCTTCGGTCCACCAGTCGAGGTCGGTCAGTTCGATGTCGTCCACCGCGGGGGCCGTCGCCATGACCGCACGATAGTGCCGGCGACGGCCCCGATGACGGCGATGTCAGCGAGACCTCAGG
>DASRJM010000179.1:0-34961 GCA_035649475.1 Acidimicrobiales bacterium
GCCGGGCGCCCGTGTCGGTGGTCGAGGTGGCGGCCAGGATCCAGGTGCCGCTGGGCGTGGCACGCGTGCTGGTGTCGGACCTCCACGAGGACGGCATGTTGACGATCCACCAGACGGCGGTCACGAGCGAGGGCCGCCCCCGGACCGAGGTGCTGGAGCGCCTCCTGAACGGCTTGAGGGCACGGTGACAAGGTGACCATCGACGGTCCCGTATCGGTCAAGATCGTGATCGCGGGCGGCTTCGGCGTCGGCAAGACCACGTTCGTCGGGGCGGTCTCCGAGATCACGCCGCTCACGACGGAGGCGGCCATGACGCAGCTGTCGGTGGGCATCGACGACCTGTCGGGAGTGGGCGGCAAGCGCACGACGACCGTGGCGATGGACTTCGCCCGCCGGACCATCGACCGCGAGCTGGTCCTCTACCTGTTCGGCACGCCCGGCCAGGACCGGTTCTGGTTCATGTGGGACGACGTGGCCCGGGGGGCGGTGGGCGCGGTCGTGCTCGTCGACACCCGCCGCGTGTCCGACGCCTTCGGCGCCATCGACTTCTTCGAAGACCGCGGCGTCCCCTTCGTGGTGGCGGTCAACGCGTTCGACGGAGCGCCCCGCCACACCGAGGCCGCACTCCGCTCCGCCCTGGCGCTGGCGCCCGACGTGCCGCTCGTGATCTGCGACGCCCGCCGGGAGGACACGGTGATCTTCGTGCTGATCACCCTGGTCGAGCACGCGCTGGCCCGGGCCCACGCCGCCACCTGAACCCGGACGGGAACCGCACGGGGTCCTGCGAACGTCGAAGACGCCGATGACAGCGAACGGGCCAACCGGGGGACAGACGATCCCTACAGATAGGCACCTGCCGAAACCGAGCGGCCAGCTGAAGGTGCCTATCTGTAGGGAGATGGGACGACGGCTGGCGGCCGCCGCCGCGGCCCTGGCCGTGCTGGGCGCGGCCTGCTCGGGCGGTGGCGGCGACGGCGGCGGGCTCGGCCCGCAGGCCGGGAGCGAGCGGCCGAACCTGCAGCTGGCCAGCAGCCTGCGCCGGCTGGACTCGTGCGACGGGCTGCGCACGTGGATGCGCGACGAGCTGGCGCCCCGGGTGGGCGCCTACGGGTTTCCCGGCGCGTACGGCCCCGCGGTCGGCGGCGGGGACGTCGTGATCATGGAGGACACGGCGACCGCGGCCGAGTCCGCCGACCGGTCGCTCGCCACCGAGGCCCCCGGCGCCGCACCGGCGCCGAGCGCGCCCGGCCAGGACGACGGGTCCGGCTTCTCGACCACCAACGTGCAGGTGGCCGGCGTCGACGAGCCCGACATCGTCAAGACCGACGGCCGGCGAATCCTGGCCATCGCCGGGAACAAGCTGCACCTGGCGTCGGTGGAGAGCGGCGCGGTCGTGTCGTCGATCGACCTGCCCGAGGGCATGTACGACGGGCAGATGCTGCTGGCGGGCGACCGGATCCTGGTGTTCGGGGCCGGGTCCTACGGCGAGGCCGTTCCCTTCGCCGAGGAGGCCCCGGGCGCCGACGTGGCCCGCTCGATCCTGCCCATCGGCACGACCCGCATCGTCGAGGTCGCCGTCGACGGCGACTCGCTGGTGCCGGGCGGGACCTACGAGCTCGACGGCAGCTACGTGGCGGCCCGGATGACCGGGGACGTGGCCCGCATCGTGGTCCACGACGAGTCGACGGCCCACCTGCCGCTCGTGACGCCGGCCCTCCCCGGCGCCGAGGCCGAGGAGCAGGCCACCGCGCTCAACCGCCAGGTGGTCGAGGAGGCCGACCCCGAGGCGCTGCTGCCGGGCTGGCGCCAGGTCGTGGGCGACGGCGAGGAGGGCGCCGAGGGCAAGCTGCTGTCCTGCGAGGACACCCACGCCCCGAACACGTTTTCCGGCTTCGGCGTCGTGTCGGTGGTGACCGTCGACCTGTCCGACGGTGTCGGCGCCGGGCTGGCGTCCGCCGCCGGCACCGGCGTCCTGGCGGGCGGCCAGACCGTCTACGCCTCGCCCGAGCACCTCTACGTGGCCGCGCCCGAGTGGATCGACTGGGCGGCGCTGGCCGAGGAGTCCGGCGGCACGCCTCCTGACGAGGTCGAGCAGGGCACCGACATCCACCGCTTCGACGTGACCGATCCGGGCCGGGCCACCTACGAGCTGTCCGGCCACGTCGACGGGACGCTGCTCAACCAGTTCGCGATGGACGAGCACGACGGCTACCTGCGGGTGGCCACCACGACGGGGCAGGCGTGGTCCGACCGGGACACGTCCGAGAGCCACGTCGTGGTGCTGGGCCCGGGCGACGGGGCACTGACCGCCGTGGGCTCTGTGTCCGGGCTCGGGCGGGGCGAGACCATCCACTCCGTGCGGTTCCTGGGCGATGTCGGCTACGTGGTCACGTTCCGCCAGACCGACCCGCTGTACACCGTCGACCTGTCCGACCCGACCGCGCCGGCGGTCACCGGCGAGCTGAAGATCCTCGGCTACTCCGCCTACCTCCACCCCATCGGCGACGGCCGGCTGATCGGCATCGGCCAGGACGCCACCGAGGAGGGCCGCGTCACTGGCACCCAGGTCGCGCTGTACGACGTGCGGGACCCGTCGTCGCCCCAGCGGGTGGCGCAGGCGGTGCTCCCGGAGTCCAGCTCCGGCGCCGAGTGGGACCACCACGCGTTCCTGTGGTGGCCGGACACCAACCTGGTGGCGCTGCCGGTCAGCGCCTACGGCCGCCAGGGCGCGTTCGAGGGCCTCGTCGGGTTCGGGGTCGACGCTGACGCCGCCACGATCGCCGAGGTCGGGCGGGTGTCGCACCCGCCGGTGACCGAGCCCGGCGTGGGCCCGATCCCGATCGAGCCAGGCGCCGGCGGCGGGTCCGAGCCCGGCGCCGAGCCCGTCCCGCCGGTCGACGACTTCCCGCCGTTCCAGTACACGCCGCCGATCCAGCGGGCGCTGGTCGTGGGCGACACGCTGTGGACCCTGTCGAGCGAGGGCCTCGCCGCCAGCGACCTGGCCACCCTCGGCGGCACGACGTTCCTGCCCTTCGGGTAGCCACCCCACTAGCCGGCCCGGGCGGCCACGAGGTCGAGCGTGGCCCGCGCCTCGGCGAGGACCTCGGCCTCGTCGAGGTGCGTGAGCCGGCCGTCCTCGACCACCACGTCGCCGCCCACCACGACCGTGGTGACGTCGCCGGCGCGGGCGTGGAGGCCCACGGCCGGCACCGGGTGGGTGCTGGCCAGGTGGTGCGCGCCGGTCGTGTCCACCAGCACGAGGTCGGCCAGCTGCCCCGGCGCCACGCGACCGAGCTCGCCGGGGCGGCCGAGGGGGACGGCGCCGGCGAAGCCCATGGCCAGCGCCGCCTCCAGCGTGAGGCCGTAGTCGCTGGCCGCGACCTCGCGCTGGATCGCCAGCGCCGCCCGGACCTGCTCGAACGGGCTGGTCACCGACGGGGCGTAATCGCTGCCCAGCACGACCGGCACGCCGGCGGCGAGGAGCCGGGGCACCGAGCGCCCGTACGCCACCCCGAAGCCGTGGAGGGCGTTGCCGACCGGGTTGTGGTTGACGGTGACGCCGCCGGAGGCGAACGCGGCCACGTCGCCGTCGGACAGCGCGCCGGCGTGCATGATCGTGCAGCGCTCCGACAGCAGGCCGGCCTCGGCCAGGCGCTCGGTGGGCGTGCGGCCGAGGGCCTCGGCGTGGGCCCGGTTGCTCGCCCCGTCGATGTGGCTGTGAACGTGGGTGGGCAGGTCGCGCCGGGCCGCCAGCGCCGCGATGCCGGCCAGCAGCTCGTCCGACCCCGCCATGACCTCGACGGCCGACACCAGTGCCCGCACCCGCCCGCCGCCCGCGCCGTCGTGTCGGTCGGCGAAGTCCTCGGCGCCGGCCAAGATCTCGCCGGCGTCGGCCTGGCGGACCAGCGTCCCGCGGTCGTCGTGCCACTGGTCGGCCAGCGACGGGCCGACCGCGGCCCGGATGCCCGCGGCGCCCGCGGCCAGCGCCACGCCCTCCACGCCCGGGCCGCCCGCGTCGACCACGCCGGTGAACCCGGACCGCAGCATGGCGGCCAGCCCTGCTCGCACCACGGGCGCCATCACCTCGGCGGGCACGTGCATCGCGCACCACCGGGCGACCATCGGCAGGACGCCGGCCATGTCGCCCGCGCCCGAGAACGGCCCCGGGCCGGTGGCCCGCTCGTAGGGCCGGCCGGCGCCCATGAACGACGCGAGGTGGACGTGGGCGTCGACGAACCCCGGGGCGACGACGTGCCCGCTGGCGTCGATCCGCCGCCGCGGCACCCAGGCGGGCTCGAGGTCGGCCGCCGGACCGACCGCCGCGATCACGCCGCCATCCACGGCTACGGCCGCGCCGGCGAGCGGGTCGTCCGCCTGGAGGTCGAGGATGGTGCCCCCGGAGATCAGCAGGTCACAGGGTGTCCTATCGTCCATGTCACCGACCGTAAGACCTCACGTCGCGTGAGGTGCAAGACCCTGTGGGCGGTGTCAGGCGGAGACCGGACGGGGCCGGTAGATGGCCGTGTGGACGATCCGGGCCGCCAGCCGCCCGGACGCGAACACGCCCACGTCCAACGCGACGAACCGGTGGCCCTTGTGCTGCCACTCCCGGGTGACGGTGGCCCGGGTGTCGACCGAGTCGCCGTCCGCCACGACCGCGTGGTGCCGGACGTCGGACTCCACGTGGATCCAGGGCCCCAGCCGCACGTTCGACCCCAGCACGTCGTTGGCCCGGCGCAACACCCAGGCCGGGTGCGCCGCCCGCTCGGCCGGGTACAGGGGCAGGTCCTCCCGCACGTCGGCCAGGTACGGGCCCGCGCCGGCGGCCTCCCACAGCTCGGGCGCCACCGCCAGCACCGTGCCCCGGGTCAGCGACGCCGGGTCGGCGTCCGGCCGCTCCGCCCGCGCCACGCCGGGCACCGCGGCCACGTCGGGCGGGGGCCCGGGCTCGGCGGGCAGGCCGGCGTGGCCGACGGCACAGGTCGTGCCCGCCTCGTTGCGGACCTCGAGCGGGACGCACGGACCGCCGCCCACCTCGCCGGGCTCGCCGGGCACGACGGTGAGGACGTCGCCCTCGTACACCGGCGACAGGAACCGGGCCCGCATCGACCCGCGGGCCAGCCAGTCCCGCCCCCACGCCTCCGCCGGTACGTGGGTCATGTAGGCGTACACGTCGACGCCCGGCACGAGCCCGCCGCCGAACCCGTAGCGGCGGGCCACCTCGTCGTCGTGGATCTTGTTGGCCGACGCCGTCGCCGTGTTGTGGGCGGCGACCCGGTGGCTGCGCATCAGGGCACGATAGGCGGATCCGCGTTGGCCACCAGGTCGAGCGCCATCTCCGGGAACCAGTCGCCCGCGGCGGGGTCGATCCGGCCCCACTCGGGGTCGACGGTCTCGCCGCCCGGCCCGAGGCCCCGGGTGCACTCGCCGTCCGACTCGCCCGGGATCTTCACCCACAGGTACGCGTCGACCAGCGGCTCGCCCGTGTCAAGGGTCGGGCGCTGACCGAGGCCGCGGCCGGGCGGGTTGCACCAGTCCTGGGGGTCGGGGTACGCCCCCGGCCGCCACGGTCCCTGGCCGTTGCGGCTGGTGTCGATCACGTAGCCTGCGCTCGGCTCGACACCGCCGAGCATCGTGGCGTAGCGCAGGTTGATCCCCGACGAGTTGAGGGCGGGGTTGTCGCTGTCGTCGCTCCACACGCCGAACGAGCTGAGCGCCACGCCGGTCCACTCGCCGAGCAGCACGGCGATCTTGGCCGGCAGCGGCCCGCCGTTCCAGTACTGGTTGGGGCAGCCGAAGAAGTCGCCGGGGTTCACGCCGGTGGCGTACGCCAGGCACGACGAGATCCACCGGCCGTACTGCACGTTGTTGGCGGTGAGCTGGTAGTTCGACACGTTAAGGTCGAAGCCGTCGGCGCCATCGACGCCGGCCTGGGCCAGGCGGTGGGCGATGTCGCCGACGCCGAGCCAGGCGCTGTGGGTGCCGTCGAGGTAGGTCGTGACGTTGGGCAGCGCGCCGAGCACGTCGACGGCGTGGCGGAGCATGGCGAACCGTTCGGCGGCCGCGGTGGCCGGATCGGCCTCCGCGGGCTGGCACCACTCGAGCGCGGCGGACCCGTCGGCGCTGCCGTACGGGTCGTACCAGGGGATGATGCCGAGGCCGTCCGGCTCGAGGATCACGACGGCGTGGCGGTTGCCGATGCCGGCCGCCAACCCGTCGATCCACGCCTCGTACTCCGCCCGGGTCGTCGCCCCGCCGGCGGAGAACTGGGCGCAGTCGCGGAACGGGATGTTGTACGCCACCAGCACCGGGAGCGTGCCCTTGGCCTCCGCCCGGGTCGTGGTGCGGCGGGCGTCCTGCTTGACCGACCGCGGGGTCCCGGCGGTGAACCACACGGCCTGGGGCGTCTCGATCATCGCCTCGATCGCCTCGGCCGCCTCCCGGTCGCCCTGGGCGGTGAGCTCGGCGATCTGGCGCGGCGCGCCGTGGTCGGGCTTGGGGACGTACAGGTCGGTGGGGGCGGGCGGCTCCTCGGCCGCTCCCGCGCTGCCGGCCGGCGCCCCGACCAGCAGGACTCCCGCCGCGGCCAGCCCCGCGATCGAACGCCTGCAGACCGACGTGCTGCTCATGGTGGCCCCTCCTCCATCCGAGCAGTGGAAGCGCTTCCATGCTTGGAAGCGCTTCCACCCTAGGCGATCGCAGCACGCTCAGGAGGGCGTCAGGACGTACGGTGCGAAAATTTCCTGGTCGGGCGCGACGGGCTCCGGCAGGGCCACGGCGCCGGCCCCCGCCACGGGGCGCGGCCGCTTCGGGTCGGCGACCCCGGCGCTCCCGCCCCGGCCGCGGTGGATCGCCAGGCCGCGGAGCGGATCGGGCACCGCGTCGAGCGCCGCCCGCGCCGCCGGCACGGCCAGCAGGCGGAGCCAGGCGAGGTCGTCGCGGAGCTCGACCTCGAGGACCACGCCCCAGGAGAGCTCGTGCCACTCCCAGGCCGACATCCCCTCGGTGTGGGCGGCGGCGACGAGGGCGTCGCCATAGGCCTCCCGCCAGGCGCGCGCCGAGGTCGGCCCGTCGAAGACCTCGATCGAGAACCACTCGGCCACGTTCTCGATCGTACGCCCGTCCCGCCGGGGAGCGCGGGGCGAGATCTAGGCGTCCGGGAGGCGGAACACGTTGATCGTCGGGTTGGCGCCCTCGCTCACCGTCACGTAGCCCCGCCCGTCGGTCGCCATCGCCAGGGCCTCGCCCTGGGGCTCCGCCACGGCGGGTGCGGTGCACGGCGGGCCGGCCAGCGCCTCGGGCACGCTCTCGCCGGGTGCCCGCTCCCAGAGCAGCACGGACGTGTACGTGCGCAACCCGATCACGGAACCGTCGGGCGAGATGTCGCCGCCGGTGACGAGGGAGCCCGCGAGGTCGCCCTCCCGCTCCATCGCGATGGTCGCCCCGCCGCCGGCGCCGGCCGGGATCCGGTACACGCCGGCCGGGCCGACGAGCACCTTGGTCACGATGAACAGATCGCCGGTGACGGGGTCGGCCAGCAGCGCCTCGGCATCGCGGGCGCCGTCGGCGTAGGCGAGCGTGATCGCCTCGACGCCGTCCAGGGCCCCGCCCGTCGCCCCGGGCGGGACCTCGGGCTCGGCGGCCCGGTACACGGTGACCTCCGCCCGCTGGGAGCCGTTGTCGCCGATGTCGCCCAGGTACAGCACGTCCGCCCCGCCCTCGCGGGGACCGCGGGCCATGTCCTCCCAGTCGACCGCCTCGGCCCCGGGCAGGGACCAGCGCCCCCGGTCGCCGCCGTCCTCGCCGATGGCGAACACCTCGGGCTCACCGCCGGAGTCGTTGTGCGCCCACAGCACGCCGGGCTCGCTGGCGCTGGCGGCGATCCCGCTCGCCTCCACCAGCGCCGGCTGCGCCACCCGGGCGGGCGCGGGCGCCGCCTGGGCCCCGGCGCACAGCTCGGTCGCGCTCGGCACGGTGGTGGTGCTCTCCGCCGACGTCCCCGCCGGACCACCACCATCGTCGTCCCCACCGCCGTTCGAGCACGACGACGCCACGAGCGCGGCGGCGAGGGCGACCACAGCGAGGCGCGGCACGGCCGGCGAACCTAGTGCGCGCCGGACCGATCGTCGCGGCGCGTTCAGTCGCAGCCGTTCCCGGGCAGCACCGGCTGCGCGGTGACCGCATAGGTCACGCCGGCGTCCACGAACCGGGTCAGCTCGTCCGCGGACCCCAGCACGTCGCCCACCTCGCCGGCCGGGACCTCGGCGCACTCGGCCGCGTCCGCCAGCCGCACGGAGGCGTCCGCCGGCCAGTCGACCACCCGCGGCTCCAGCCCGTCGGGCGTCGGCGCCGGCTCGTCGGGCACCGCCCGGATCAGGTACGCCTCGGCCTGGTAGGGCTGCTCGGGGCCGAGGGAGGGGTCCTGCGACGAGGCGAACCCGGTCGCCGCCTCCACGAACGCCTGCAGGTTGGCCCGGGCCGGGTCGGTCTCCTCGCCCTGGTCGCCGGCGCCGACGCCGAGCGCGTAGGCCCGGTGCTCGTACGTCCGCCCCCCGGCCGAGATCGTGACCACGGTGTCGGGCGCGTCCATGACATTGTCGGGGCGCTCGTAGTCGACGTCGGCCAGCAGCCCGTGTTCGTCGGCCAGGCCCAGCAGCTGCTGGATGCCGTCGGCGCTGATCGAGCGCTCCTGGAGGTTGGGCAGCAGGGCGCCCGGATACTGCATGGTCGTCGGTCCGGGCTGGACGAGCCGCCCGTCGCCGATCACCACGAGCTGCGGGGGCGTCGACACGGCTTGCGGGCCGGCGAGGCCGCCCTCCGAGGCGATCTCGATCACGACGTCGTCCGCACCGGCGGGGTACTCGATCTGCCCCACCGGCGCGGGCTCCGTCGACGCTGGGCCGCCGGTCGACGTCTCACCGTCGTCGTCCCCGCAGGCCGCGGCGCCCGCCACCAGAAGGACGGCGAACGGGACCAGCCACGGGCGGCGTCGCACCTCATCGACCCTACGGTCGCTTGAAACCGAGCGTGTAGGCGCCCGACCCGGACACCGCCGTCACCCGGTACCGGTAGATGCCGAAGCGGCCGTTGAACGTCACCGTCTCGTCTGCACCCGAGCCCGTGGCCGCGGCGACGTCGACCCAGCGCATGCCGGCCCAGCGCTGCAGCTTCACGTCGAAGTTGGCGTCGGCCGGACCGTCGAGGCAGGCGGCGTGGAAGCCGGAGCGGGCGAGGTAGAACCAGCCGCCTGGCTGCACCTGGCTGTCGCCCTCGGCCAGCGTCCCGGTCACCCGGCGGGCGTAGCCCTCGCAGGGCTCGGGCGTCGGGGGGACCGTCGTCGTCGTGGTCGGCGCGGCGGTCGTCGGCGGGACGGTGGTCGGCGCGACCGTGGTGGGCGGGACCGTGGTCGTCGGCTGAGTCGTCGCCGTCGTGGGCGCCGCGGTCGTCGGCGGCACCGTGGTCGGCGGGACCGTGGTGGGCGGGACCGTCGTCGTCGGCGGCCGGCTCGTCGTCGTGGTCGGCCGGGTCGTCGTCGTGGTCGGCCGGGTCGTCGTCGTGGTGGGTGCCGCGGTCGTCGGGGTCGCCGTGGTGGTGGGCTGGGTGGTCGACGTGGTGGGCGGCACTGTCGTCGGTGGCGCCGTGTCTCCCCCGTCGATCAGGAACAGGCTGTCGGCCACGTTCCAGTTCCGCCCCAGGTAGGAGCCGGGGTCGGGGTTGGTGTGGTAGTAGTCGTCGTGCCCGCAGTCCAGCCGCGCGTCGTGGGCGCGATCGGCGCAGATCGTCCGCATCTGCGGGTAGTTGGGCGAGTCCGAGTAGCACATCACGTCCCACTCGTCGGTGCAGTGCCCGCCTCCGCTGGAGTTGGGGGAGTTGTTGTTCACCGCGCCGAGGGTGTGCCCCAGCTCGTGGGCGGCCGTCGACGAGTTCCAGCAGCTGGCGTCCACCCGGGCGAACGACGGCCCGGAGTTCGAGCGGTTGGCGTCGGTCTTGCGGGTGTCGCCGGCGAACTCGCCGATGCCGCAGTAGACCCGGGCATCGCCGAAGATGATGTACTTCCGGTCGCGGCGGTTGTAGCCCTGCGCCTCGAGCTCCGACACCATCCGGCTGAAGCTGCTCAGCGCCGTCGAGCTGATCTCCACGTCGTCGACGATCGGCGCGCAGCTGGCGTCGTGGACGAACCGCACATTGCGGGTGCCGCCCGTCTCTCGGGCGGACTCGTTGTAGATGGTGTCGATGCCGGCCACCCACTGGACCAGCGACGACTGGTACTGGGCGAAGCGGTCGTTGCCGGGGGCGTGCACGTACAGGGCCTGGACCCGGTTGCCGCTCGTCCCGTCGCCGCTGCACACGGCCGCCAGTGCGGTGGTGCCGCCCTCGCCCTCGGGGGCGAGCGGGGCGACGTCGGCCGCCATCGTGTAGCCCGGCGGGGGTCGGTCGGGCCCGTGGGTGCAGCGGTCGCTGCCCTCGAGCTCGTACATCTCGTCGCAGGCGTCGGTGGTCGCCGCCTCCAGGTCGTTGAAGACGAGGCCGAGCCCGGGACGGTTGCCGGGAACCTCAGTGGCGGCGGGCGGTGTCTGTAACCGGTCGGCAGCCACCGGTTGGACGGCAATGGTCAGGGACAGCGGGACGAGCGCCAGGACGCCGGCGGTGAGGGCCCGGCGCGGCGCGGTGACGAAGCGCATGAGATTCCCCAGTTCTCACTTCCGCGCCGCCATGACCGAACGTAGGAGTTCTAGCACGTTGGGAGCCGACCGAGAAACCTGGGAACGGCGCCAGTTTCTACGACAAGAAGCGAACTTGGACTAGCCTTGTTGCACAAGGCGTGCATCGAAGCTTTGGAGGGGTAACGATGACGACGACCGACGGCACGATCGGCCGCTATCTGCGCTGGCTGCTCGTTGCCTTGTCCCTGGCGGCGGGCGCCATCCATTTCGCCGAGAGCGGAACCCACTTCGACGTGTCGTGGATGCACGGCACCTTCTTCGCCGTGGTCGCCTGGCTCCAGATCAGCTGGGGGGTCGCGTTCCTCGTGGCGCCGACCCGCAAGCTCCTGGCCGCGGCGGCGATCGGCAACACCGTGGTGATCGCCACCTGGCTGATGTCCCGGCTGTGGGGCGTGCCCGTGGGCCCCGACCCGTGGACGACCGAGCCCGTGGCGCTGGTCGACGCGCTGGCCACCGGGTTCGAGGCGGCCATCGTGGTGGTGTCGCTGGGCGTGCTGCTGCGCCCGGCGATGGCCCAGCGCACGGTCAAGCCGGCGGTCGGCCTCGCCGGCATCGGCGTCACCGGGCTGGCCATCGCGATCGTGTCGACCATGGCGCTGTCGCCCGCGTTCGCGTCCGAGCACTCGCACGGCGGGAGCGAGGGCGACGACCACGACGACATGGCGGCGGCCGGCGACCACGACCACGCGTCCGGCGAGGCCGCGGCGACCGGCGACGCGGCGGCCACGCCCGAGCACGTCGAGGGCCACACCAACGCGATCATCGTGGCCGACGGTACGTCGGCCTGTGAGCAGGCCGGCGTGGCCAACGAGGGCAACAGCGGCCACGGCCACCGTGGCCCGGTGCCGTGGACGCCGCTCGACGCCGCCACCCGCGCCACCCTGTCGGGCCAGATCGCCCAGGCCAACGCCGTGCCGCTCACGTACCCGACGGCGGCGGCGGCGGAGGCGGGCGGCTACCGGCGCATCACGCCGTACGTCCCCTGCATCGCCGCGCACTACCTCAACAGCGGCCTCCTCGACGGCACCTTCGATCCGGCCAACCCCGAGATCCTGCTGTTCGACGGCACCAACCCCGACAGCAAGATCGTCGGCCTCAGCTACCTGGCGTTCACCGGGCCGGACAACCCGCCCGATGGCTTCGCGGGCGGCAACGACCCCTGGCACGTCCACCGCCAGCTGTGCCTCGGCGCCGGCGGCGTGCTGGGCGACGAGAACGCCACCGAGGAGGACTGCACCTCCCGGGGCGGGCGGGTGGTCCCGCTCGAGGGGCTGTGGATGTCCCACATGTGGAACGTCGCCGGGTGGGACAGCCGGTGGGGTCTCTTCAGCTCCGAACACCCCGACCTGGGCGGCCGCATCGGTGACATCAACGCTGCGCAGGAGGGGGACGGCTGACCTAGAGGCGGACACGAGCCACCGGGCGAGCCCCAGGCGCCCGCTCAGATCCTCCCCGACCTCGTGCGACCACGCGGCCACGTCGACGGCCCGTCGCAGCGCCCCCGCCCGCATCCCGCCGGCGTCGACGCCCAACGCCTCGCCACTGGTTCACCACCGCGGCGACCCGGCCCCGTGGGCACCGTCGGCACCGCTGCCGACCAGGGGGCCGGCGTCGCTCGGCGGCGAGCACGTCCGACCGCCCTGAACCCAGTCCGCGAGCCCCGCCCACCGGCCGGCGTGGTCGGTGACGGCATCCAACCGGTCACTGGGCGGCGCCGGTCGCCAGGTCCGCGTCGGGATGATGCGGCCGCGGCGTGCCGTACTGCAGCCGTTCCAGGGGCAGCGCCCCCAGGTCCGGATCGTCGTCGACCCACGAGACGTGAGAACCCACCGGCCGGCCTCCCTGCCACACGCGCCGCAGGAGGGGGCACATTCCGCCGGGGTACGGCTCGCCGACTGTGAGCGACCAGCGCTCGGTCGCCCGCGCCACCAGGGCGGGCAGGTCGTCGAGCCACCGCCTACCGGCCACGCCGTTCCACCGGCACACGGCATCCGCGAAGCCGGGCGGGACGGCGAGCGACCCGCTCACCCGCCGGCGTGGCAGCAGACCTCGAGCTCCATGCCGTCGGGGTCCCGGAAGAACAGCGACCATTCTGACCCCAGCCGCTGGATCTCGCCGATGTCGGCCCCGGCCGCCACCAGCCGGTCTCGCACGGACTCGAGCGTCGTGAGCGAGTCGACGGCCAGCCCGAAGTGGTCGATGGCCCCGCGCCCGCCCAGCCGGCGGCGCTCGCCGATGATGCCGGCGCCGTCGGTCTCGAACACGTTGAGGGCGGACCCGCCCCCGAGGTCGACGATGACCAGCCGGGGGTGGTCGCCCTCGGCTGGGATCTCGGCCGACACGACCGCGCCGAACACGTCGCCGTAGAAGGCGACGAGCCGGTCGGCGTCGGTGGTCAGGGTGGCCACATGGTTGAAGCCGGTGGTGAGGGGAACCAGGGGATCTTCCCACGTCGCCGCAGGGGCCGGGGACTGGTTTGTGTTCATGGGGGTCATTGTAGCACAAAAAATCACTAAAGTACTCAGTAACTCATGACGAACTAGTGGATGTGTTCCCTGTCCCTACCGTTCAACCCACTGCCGTCCGGTGAACGGCACCCCCGTCGCCGGCCGCGGCAGGCTCCCTGCCTACCGCTGGGTCTCCCCCGCCCGAGCCGCCGAGCTGATCGGCGTCACCCTGCGCGAGCTCTACGCCCTGGTCGACGCGGGCGAGCTGCCCGCCTACCGCATCGCCGGCGAGATCAAGCTGCTCGCCCACGACGTCGACCAGTGGCGGCTGCGCCATCCCCCGCCCGAGCCGCCCGACGCGCCGGAGCCGCCGCCATGAGGCCGTCGCTAGCCTCGATGCCATGTGCCGGAACATCACGACTCTGCGCGGCCTCGATCCGCAGGCGACATCCGAGGAGATCGAGGCCGCGGCCCGTCAGTACGTTCGCAAGGTCAGCGGGGTGCAGAAGACCTCGCCGGCCACCGAGGCCCCGTTCGAAGTGGCCGTGCGCCGCGTCGCGGAGGCGACGACCGAACTGCTGGCCGAGCTCCCCGCCCGCCGCCAGCCCCCGCCCACCTTGCCGCCCCTGCGCCGCATCGCCGCGCGGGCCTGACCGGGAGGGCGACGACCGTGCGCTACCGCTCCCTCGGCACCACCGGGGTCAAGGTCAGCCCCCTGTGCCTCGGCGCCATGATGTTCGGGCGCATCGGCAACCGCGACCACGACGAATCGACCCGCATCATCCAGCGCGCCCTCGACGAGGGCATCAACTTCATCGACACGGCCGACGTGTACTCCGCGGGCGAGTCCGAGGAGATCGTGGGCAAGGCCCTGGCCGGCCGGCGCGACGACGTCGTGTTGGCCACCAAGTTCCACGGCACCATGGGCGAGGACCCGAACGCGCAGGGCAACTCGCGCCGCTGGATCGTACGGGCGGTGGAGGCCAGCCTCGGCCGGCTCGGCACCGACCACATCGACCTGTACCAGGTGCACCGGCCCGACTCGAACACGGACATGGACGACACCCTGTCCGCGCTCAGTGACCTGGTCCACCAGGGCAAGGTGCGCTACCTCGGGTCCTCGACGTTCCCGGCCGAGGGCATCGTCGAGGCACAGTGGGTCGCGGAGAAGCGGGGCCACGAGCGGTTCCGGGTCGAGCAGCCGCCGTACTCCCTGTTCGTCCGGAGCATCGAGGCGTCGGTGCTGCCGACGTGCGAGCGCTACGGCATGGGCGTGATCCCCTGGAGCCCGTTGAACGGCGGCTTCCTGACCGGCCGCTACCGCCACGGCGAGCCGCCGCCCGCCACCGGGCGGGCGGCCCGGATGCCCCAGCGGTTCGACCCGGAGCGCCCGGGAGTGGCCCAGAAGCTCGACCTGGTGCCCCAGCTCGAGGAGGTGGCGGCCGACGCCGGCATCCCGCTCCCCCACCTGGCGCTCGCCTTCACGCTGACCCACCCGGCGGTGAGCGCCACGATCATCGGGCCCCGCACGATGGAACAGCTGGAGGGGCTGCTGGGCGCGGCGGACGTCCGGCTCGACGACGACACGCTCGACCGGGTCGACCGGCTGATCCCGCCGGGCACCAACGTCAACGCCGACGACGCCGGCTGGGCATCGCCGGCGGTGGCCCAGGCCTGGCGCCGCCGCCGCCCCGCCGGGGCGCGCTGACTCGGCTGGACCGGCGGAGGTCCCGGCGCCATCCGCCCGGCGCCGGAACCGCCACCGGTCGCATCAGTCAACGCACCGCGAGCGCTGATCGCACTCCCCAATGTGGTGGACGCCTCGTGGCGTCAGACACTGTCGAGGCGCACCAACCCTTGCCGCAGGGCCTCCAGCACGGCCGCCATCGCGGTGGGGCGGCCGAGCTTCTCGCGGATGGCCTTGATGTGGTCGCGGACCGTGTAGGTCGTGATCGACAGGCTGCGGGCCACCTCCGTGGGGTTCAGGCCCCGGGCCAGTAGCCCCAGGACCTCGTGCTCCCGGTCGGTGAGCGACGGGCGGCGGTCGGGCCGCTCGTGGCACGGGCCCGGGAGCGTCCGCAGCGCGTCGACGACGGCGGCGAGCGGAGTGTCCGGGGACACGACGACGACCCCGCGGCGGGGCCGGCTCGGCGTCACGGGGCCGCGGTCGCTGATGACGACCACCGGCGAGGGGCCGTCGTCCCACGTGCCGACGACCAGCAGCCGGTGCCAGCTCGTGCCGAGCAGCTGATCGGAGACGAGGACGGCATCGGCTCGGGCGACCGCGGCCGTGTCGGCAGTCGAGCCGTCGAACGCGGCCAGACCCGGCGCGGCGTCGATGGCCGCGACGAGCGCGTCGCGCACGAGGCGCCGGGGCTCGTCGACGAGGACGAGCCGGTGTGATCTCGGGGGGCCGGCCGGGCCGGCGGCCGCCCCGCTGGCAGGCGAGTGCCTGTGCATGCTGAGGCTTCCTTCCCTTGTTCGGTGAACGGGCTGAACGGACGGACGAGCCGTCGGTTCAGCCGGGAAGGCACACAGGCGCGTGGGCGAGCCCGGCCAGCCGGGCAACCTGCTCACGCACGATCCCGCCCCGGGTGAGGTGCAAACCGAACACCCCGGCAACCAGGACGGCGAAGACCCCGGACGCCCCCGAGGCGCCAGGAGAAGATGCGGACGATGCCGCACCGGGAGCCACGGGCAGCCCCCCGATGGGCAGCCCGACCGGCTCGCTCCCGGACGCGGGAGCGCACCCCAGGCATGAGGATGCCGGCGACGACGTCACCCGTGCGACGGAGCCCCGCAGGGGGGCAGCCGACACCACACCCTCGACCGGACCCGCACCGATGACGAACCCGGCCGGGATCCCGCCGACGCCGCCACCACCCGCCGCCGGCCCACCCGGCCCCGAGCGTGCCGCGACCCGACCCACCACTGGCGCCACGACCTGGTCGACCACGGGCTCGACAACGGGAACCAGGACCTCGTCGACCACGGGCACGAGCACGTCACCGACGACGGGCTCGACCAACGGAGCGACCACATCGTCGACCAGCGGCCCGACCAGGGGCGAGGCCGCGCCGGCCACGGACTCCGCGAGAGGCGCGACGGCGTCGCTCACGGGAGCGGCCAGCGACCCCACGGCCCCGGTAACGGGCGCGAGCATGTCCGCCACCGGCGCCAAGGCCCCGGTCAGCGGAGCCAAGGACTCGGCTACCGAACCCGTCAGCGGAACCAACGATTCGGCCACCGAACCGGTCAGCGGAGCCAGCGATTCGCCCACCGAACCAGTCACCGGAGCCAGCGATTCGCCCACCGAACCAGTCACCGGAGCCAGCGAATCGCCCACCGAACCAGTCACCGGAGCCAGCGATTCGGCCACCGACCCCGCCACCGGAGCCAGCGGCTCGGCCACCGGAGCCACCAAGTCGGCCACGGGCACCAACGACCCCGCCACCGGAGCAAGCGACTCGGCCACCGGCACCATCGACCCCGCCACCGGAGCCAGCGAGTCCGCCACCGGCGCCAGCGGAGCCGCCACTGGCGCCAACGACGCCATGACGGGAGCCAGCGAGTCGACAACCGGCGCCAGCGGAGCCGTCACCGGGGCCAGCGGCTCGGACACCGGCGCCAGCGGAGCCGTCACCGGGGCCAGCGGAGCGGTCAGCGGTGCCAACGACCCCGTAGCGGGAGCCTGCGAGTCGGCTACCGGGGCCGGCGGGTCCGCGACGGGCGTCGGGGTGTCCGACGGTGCGGGCTGGGCGGGGGCGTCCGTGGGTGGGGTGGTCGGTGCCGGTGGCTCGGTGGCCGGGGCCACGGGGGCGGCCGCCGTGGGCGGGTCGGTGGTCGGGGCGGTGAGCACCGGGGCCACGGGGTCCGTCGCCGTCACCAGCGTGTCCGTGAGGGGGCCGAGGAGGCTCCCGTCATCCGTGGCTGCGTCGGCTCCGTCGGCGGTCAGCAGCAGCAGGAGGGCAACGGCCGCCAGGGTGCCGACCAGGGTGGCGAGGAGCGTCCACACACGGGCTCGCGCCCGGTGCGATCGGTCCCCTCCCACCAGCATCTTGGGTCCGATACCCCAACGTGGGGAGTCTCACACCCCCCAAAGTGTGGGAGCGACCAGGGAGAACCAGGGAGACGAGGCGGCTTGGGGGGCGGCGCGGCGCGGACCAGGCTCCCCACCGCCCCCCGGGGCCGTGGTGGGAGTGTCCTCTCCCTACCCGGGGCGGGCGGCCGCCCACCTCCCCAATGTCAGGTGCGGATCTGGCCGTCGCCCCTGACCACGTACTTCTCCGTGGTCAGCTCCCGCAGGCCCATCGGGCCACGGGCGTGGAGCTTCTGGGTCGAGATGCCGATCTCGGCGCCGAAGCCGAACTCCTCGCCGTCGACGAACCTCGTCGACGCGTTGACCAGCACCGCGGCCGCGTCCACCTCTCGGGTGAACCGGTCGGCAGCCGCAAGCTCGCTCGTCACGATGGCCTCGCTGTGGCCCGTGCCGTAGCGGGCGATGTGGTCGATCGCCGCGTCCAGGGACGGCACCACGCCCACCGCCAGCCTGAGGGACAGGAACTCGTGCGCCCAGTCGTCCTCGCGGGCGTCCTCGACGCGGTCCGGGCCGAGCACATCCCGGGACCTGGCGTCGCCCACCAGGGTCACGCCGGCGGCCGCCAGGCGGTCGGCGACCGCGGGCAGGAACTCGCCCGCCACCGCCTCGTGGACCAGCAGCGTCTCGGCCGCGTTGCACACCGACGGGCGCTGGACCTTGGCGTTGACCACGATGTCCGCCGCCATGGCCAAGTCGGCCGACGCGTCGACGTACACGTGGCAGTTGCCGTCGCCGTCGATGACGTAGGGGACCGTGGCGTTGTCGAGGATCGACCGGATCAGCGACGGACCGCCGCGGGGGATCAGGCAGTCGACGTGCTCCCGCTGGCGCATGAACTCGACGGCCGCCTCGCGGGAGGTGTCCTCGACCAGGACCAGGGCGTCCTCGGGCAGGCCGGCCTTGGCCAGCGCCTCCCGCAGGACCCCGGCGATGGCCACGTTCGACCGGATCGCCCCGGACGACCCCCGCAGGAACGCGGCGTTGCCCGACTTCAGGCACAGCCCGAAGGCATCGCTGGTCACGTTGGGCCGGTTCTCGTAGATGATCGCCACCACCCCGAGTGGCACCCGCACCTTGGCGATGCGCAGGCCGTTGGGGCGGGTCCAGCCCTGCGTGACCTCGCCGACGGGGTCGGCCAGGGCGGCCACCTGGCGCAGCCCGCCGGCCATGGCCTGGACCCGGGCGGCGGACAGCCGCAGCCGGTCGACGACTGTGGCCGATGCGCCGGCCGCCTGCTCGCGGGCCACGTCCTCGGCGTTTGCCGCCAGCAGGTCGTCGGTGCGCTCCACCAGCAGGTCAGCGCCCGCCAGCAGGGCGGCGTCCTTGGCCTCGGTGGACGCGGTGGCCAGCACCCGCCCGGCGGCCCGGGCCCGGCGACCGAGATCGGCGACGGCAGACATGGACGCCATGCTACGGGCCGCGCCCCGCCCGCCGACGCGCCCCGGGCCGACACCGCCACACCGCCAGACCGGGGACATGGCACCGCGACCTGCCGCCCTCGCCGACACCGCCACACACCGCCAGACCGGGCACACGGGGCCGCCGACACGCCGCCCTCGCCGTCACGGCCACACCGCCGCGACCCGCCGACCGGGGCCGCCGACACGCCGCCGACATGCCGCCGCGGGTGGCGTCGTGGCAGGCTCCCGGCCATGATCGACGCGAGGCCCGCCCGGTGCGACGAGGTGGCGGCCGTGGCCGGGACCTTGGCCCGGGCGTTCCACGACGATCCGGTGATGGTGTGGCTGTTCGGCGAGCGGGACAGGCCTCGGCTCCGCCGGCTCAGGCGGTTCTTCGCCACCGAGACCCGCCGCCACCTGCGGGGCGACGACACCGTTCTCACCGCCGACGGCCATCCCGGCGCCGCCGTATGGGCCCGGCCGGACCGCTGGCGCTCGTCGTGGACCGACGTCGTGCGGGCACTGCCCGTAATGGTGCCGAGCGTCGGCAGCCGGCTGCCGCGGGCGCTACGGGGGCTCGGGATGATGGAGAACGCCCACCCCCGCGAGCCGCACTGGTACCTCGCCTTCGTCGGCACCGATCCCGACCGCCGCGGGATGGGCGCGGGGCGGGCGGTGATAGAGCCCGTGCTCGACCGGTGCGACGCCGGCGGGCTCGGGGCGTACCTCGAGTCGTCCAAGCCCGAGAACCTGCCCTACTACGAGCGCTTCGGCTTCGGCATCACCGGGCGCATCGACCTCCCGGACGGCCCACCGCTGTGGCCCATGTGGCGGGACCCGCGGTGAGTGAGCCGGGCGCGTCCGCGCTCGACGACGCCGTCCGGGCCTTCGTCGACGACCTGGCCCCCGAGGTGGAGGCGCTCGGGGCGACCGTCGACGGCATCGACCAGGACCGCCTCCGGGCCGACGTCGAGGTCGAGGCCTACAACCTGACCTGCGCCTTCATCGACGCCGACGGACTCCACACCGACGACGAGCTGTGGGCGCTCATCGCCACGTTCGGCCGCCGGCTGCCGTCGGACCTGGGCCGGGCCACGCCCGTCCTGGTCCGGGACGCCGGGCTGCTGGTCGGCCAGCGCGCCCACCTCGGCCGCGCGTCGGCCCTGCTGGACGTGCTCGCCGGCGCCGACGCCCGCGACGGTGGGGGCAGGACCCAGCGATTCGCCTTCCTCGGGGCGAACATCGGTCATACGGTGGCGGCCCTCGACCTCCTGCCGTCCCGCACCGAGTTGGACGCCATCGAGGAGTTCCGGGCCACCGTGGCCCGGGCGGCCCGCGAGCGCCGCGCCCGGGCGGCGGAACCGCACGAGGAAGAGGCCCCCGCCCCGCCCGAGGACGAGGCCGCCGGCCCGCCCGAGGCCGCCGAGCTGCCCCCCGCCCGACCGCTCGAGGACCTCCTGGCCGAGCTCGACGCCCTCATCGGCCTGCAGAGCGTCAAGCGGGAGGTCCGCCTGGTCACCAACCTCCTGCGGGTGCAGCAGATCCGCCGGGAGCGGGGCCTGCCGGTGCTGGACCAGAGCCGGCACCTGATCTTCACCGGCAACCCCGGCACCGGGAAGACGACCGTCGCCCGGCTGCTGGCAGAGATCTACCGCACGCTGGGGGTCGTCGAGCGCGGCCACCTGGTCGAGACCGACCGGGCCGGCCTCGTGGCCGGCTTCATCGGCCAGACCGCGGGCCTGGTGGTGGGGGCGTTCGACAGGGCCGAAGGCGGCGTCCTGCTGATCGACGAGGCGTACAGCCTGGCGCGGGGCGGCGCGAACGACTTCGGCCTGGAGGCCATCGACGCCGTGGTCAAGCTGGTCGAGGACCGCCGCGACCGCGTCATCGTGATCCTGGCGGGCTACCCCGACGAGATGGCCGCGCTGGTCGAGGCCAACCCGGGCATGCGGTCCCGCTTCCCGAAGACCATCCACTTCCCCGACTACGCGGACGACGAGCTGCTCGCCATCGTCGAGTCCCTCGGCGCCGAGGGCCGCTACACGCTCGACGACGGCGCCCGGGCCGCAGTGCGGGCCTGGCTGGCGGCCCAGCCCCGCGACCGGGGCTTCGGCAACGGCCGCCTGGCCCGCAACCTGTTCGAGGCCGCGGTCGCCAACCAGGCCAGCCGGCTCGTGGCCCTCGACCACCACACCGATGACCAGCTCACCACGCTGACGGCCGAGGACATCCCCGCCCCCGAGACGGTGGCGAGCGGCTAGCGGATCGTCCGGCCCGCGTGGAGGGCCAGGGCGAACATCACCTCGGCCACCCCGAACATCACCATCCGGATGCCGAGCAGGATGCCGAGAGCCAGGATCGTCGCATCCGGCCACAGCAGGGCGAGGATGCCGGCCGCCAGGCTGATCACCCCGCCGAACAGCAGCCAGCCCCAGCCCTCGAGGCGGAGCGACACGGCCCCCATGATGCGGGCGACGCCGGACACGACCAGGCCGGCGCCGGTGATCACGGCCAGGACCCACAGGGTGATATCAGGCCACAGCGCGGCCAGGAAGCCGGCCACGATCAGCGCGACGCCGGCGATGATGCCGAGCGTGCTGCGGTAGCGGCCGGCGGCCACCAGCTCGCTGGCACCCGTCAGCGCCAGGCCCAGGGCGGCCAGGAGGGCCACCGTCCGCACGGCTGCGAACAGGTCGAGCAGGAGCAGGACCCCGACCACGGTCGCCAGGACGCCCAGCGCCAGGTACAGCCACCACCGCGAGGTCGCCTGCTGCAGGCCCGCCCGCTCCTCCGGCCACTCGAAGTCCGTCACCGGACCAGCGTACGGTCTGTGGTCGGCGAATCGCTGACGGTCTGCGGAGGCGGCCGCGCGATCCGACGCCGACACGCGGATGCTCTAAGTTCGCGACGCCCGACACGACGACGCAGGTGAGGGTGGGAGGGCGCACGTGGCCAGCCTGACGTTCGAGAACGTCACCAAGCGGTTCGACGAGGTGGTCGCGGTCGACGACCTCGACCTCCACATCGTCGACGGCGAGTTCATGGTTCTGCTCGGCCCGTCGGGCTGCGGCAAGACCACCGCCCTGCGGATGATCGCCGGGCTGGAGGACATCACCGAGGGCAAGCTGCTCATCGGCGACACCGTGGTCAACGACGTCGACCCGGCCAAGCGGGACGTCTCGATGGTGTTCCAGAGCTATGCGCTCTACCCGCACATGACCGTGCACAGGAACATCGAGTCGCCGCTCCTCGTCCGGAAATACCACGCGGATGGCCCCGACCGCCCGGCCCGCAAGCTCACCAGGGCCGAGCGCAACGAGCGGGTGGCCGAGGCGGCCCGGGTGCTCGGGCTCGACGAGCTGCTCCGGCGCAAGCCGGCGGCGCTGTCGGGCGGCCAGCGCCAGCGGGTCGCCCTGGCCCGGGCGTTCGTGGGCCGGCCCCAGGCGTTCCTCATGGACGAGCCGCTGTCCAACCTCGACGCCAAGCTGCGGGCCGCCACCCGCCTCGAGCTGGTCGACCTGCACCGCCGAGTCGAGACGACCGTCGTCTACGTGACCCACGACCAGGTCGAGGCAATGACGATGGCCGACCGGATCGCGGTCATGTCGACTGGTCGGCTCCAGCAGGTCGGCACGCCCCAGGAGGTCTACGAGGCGCCCGCCAACCTGTTCGTGGCCCAGTTCATCGGCACGCCGCCCATGAACACGCTGGACGGCACGCTGGGCAGCGACGGCATCGACACCGGCGCCGGGGTGGTCCCCGTGCCCCCGCACCTGGCCGGGCGGCTGGAGGGTGGCCGAAAGCTCGTGGTGGGCGTCCGGCCCGAGCACCTGACCCTGACCCCGGGCGGGCCGCTCGAGATGGCGGTGCGGGCGGTCGAGTGGCTGGGGCACGAGTGCCTGGTGTTCGGGACCACCGGCGGTGCCGACGCCGTGGTCCGCCAGACCGGCATGGCCGGCGTCGCAGCCGGCGATACGGCCCGGGTGGCGGTCGAGGCCGCCGACGTCCACGTGTTCGACCCCGACACGACGGAGCGGCTGGCGTGAGCGAGCGAAGCGAGCGAACCATGAGCACAGTGCTGTGCTCGGCCCGACGGGCCGATCGCTCATTGCGCGCATCCCGAAGGGTGCGCCAATGAGCACGGCTGCCCGCCGCCGGCGTCGCCCGCGCTACACGCTGAAGGAGTCCGCCCTGGGCCTGGCGCTGCTGGCCCCGTCGATCGTCGTGTTCGTGGCGTTCTTCTACCGGCCGTTCCTCAACCTGCTGCACTGGGGCCGGTTCGAGAGCCGCCGTAACGGCGCCTACTTCGAGTACGTGGGCCTCGACCAGTACCGCGAGCAGCTCACGAGCGAGGACTTCCGCGAAGGGCTGTGGCACAGCGTCCAGTTCGTGCTGTACACGGTCCCGCCCGGCATCGTGCTCGGCGTCCTGCTGGCGGTCACGGCCCACCGCAAGCTCAAGGGCATCAAGGTCTTCCAGGCCATCTTCAGCTCGACGCTGGCCAGCTCGGTGGCCGTGACCTCGGTGGTGTTCTTCTACTTCTTCAACGACACCGTCGGCCTGTTCAAGGTCGACTGGCTGGAGAACCCCGACTGGGCGATGTTCGCCGTCGGCCTGTCGTCGATCTGGCAGAACCTGGGACTGTCGTTCGTCATCGTGCTGGCCGGGCTGCAGACGGTGCCCGACGAGGTGCTGGAAGCGGCCACGCTCGACGGCTACGGCCCGACCCGCCGTCTGCTGCGCGTGACGCTGCCGCTGATCTCGCCGGTGCTGCTGTTCCTGGTCGTGGTGCTGGTGATCTTCGGTCTCCAGGCGTTCGCCCAGGTCGACCTGCTGACCAAGGGCGGGCCGGTGTCGGCCACCGAGACGCTCGTCTACAAGATCAACCGGCTCAACCGGCCCGACAACATCGGCATCGGCGCCGTCTACTCCGTCGGGCTGTTCTTCATCACCCTGGCGGTGACGACCACGCAGTTCGCGCTGCTGGACCGGAGGGTCCACTATGCCCGCTGACACCCTGGTCGCCGAGCCGGCGGGCGACGTCCTCGGGGCGCCCGAGCGGGAGCTGACCGCCGCCACCATCGGCAAGTCGTCGTCCCGCCGGATCGCCGGGCTCACCGGCCAGTACGCCCTGCTGGTGGCGCTGTCGGTCATCGTGCTGGTGCCGGTGGCCTTCGCGGTGGTCATGGCCCTGTCGCCGCCGTTCGACTACATCGCCGAGGGCAGGCCGCTGCACCCGGTCAACGTCGACTGGAAGGACAGGACCTGGCTCGACGGCGGGGTGGTGTCGGTCGTCCTGCGGACCGCCGTGGTCGTCGGGGCACTGGCCTGGGTCCAGCTCAAGGTGGCCGGCGGCGGCATCCACACGCTGCGCCTCGTGGCCGCGCCCCGCCGGGTCGTCGCCGTCGTGGCCGGGACCGTGGTCACGGCCGTGCTGGCCGGCCAGGTGTGGGCCGCGTCGGTCGAGCGCTCGGCCCTCACGCCGCTGTGGTGGCTGGCGGCGATCGGGGCGGTGGCCCTGACCCAGCTCGTCGGCTTCGGTCGCCTGCGGCCCTGGTGGCGGCCGGTGGTCCTGGCCCTGCTGACCGGCCTCGGCGTCACCGCGGTCACCGTGGTCGCGTTCGGCGCCGCCATCTGGAACGTCGCCTACGACGCCGGCAACCTCGGCACCGCCATGACCCGCAGCCTGGTGGTCACCGCGCTGATCACGGGCGCCCAGGTGCTGACGTCGATCCTGGCGGCCTACGCGTTCGCGTTCCTGCGGTTCCCGTTCAAGACGTTGCTGTTCGCCTTCTTCATGGGAACGCTGCTGCTGCCGCTCGAGGTCACGCTGCTGGCCAACGTGCAGACCATCCGGGAGCTGGGCTGGGTCAACTCGTACCCCGGCCTGACGCTGCCGTTCGCGGCGACCGCGTTCGGGACGTTCCTGATCCGCCAGGGGTTCCGGGGAGTGCCGCCCGAGATCCAGGACGCCACGAGGCTCGACGGCTACGGCCACATGGCGTTCCTGTGGAAGTTCGCGGTGCCCCTGACCCGGCCGGTGATCGCCTCGTTCACCGTGATCGCGGCCCTGGGTGCCTGGAACCAGTACCTGTGGCCGCAGGCGGTCATCGACGACAGCCGCCAGCAGACCGCCCAGATCGCGCTGCGCACGATCATCGGCACCAACGTGCAGGAGTTCAACCGTGGCGTCGCCGCCGCGCTGCTCGTGGCGCTCCCGGTGGTGGCGCTGCTTGTGGCGTTCCAGCGCCAGATCATCCGGGGCCTGACCGCGGGCGCGGTCAAGGGCTGAGGGGAGCACCGATGCCGTACCGGACCCACCGGACCCGCCGCGTGCCGGTCGTCGCCGCCCTCGGCCTGCTGGCCGTGGCGGTGGCCTGCAGCGACCCGCCGACCTCCGGCGGCAACGCCGACCAGGTCGTGGTGGAGGATGGCGAGGTCCAGCTGCCCGAGTGCCCGCTCGACGCCTTGGAGCAGGCCGACGGCCCCACCGAGATCACGATGTGGTACGGCGGCATCGGCGGGCCCGTCAAGGACACGATGGAGCAGATGGTGGCCGGCTTCAACGCCAGCCAGGACGACATCGTGCTGACCGCCAGCGACCAGGGCCAGTCCTACGGCGAGGTGTACCGCAAGTTCGAGAGCGCGGCGTCGGCCGACCAGAGCCAGCTCCCCGACCTCGTCTACCTGGAGAACACCCAGCTCCAGGTGCTGGCGGACAGCAACCTGATCCTTCCGGCCCAGTCGTGCATGGAGGCCGACGGCTACGAGATGACCGAGATCGAGCCGGCGGTGCGCTCGACGTACTCGGTCGACGACGTCCTCTACCCCGGCTACATGAACGTGTCGTCGCAGGTGCTGTTCTACAACAAGGCCCATTGGGCGCGGGCCGGGCTCGACCCCGAAGACCCGCCCGGCACGCTCCAGGAGATCTACGACGCGGCCAAGGCGCTCAAGGCGGCGGGCATCCCGAAGCCGTTGTCGTTCAAGGTCAGCGCCGCCATCTTCGAGAACTGGCTGTCCGGCGAGGGTGTCGACGTCGTCGACGAGGGCAACGGCCGCGACGGGCGGGCCAGCGCCGCGACCTTCGACACCCCGGAGGCGGTGGAGGCCCTCGAGCTGCTCCAGCAGATGAACGAGGAGGGCCTGGTCAACCCGTTCGCCAACACCGAGGGCAGCGTGGACCAGTTCCTCGCGCTGGTCACCCAGGACTCGTCCATGCTGATCGAGACCTCGACGGCGTCGAGCGCCATCGCCGCCGCCCTGGGCGGCCAGCTGACGCCCGAGGACGTCGGCTCCGACTTCGACGCCTCGGTCCTCGACCGGACCCAGCTGGTCCCCGGTTCGGGGGCCTTCCCCGGGCTGACGACCTCGGGCCAGGTCCACCCGGGCGGCGGCGCGTTCTTCATCGTGAACGCCTCCGAGCCGGCCCAGCAGGCCGCGTCCTGGAAGTTCCTGCGCTACATGCTCGAGCCGGCCAACGCCAAGGCCTGGCACATCCAGGGCACCTACCTGCCGATCGTGAAGTCGGTGAGCGACGAGCCGGACGTCCAGGCGTTCTGGGAGGACTCGCTGGCCGGGGTGCTGGTGCGGGTGGCGGTGGAGCAGCTCCAGAACGCCGACCCCGACGAGCCCGGCCCGCTCATCGGGCCCTACGTCGACTTCGCCGACTCGACGGAGGCGGCCATGGAGGCGGTGCTGTTCGACGACGCGGACATCGCCGACGCGCTGTCGGGCGCCCAGGAGGAGGTGACGGCGTCGCTCGAGCGCTACGGCGCGGAGTGAGCCGCACGTGTGCGGGTCGAGCCGATGCGCCGCACCCTCGACCGCCCCGCGTAACGTGATCATCACCATGGCCGTACCGTCTCTCCGGGATCGTCTCATGACGCCCGCCGGCGCCCGTGCCGTCACCTCGCCGGTGGGGATCGCCGCGGCCGTGATCGTGGCGGTCGTGGCCGTGGTCGTCGGCCTCCCGCTGGCCGCGGCGCTGGTGCTCGGGCTGGTGGCGTGGGCGGCCAACGTGTGGCGGCTGCTCCCCCGCCGGCCCCGACGGCCCCGCATCGACCCGTTCACGCTCCACGATCCGTGGCGCCGGTTCGTCCAGGACGCGCTCCAGGCCCGAACCCGCTTCGCCGAGGCCGCCGACCGGGCGCCGGACGGCCCGCTCCAGGACCGGCTGCGGGAGATCTCCGCCCGGGTGGACACCGGCGTCGAGGAGGCGTGGAGGGTGGCGCAGCGGGGCGAGGCGCTGGTCCAGGCGCGGCGGGGCATCGACATGGCGGAGGTGGACCGCCGGCTGGCCGACCTCGAGCGGCTGGAGCCGGGCGACTCGTCGAGCCGCCTGATCGAGTCGTTCCAGGTCCAGCGGGCCACCGCCGCGCGCCTCGACCGGGTCATCGCCGAGGCCCGCGACCAGCTGAAGCTCCTCGACGCCCGGCTCGACGAGGCCGTGGCCCGCACGCTGGAGCTGTCCGCGTCGGCCCACGCGGGCCCCGGGATCGAGGGCCTGGGCACCGACGTCGACGAGCTGGTCACCGAGATGGAGGCGCTGCGGCTGGCGCTGGAGGAGACCAACGCGGCGGCGGGCGGTGAGCTCCCGGGCGGCGACACCCGGTAGCGGTGCGACCGCCCGATCCGCCGCCCGACCCCCGCCCCCGCCGGCGGGTCCCCCGCGAGGAGGAGCTGCACTACGGCGCGGCCAACCGGACCCGGGCCGGGGAGTTCGCCCGCCACCGGGACGCCGGCGAGACCGGCCCGGTGCCCGGCCGGCGGGCCCGGCGCCCGCTCCCCGACCTGGCCGAGGTCGACTATCGGCCCGACGCCGCGACCGAGATCCTGGTCCCCCACGACGTGTTCGGCTCGGTGGCCGAGTCGCCGGGGGTGGCCAACCAGCCGCTCGCCCCGTGGATGACCGGCGAGCACCAGGCCATCGTCATCGACGACGAGGTCGCGATGCCGACCGACACGCTGGCGCCGCCGCCGGTGCCGCCGGAGCCGCCGATCCCGCCGGCGCCCGACCTGACCGCGCCGCCCGGCCCGGAGGAGCCGCCGCCGTCGAGCGCCCGGGGCTCCATGCTGGTGGCGGCCGGCATCCTGCTGTCCCGGTGCGCCGGCCTCATCCGCGAGGTCGTGATCGGCACCGTGCTGGGCGTCGGCCCGGCGGCCGACGCGTTCAAGGCCGCGCTGCGCATCCCGAACCTGATGCAGAACCTGCTCGGCGAGGGCGTGCTGTCGGCCTCGTTCATCCCGGTGTACGCCCGGCTGCGGGCCGAGGCCCGCCACGAGGAGGCCGGCCGGCTGGCGGGGGCCATCGCGGGCCTGCTCATCGCCGTGACCGGCGTGCTCAGCCTGGTCGGCATCGTGTTCGCGGCGCCGCTCACCAAGCTGCTGGTGCCCGGCTACACCAGCGACACCTACGACCTCACGGTCCAGCTCACCAGGATCATGTTCCCCGGCATCGGGTTCCTGGTGCTGTCGGCCTGGTGCCTGGGGGTGCTGAACAGCCACCGCCAGTTCTTCCTCTCGTACGTGGCGCCCGTGCTGTGGAACGTGGCCCAGATCGTGGCGCTGGTGGCCGGGGTGCTGGTGATCGGCGGCTACAGCGAGCCGTCGCAGAAGGAGGACCTGGCCGTCGCCCTCGCCTGGGGCGTGCTGGTGGGCGGGATCCTCCAGTTCGGCATCCAGATCGGGCCCGTGCGCCGGCTGCTCGGCCGGGTCCGGCTCAGCCTCGACACGGCCAGCGAGCCGGTCCGCAACGTGCTCGGCCGGTTCGTGCCGGTGCTGCTGGGGCGGGGCGCCATCCAGATCATGGGCTGGGTCGACCTGTGGCTGGCCAGCTATCTGGCGGCCGGCGCGGTGTCGTCGCTGACCTACACGATGGTGCTGTACCTGCTGCCGGTCAGCCTGTTCGGGGTGAGCGTGGCGGCCGCCGAGCTCCCCGACCTGTCCCAGGTCGAGGTGCACGACCCCGACACCCGGCGGCGGTTCAGGCTCCGGCTGGAGGAGAGCATGGCCCGCATCGCCTGGTACGTGTTCCCCACCGCCACGCTGTTCATCGTCGTGGGCGACGTGATCGTGGCGGCCATCTTCGAGCACGGCAGCTTCACGTCGGCCGACACGGTGGCGGTGTGGCTGACGCTGGCGTTCCTGTCGATGGGCCTGCCGGCGGTGACGGCCACCCGGCTACTGCAGAACGGCCTGTATGCCCTCGACGACGCCCGCACGCCGGCCCGGCTCGGCGTCATCGGCGTCGTGCTGGCCGCGGTGATCGGCGTGCTGTTCATGTTCCCGCTCGACCGGCTGGTGGTGGGGGCCGACGGGATCGAGGGCTGGGGCGACATCTTCGCCTTCGGGCCGCTGCCGGCCTCGGTCCGGGAGAACCCGCTCGGCATCCCCCACCTCGGCATCGTGGGACTGGCCATCGGCGCCACCATCTCCGACTGGATCGAGTACCGGCTGCTGGCCCGGGCGCTGGCCTGGCGGGTGGGGCGAACCCACCTGGCCGGGCGCTGGATCGGGCCGATCGCCGTCGGCTGTGCGGCGGCGGCCGCGGTGGCCTGGCTGACCGAGCTGCTGTTCGGGGGGCTGCCCTCGTTGGTGGCCGCCGTGCTGATCGTGGGCCCGGCCGCGCTGGCCTACGTGGCGGTCACGTTCCGCCAGGAAGTCCCGGAGGCCGCGGCCACGGTCGCCCGCGTGCGGGGCCTGGCCGAGCGCGCCCGGCGCTGATAGGCGCCGCTGGGTCGCAGCAGGAGCGGGCAGCCTGTCCGGGCCGCCGTCGTCAGCCGCCGCCTGTGCGAATAGGGTGCAGGGCATGATGAAGCTGTTGCGACGGTGGTGGAGGTACCTCACCGCTAAGGCGGAGTCGGACTTCAACGAGCGCGCCGACCCGAAGATCCAGCTCGAGCAAGCCATCTCGGAGGCCCAGGACCAGCAGCGCCGGCTCAAGGAGCAAGCCGCCAACGTCATCGCCCACCAGAAGCAGACCGAGCTGCGGCTCAACCGCGCCATGGGCGAGCTCGAGAAGGTCAACGCCAACGCCCGCCAGGCCGTCCTCATGGCCGACGAGGCCGCCAAGGGCGGCGACGGCGCCAAGGCCACGCAGTACACGGTGACGGCCGAGAGCTTCGCCAACCGGCTGATCGCGCTGGAGCGCGAGGTCGAGGACCTCAAGGCGCTGCACCTCCAGTCCACCGACGCTGCCAACCAGGCCAAGGCGGCCGTCCAGCAGAACTCCTCCGCCCTGCAGACCAAGCTGGCCGAGCGCCAGAAGCTCCTGTCGCAGCTCGACCAGGCCAAGATGCAGGAGCAGATGAACAAGGCCATGTCCTCGCTGTCCGAGGCGGTCGGCCAGGACGTGCCCACCCTGGACGAGGTGCGGGACAAGATCGAGGCCCGCTACGCCCGGGCCAAGGGCATGGCCGAGCTGACCGAGAGCTCGGTCGAGAGCCGAATGCTCGAGGTCGAGCAGGCGTCGCTCAACAGCGAGGCCCAGGCCCGCCTGGCCCAGATCCGCTCCCAGCTCGGGCTGGGCGCCGGGTCCGAGGCGCCCCAGGTCGACGCCGCCCCCACCGATGCGGCCGCGCCTGCCGACGGCGGCACCGCCACCCCGGGGGCCTGACTGGCCGGCGGGGACGCCGACACCGATGGCGACATCGACGACGGCGCCGAGGGGGAGCGAGCGGGCGACACCGGCGCCCGGCCGGCGCCGGGCGCCGACACCGCACCTGGAGTCGGCGTCGGGCCCCACCCCCGGCCCTGGCCCGACGACGACCGGCTCGACCCCGAGCTCCTGGCCCGGGGCGACCGGCGCAACGTCGTCGACCGCTACCGCTACTGGCGGGTGGAGGCCATCGTCGCCGACCTCGACCGCCGCCGGCACCCGTTCCACGTGGCGGTGGAGAACTGGCGCCACGACCTGAACATCGGCACGGTCGTCCGCAACGCCAACGCGTTCGGGGCGGCGGCGGTGCACATCGTGGGCCGGCGCCGCTGGAACCGGCGGGGCGCCATGGTCACCGAGCGGTACCAGCACGTCGAGCACCACCCGACGATCGAAGCCCTGGTGGCGTGGGCCGCCCGGCGCGGCCTGCCGTTGGTGGGGGTGGACAACCTGCCGGGCTCGGTCCCGCTGGAGACCACGAGTCTCCCCTCGGCCTGCGTCCTGGTGTTCGGACAGGAGGGCCCGGGGTTGTCAGCCGGGGCGCGGGCCGCCTGCGCCCTCGTGTGCTCGATCGCCATGTTCGGCTCGACCCGGTCGGTCAACGCGGGCGTCGCCTCGGGCATCGCCATGCACGCCTGGGTCCGCCAGCACGCGTTGCCGGCGCCGCCGGGCGCCGCCACTAGTGTCCCGCCATGATCCTGGACAGGTTCCTGGTCACCGACCGTGCGGCGATCGTCACCGGGGCCGGGCGGGGCATCGGCGCCGCCACCGCGGTCGCGCTGGCCGAGGCCGGCGCCGACGTGCTGGTCTCGTCCCGCACGGCGTCCCAGCTCGCCGACGTGGTGACGCAGGTGGAGAAGGCGGGCCGGCGGGCGGTGGCGGTCGAGGCCGACCTCAGCGACCTGGACGCGGTCGCCGGACTGGCGGGTGCGGCCGAGGAGGCGTTCGGCCGCCTCGACATCGTCGTCAACAACGTCGGCGGGGCCATGCCCCGGGAGTTCCTGCGTACGTCGCCCCGTCACCTGGAGGAGGCGTTCCACTTCAACGTGTCCACCGCCCACGCCCTGACCCGGGCGGCCACCCCGATGCTGCTGGCCAGCGGTCACGGCGCGGTCGTGAACATCTCGTCGGTGATGGGGCGGGTCAGCGGGCGGGGCTACGCCGCGTACGGCACCGCCAAGGCCGCGCTGTCGCACTACACCCGGCTGATCGCCCAGGACCTGGCGCCCCGGGTGCGGGTCAACGCCATCGGTGTGGGGTCCGTGGCGACCTCGGCGCTCGACATCGTGCTCGACGACGACGCCATGCGCACCGCGATGGAGGATGCCACGCCGGTGCGGCGGATCGGCGACGTCGAGGACATCGCCGCCACGGTGCTGTTCCTGGCCTCGGACGCCGGCGCCTACCTCACGGGCAAGGTCGTGGAGGCCGACGGCGGCCTGGACCGCCCCAACCTGGACCTCGGCTTCCCGGACCTCGAGGGCTAGCTACTCGCTGTCGGTCGCGCCGGTCGTCAGGTGGTCGGCGAACCAGCCGAGCGCCCGGTGCCAGGCGTCGGTGGCCGACGGCTCGTGGTACGAGGGGCCACCGTCCCGGTTGAACGCGTGGCCGGCGTCCGGGTACACGATGACCTCGGTCGGCACGTCGGCCTTGCCGGCCGCGTCGGCCAGCTGGTCGATCTGGTCGGTGGGGATGCTCTGGTCCTGGCCGCCGTACAGGCCGAGCCACGGGACCGTGAGGTTCGGCGCCATCTCGACCATCGGCGGGAACCCGCACCGGCCCTCCAGCACACCGCCGCCGTAGTAGGTGACCGCGGCGCCGATCTGGCGCCGGGCCGCCACCCCCATGGCGAAGGTGCCGCCCAGGCAGAAGCCGACGATCCCCGCCGATTCGCGGGGGAAGCCGGCGCCGTCGATGTAGGCCAGCGCGGCGTCCACGTCGGCGAGGAGCGTCTCGGCCGTCATCGCCCCGACGTGTGGCATGACCTGGCTGAAGTCGTCGTAGGGCAGCTGCGGGTCGCCGGTCCGCCAGAAGATGTGGGGCGCGACGGCCAGCCAGCCGGCGTCCGCCAGCCGCTGGCACACGTCCTCGATGTGCTCGGTCACCCCGAACACCTCCTGGATGACGACCACGCCACCCACGGCGATGGCCTCGGGGTGGTGGATCGACAGCGGGGTCTCGTCAGCCATGGTCCGAAACTACCCTGCCACCGGTCGCGGCCTGCACGGACACGTCGGCCGGCGGCTCGTGGCGGGGTGCCGGCCGCAGCGTCCCGATCACCATGAGCAGCACCCCGAGGTGCAGCTGGAGGGCGGGGATCACCAGGTGGCGTGCGGTCTCCATGCCGTCGCTGTGCCAGGCGACGAGGGCGTGGGGCAGCGCCAGGGCCGCCGCGACCGCGCCGGCCACGAAGGCGGGCGTGTACCGCCCACGGCCGATCACGAACCCCGTGGCGACGGACCCGACGACCACGACGACCCACGACCGCTGGGCCAGCAAGCCGTCCACGAGCGGGAGCTTGCGCCGGTCGGAGAAGGCGTAGAACTGGCGGTCGCCGCCGGCGTTGTTGAAGGTCCGCTCCGGCGCCTCGTAGGGCTCGGTGACCACGTAGCCCGGGTGGGTCAGCACCCAGCGGGCGAACGTACCGCGGGCGTCGGATTCCAGCCAGGCGAACCACTCCTCCATGCCGTCGTCGCTGGCCGAGTCGGGGACGTAGGTGACCGGTGCCCGGCCGGGCTCCCTGCTGGGGCGGCGCGACCCGGGCCCGATGAACTCGTCGCTCTGGGGCATGCCGTGGTCGGCGAACCACTCGACCCGGTCCGGGTAGGGCAGCACCCGGACCTGGAGCACGTTGCGGACGGGGAAGACGTGGCGCGACCCGTGGTTCGACGCGGCCAGCGTGGCAATGCCGAGGACCAGGGCGCCGGCCGCCAGGGCCGAGAGCGGGGTGAGCGAGCCGAACCGGCCGCCGGCACGCCGCCCGGGCGCGGCGGGACCCGGACCGTCGCCGGCCTCCCCGCCCGCGGCGACCGGCCGGCGGCGCCGCGCCCACAGCCGCCGGGTCACCAGCACGGCGCACAGCGCCAGGCCGCCGGTGACGGCCACGACGGCCGGGCTGTCGCGCAGCGCCAGCCACAGGGCCAGTGCCCCGACCAGGCCGCCGACCGCCGCCCGGGTCGGGCGCGCCGCCACCTGGACGCCGGCTGCCACCACCAGCGCCAGCACGGAGCCGGACAGCGACTCCGACAGCACGGACTGGTCCCACATCGTGACCGGATCGGTGAGCGAGAACGCGACGATCGCCACCGCGGACGCCAGCCTGCCCCACCGCGGCCCGACCGCAGTCCACACCGACGCCGCCAGCGCCGCCCAGCACACCGCCGCCACCAGGGCCTGGAACGTGAGATAGCTGCCGAGATCGTCGCCGAGCGCCTTGAGGATGACCGGCGTGAGCGGCGAGCGCCTGCCGATCCACAGCTCGGCGCTGAACCATGGCTCCTTCGAGCTGGACAGGAAGTCGGCGGTGTCGTTCCACTCCAGCGGGTCCCGCCCCCGCAGTTGCCACCAGCGCACGGCGATCCCTGCCGCCAGGGCGGCCAGGAACACCACCACCGCGGCGTGGGGGCCGCGCCGCCGCGGGCGATCCTCAGGGGAGGACGACGAGATCATCCCGGTGCACGACCTCGTGGGTGATCCCCTCCGGCAGCTCGAACGTGCGCAGGCCGGCCACCTCCCGCAGCCCGGCCGCGTCGAGCCGGCACAGGCCCTTGGCGAACACGACCCCGTCGGGCCCGGCGATCTCCACGGCCTCGTCGGCCTCGAAGCTGCCCTTCACCCCGGTGACGCCCGCCGGCAGCAGCGACACGCCCCGCTCCAGCAGCGCCCGCTTGGCGCCTTCGTCCACGACGACGATCCCGGACGAGCCGACGGCGAAGGCGATCCACAGCTTGCGGGCCGGCAACCGGCGGGTCCGAGGCACGACCACCGTGCCGACCCCGGTGCGCCCGGCGACGGCCTCCACCAGCACGTTCTGCCGGTCGGCGTGGGCGATCACCGCCCGCACGCCCGACCAGGCCGCGATCTTCGCCGCGGCCAGCTTGGAGGCCATGCCCCCGCTCCCCCGGTCGCTGCCGACCCCGCCGGCCATCCGCTCCAGCGTGTGGTCGACCTGGACGATCTCCTCGATGAGCGACGCCTCGGTGTCGGAGCGCGGGTCGGCGGTGAGGAGGCCGGGCTGATCGGTGAGCAGCACGAGCAGGTCCGCGCTGATGAGGTGGGCGACCAGCGCGGCCATGCGGTCGTTGTCGCCGAAGCGGATCTCGTCGTCGGCGATGGCGTCGTTCTCGTTGACCACGGGCACGACGCCCAGCTCCATGAGGCGGGTGAGGGTCGACCGCGCGTGGAGGTACTGCTGGCGGACCATGAAGTCGAGCGGCGCCAGCAGCACCTGGCCCCCGATCAGTCCGCCCCGGGCCAGTGCCTCGTCGTAGACGCGCATGAGCCGGCTCTGGCCGACGGCCGAGGCTGCCTGGAGCGTGACGGCGTCCCGGGGCCGGACCGCGGACAGACCGAGGGCAGGCAGCCCGGCGGCGATGGCCCCGCTGGTCACCATCACGACCCGGTGGCCGGCGC
>DASRJM010000180.1:0-38662 GCA_035649475.1 Acidimicrobiales bacterium
TCCTCCAGCAGCGGGCGGGTTCGAGCCTGCCGTACTCGGTGCCCCGCGGGACCTGGCTGTGCGGGGACGGGCGGTGGGTGGCGGTCTCGGCGTCGGCCGAGTCGGTGGGCCGGCGGGTGATGGAGCTGATCGGGCTGGGCGGCCGGGACGACCTGCAGTCCTTCGCCGGGCGCATCGCCGCCCGGGACGAGATCGACGAGCGGATGGCGGCGTTCTGCGCCACCCGCACGGTCGACCAGGTGGTGGCGGCGTTCGACGAGGCCCACGCCGCGGCCGCACCCGTGTACGACATGGCGGCGGTCTTCGCCGACCCGCAGGTCCGGTCGCGGGGCGCCATCGTCGAGGCCGACGGCGTGCCGATGCAGGGCGTCGTGGCCCGCCTGTCGGCCACGCCGGGCTCGGTGCGGTGGGCGGGCCGGCCGCTCGGGGCCGACGACCCGCCGGCGTGGGCGTAGGCCGGCGACGACGCGATTTGGCGGCGCATGGGCCGGGTATTCGGTGCATGCGCCGCCAAATCGCCCAGTGGTCACCTCGTCCACCCCTGTTGTGCATCTTCTGGTCAGACCGAGCGTCTACGGTCCGGGGTCATGGGTGTACGCCGTGTTGTCACAGCCCTCCTGACCGCGCTGCTGGCGGTGCCTATCGCCGCGCTCGCGGTCCCGGTGCCGGCCGGAGCCGCGGTGCCGACCGAGCTGTTCTTCTCCGAGTACATCGAGGGCTCGAGTTTCAACAAGGCGGTCGAGATCTTCAACGGCACGGGTGCGCCGGTCGACCTGACGGCCGGGGGCTACACGCTCGAGCTGTACAGCAACGGCGCCGCCAACGCCAGCCAGACGGTGGCGCTGACCGGCACCATCGCCGACGGCGACGTCTTCGTCGTGTCCCGGGCCGACGCCGACCCCCTGCTCGTCGCCCAGACCGACCAGCTCGCCCCGGCGGTCGCCAACTGGAACGGCGACGACGCGGTGGTCCTGAGGAAGGCGGGCGCACCCGTCGACGTGATCGGCCAGATCGGGGTCGACCCGGGCACCGAATGGGGCACCGGCCTCGCCAGCACGGCCGACAACACCCTCCGCCGCATCGCCACAGTCAGCGCCGGCGACCCGGACGGCGGCGACCCGTTCGACCCCGCCGCCGAGTGGGAGGGCTTCGCCCTCAACACCTTCGACGGCTTCGGCGCCCACACGTTCGACCCCGGGGGCGGCAGCCAGCCGGTGACCGTCACCTGCGGGGCGCCGCTGGCCACGTTCGAGGGCACGGCCGCCAGCCGGGTCGTGACCGCCACCGACCCCGACGGCACCGTGGTCGACATCGCGATCACGGGGGTGACCCCGGCGCCCGCGGCCGGCTCCATCAGCCGCACCGCCTTCACCCCCGCCGCAGAGGTGGGCGGCACCGCCGAGGCCACCGTCACCGTGAGCGCCGAGGTCCCGGCCGGGACGTACGCCGTGGCCGTGACAGCCACCAACGACGACGGCACGGCCCAGACCGCCACCTGCACGCTGTCGGTGACGGTCCAGGGCATCCAGCCCATCGGCGCGGTCCAGGGCCAGGTGACCGACACCGCCGACGGCGCCACCTTCGAATCCCCGCTCCGGGGCCAGCAGGTGTTCGTGCGGGCAGTGGTCACGCAGAAGACGCTGGCCCGCAGCTCGGCCGGCAACCTCCAGAACGGCTTGTTCCTCCAGAACACGCCGGCAACGGCGGACGGCGACCCCACGACGTCGGACGGCATCTTCGTCTTCCTCGGCGGGTTCACCACCTTGCTGCGGGCCGACGGCGGCCCCGCGTACCTGCCGTCGGTGGGCGACGAGCTGGTGCTGCGAGGCACGGTCACCGAGTTCTTCGCCCTGACCCAGCTCACCAGCCCCCGGCTCGTGTCCGTGGCCGCCACCGGGCTCGACCCCGACACCGACGTCGTGGTCACCGAGGCCGACCCGCCGACGGTGCTGGCCGACGCCAACCGCTACTGGGAGCGCCACGAGGGCGAGCGCATCCTCGTCCCCGGCGGCAGCGTGGCCACCAGCGGCCGCGACGTCTTCGCCGGCACCGCCGACAGCGAGGTGTGGGTGATCCGGCCCGACGACCCGCTGCTCGAGCGCAGCGACCCGTACGCCCGCCGGGTGTTCCGCGATCCGCACCCGCTCGACAACCAGCCCGTCCCGCTGTTCGACGACGGCAACGGCAACCGCATCATGCTGGCGTCGCTCGGCGTCAAGGCCACGACCGGCGACTCGTTCCGGCTGCTGCCGCCGGTGCGGCTGTTCGACAGCCTCGACAGCGACGCGGTGGGCGGCCTCTACTTCTCGTTCGAGAAGTACGGGGTCCAGGTCGAGGAGGCGGCGTTCAGCCCGGGCACCGACCCGTCGCTCAACGCCCCGCCCTCGCCGGCCGACCGCGACGACGAGGTGGCGGTGTCCACCTACAACCTCGAGAACCTCTACGACTTCCGCGACGACCCCACCGACGGCTGCGATTTCACCGGCAACCCCGGTTGCCCGGGCGTCAGCCCGCCGTTCGACTACGTGCCCGCCAGCCAGCAGGCGTACGACCACCGGCTGCTCGACATCGCCGAGCAGATCACGACGGACCTGCACTCGCCCGACATCCTCCTGACCCAGGAGGCCGAGGACCAGGACATCTGCTCGGTCGTGGCCGGCGCGCTGGCGTGCGGCGGGCCCGAGGCCGGCGACGGCAAGCCCGACACGCTCCAGGAGCTGGCGCTGGCCATCACCGCGGCGGGCGGCGGCGAGTACGACGCGGCCTACGACCGCAACGGCGCCGACGACCGCGGCATCGTGGCCGCCCTGCTCTTCCGGCCCGACCGGGTGTCCCTGGCCCCGGCGACCGCGGACGACCCCGTGCTGGGGGCGACCCCGGCTGTCCAGTACCGGGCGCCCGGCCTGGCGTACAACGCCGACGTCTCCAACCCCAAGGCGCTGAACGCCGTGCTGCCCGACGACGTCGACACATCGACGGGCACCGACGGCAGCAACGTCTACACCCGGGCGCCCCAGGTGGCGCACTTCCTGGTGGCGGCCGAGCCCGGCGGCGACGAGACGTTCGACCTGTGGGCCATCAGCAACCACTTCTCGTCCGGACCCGACGGCCGGGTGGGCCAGCGCACCGAGCAGTCGGCGTACGCGGCGGCGATCACCCAGGCGATCACGACGGCCGACCCGACCGACCGGATCGTGGTCGGCGGCGACTTCAACGTCTTCCCCCGCCCCGACGACCCGTTCGCCCCGGGCGACCCGCTGTTCCCGTCCGACCAGCTCGGCCCGTTGTACGACGCGGGACTGGTGAACCTGTGGGACGACCTGGCGGCCGACGTGCCGGCCGCGGCCTACTCGTACACGTTCCAGGGCCAGGGCCAGACGCTCGACCAGCTGTTCGTGAACGGCATGGCCCACGCCGACCTGGTCGAGATGCGGGCCGCGCACGTGAACGCCGGCTGGCCGGCCGACTTCCCCGGCGACGGGCCACGGGGCCTCAGCGACCACGACCCGCAGGTCGCCCGGTTCTCGAGCCGGGCCCAGCTGTCGGTGAACGACGTGTCCGTGACCGAGGGCGACCGGGGCCAGACGCCCGCCACCTTCACGGTCACGGTGAGCCGCCCGTTGTCCAGCGACACGACCGTCTGCCTCGTGCCGTTCGGGCTCACGGCGCAGCCGCCGCGGGACTTCGTGGTCACGCCGGACTGCGGCACGCTGGCCACGGGCGCCACCTCGATCGACCTGTCGATCTCGGTGCGGGGTGACCGGCAGCGGGAAGGGAACGAGACGTTCGGCGTCCTCGCGCTCGCCGGCAACGGCGTGGACCTGGCCGACCCGATCGGCATCGCCACGATCGTGAACGACGACTGAGCCCCGGGCGCCCGCTCCCGGCGGGCGCCCTCAGCTCCCGCGGGCGGCGACCGCCAGGTCGACGACCTCGCCCATGATGCGCACGAGCTCGAAGTCCTTGGGCGTGTAGACCGCGGCGACGCCGGCGTCGAGGAGCGGCTGGCGGTCTTCCTCGGGCACGATGCCGCCGGCCACGACCGGGGCGTCGACGCCGCCCTCCCGCAGCAGGCGCACGATCTGCGGGACCAGCGCCAGGTGGGAACCCGACAGGATCGACAGGCCGACGACGTCGACGTCCTCCTCGACCGCCACCGCCGCGATCTGCTCGGGCGTCAGCCGGATGCCCTGGTAGATGACCTCCATGCCCGCGTCCCGGGCGGCCACGGCGATCTGCTCGGCGCCGTTGGAGTGCCCGTCGAGCCCGGGCTTGGCCACCAGCAGCCGGGGCGGCCCGCCGGGCAGGGCCTTGACCCGATCGGCGATGGCCCGCAGGCCGGTCGACCCACCCCCGGCGCCCACCGCCGCGCCCACCCCGGTCGGCGCCCGGTACTCGCCGAACACCTCCCGCAGCGTGCCGGCCCACTCGCCGGTCGTGCCGCCGGCGTGGGCCAGGTCGATCGTGGCCGCCATGATGTTGTCGTCGCCCTGCGCCGCCTGGCGGAGCTGCTCGAGCGACCGCTTCACGGCGTCGTCGTCCCGCTCGGCCCGCCAGGCCTGCACCTCGGCGATCGTCTGCGCCTCCAGCGCGGGGTCGACCTTGAGGATCGCTCCCTCGCCGCCGGCGGCGGTCAGCGGCGACGGCTCGGTCTCGGTGAAGCGGTTGACGCCGACGACCGTCAGCTCGCCCTCCTCGATGCGCCGGACCCGCTCGGCGTGGCTGCGCACCAGGCGGCCCTTGAGCTCGTCGATGGCCTCGAACGCCCCGCCCAGCTCCAGCACCTCGTCGAGCTCCGCCGTCGCCGAGTCGACCAGCTCGGCCGTGCGGGCCTCGACCACCTTGGATCCCTCGAACAGGTCCGGGTAGTCCAGCAGGTCGGTCTCGTAGGCCAGGACCTGCTGCATGCGCAGCGCCCACTGCTGGTCCCATGGCCGGGGCAGGCCCAGCGCCTCGTTCCACGCCGGCAGCTGCAGCGACCGGGCCCGGGCGTCCCGGGACAGGGTGACGCCGAGCATCTCCAGCACGATGCGCTGCACGTTGTTCTCGGGCTGGGCCTCGGTCAGACCCAGGCTGTTGACCTGCACGCCGTAGCGGAACCGCCGGGCCCGCTCGTCGGTGATGCCGTAGCGCTCCCCGCCGATTCGGTCCCACATCTCGGTGAAGGCCCGCATCTTGCAGGTCTCCTCGACGAACCGGATCCCCGAGTTCACGAAGAAGCTGATCGACGCGAACACCTGCGGGAACCGGTCCTCCGCCACCTGGCCGGAGTCCCGCACGGCGTCGAGGACGCCGACCGCGGTGGCCAGGGCGTAGGCGATCTCCTGCGTGGGCGTCGCCCCGGCCTCCTGCAGGTGGTAGGAGCACACGTTCATGGGGTTCCACTTGGGGATCCACTCGGCGCAGAACGCCACCATGTCCACGATCAGCCGGCGGGACGGCAGCGGCGGGAAGATGTACGTCCCCCGGGACAGGTACTCCTTGACGATGTCGTTCTGAGTGGTGCCCCGCAGCTGGCGGGACTCGACCCCGTGGCGCTCCGCGTTGGCCACGTACAGCCCCAGCAGCCAGGCCGCGGTGGCGTTGATCGTCATCGACGTGTTCATCTCGCCCGGGGGGATGCCGTCGAGCAGCTCCTCCATGTGCCCGAGGTGGGCGACCGGCACGCCGACCTTGCCGACCTCCCCCCGGGCCAGCGGGTCGTCGGGGTCGTAGCCGGTCTGGGTCGGCAGGTCGAAGGCGATCGACAGGCCGGTCTGCCCCTTCGCGAGGTTCGTCCGGTACAGCTGGTTGCTGGCCTTGGCGGTCGAGTGACCCGAGTAGGTCCGCATCAGCCACGGGCGATCGGGCTCCGGCAGGCTCACCTCGCTCATGGGTCTATCGTCGCACCCGACTTACCCCAGCGTCACAATCGCGGTCACCGTCCGAACACGGGAGGTAGCGGGCGCTCCAGGGCCACGGACAGGCGGCGCAGGTACTCGCGGCGAGGGATCTCGACGGCGCCGAGCGTGGCCAGGTGCGGCGTCTGCCACTGGACGTCCAGCAGCCGGCCCTGCGCCCCGGCGGCGGTCAGGTGCTCCACGAGCGCCACCAGCGCCGCCTTGGACGCGTCGGTGCGGCGGTGGAACATCGACTCGCCGGCGAACAGCCCGCCGATGGCCACACCGTAGAGGCCGCCGGCCAGCGTGGGGCAGCCGCGGCCCTCGTCGGCCCACGCCTCGACCGAGTGGGCCCAGCCGAACTCGTGCAGGCGGCCGTAGGCCACGCGGATCTCCGGGCTGATCCAGCCGTGCGGCCGGCGGGGATCGGCGCACGCCTCGACGACCCGCTCGAACACGGTGTCGACCCGGATCTCGTAGCGGCGCAGGCTGCGGCGCAGCGACCGGCTGACCCGGAGCGCGTCGAGCGGCAGGATCGCCCTCGGGTCCGGCGACCACCACCCCAGGTGCCGGCCCCGGCCGACCGGCATCGGGAAGACGCCGTGGCGGTAGGCGGACAGCAGCGTGCCCGGCTCGAGGTCGGCGCCCACGCCCACGAGGCCGTCGTCGTCGGCCCCGTCGACCGGGGGGAACGCCCACCGTCCGGGCGAGGGTTCGGCGGGCACGCCGCGCAGCGTAGGCGCCGCCGCCGGCGCCGCCGCGCTAGGGCGCGACGTCGCCCTCGGTCACGAACCGGATCGCCTCGGCGCTGGCGTCGAGGTCCCGGGACACGAGCCCGAACGCCGCCGGCGACGGCGCCGGCGACGACGGCCACGTGTGCCCGCCCCCCACCACCGTCCGCAGCACGGCGACCGTGCCGTCGCCGTCGGTCCACCGCTCGGTGAGGACGGTGGTGCCGTCGCCGGGGTCGGCGTCCGAGGGCTCGGGGCCGGCATGCGTCGCCGTCCCGGCGAAGGCGGCGACGGTGTCCGGCGTGGGCAGCGTGGGCGTCCGCTCGCCGGGCGCCCGGGTCACCGGCTCGGCGAGGCCGACCGCGAACGGCCGGACCGGATCGGCGTCGCCGTACACCACCAGCAGCGGGACCCGCCCGGTGGGCCGCACCGCGGGATCGCGGGCCAACTGGCCCGCCACCGCCACCACCGCGCGGACCCGATCCGGCCGTGCGGCCGCGTAGCGCAGCGCCATGCTGGCCCCGTTGGAGAAGCCGACCAGCGAGACGGCTTCGCCCGGAGCGAGGTCGTCTGCCAGCGCGTCGAGGAACCGCACGTCCTCGTCGCCCGCCGGGCGGGACGGGCTGACGAACGTGTCGTCGCCCCAAGCGCCGTCGAGCGCCTCGGGGTACACGACGGCGAGGTCCGCGGCGGCCGCCGGCACGTCGAGCGCGGTCATGTCCCGCATCTCGGCGGCCGAGGCGCCCCGGCCGTGGAGGGCCACGACCAGGCCGTCCGCGTCGTCGACCGGCCGGCCGCCGGGCGTACACAGCTCGTAGTTCCGGCCGGCCAGCGCGCCGGGCGTGCAGGTGGGGGCGGGCGGCGCCGCCGCTCGCTCTGCGCCCCCACCCGCGTCGTCCCCGCCGCCGCACCCGAGCGCGACCGCCAGGGCCACGAGGAGGGCGGGCAGGCGGTGGGGAGCCATGCGGGTCACCTCACCAGCCTCGCGGCGTAATGTCCAACATCAGTATTGAGCGCCTGCCGATAGCTGGATCGCTATCGTTGGCCATCGACCTCGTCCGCCACCTGCGCTACTTCACCGTCGTCGCCGACGAGCTGCACTTCGGCCGGGCCGCCGAGCGGCTGCACATCGCCCAGCCGGCGCTGTCGCAGCGGATCCAGCGACTGGAGCGGGACCTGGGCGTGCGGCTGTTCGACCGGTCGTCCCGCCGGGTGGGCCTGACGCCCGCGGGCCGGGCGCTGGTGGAACCGGCGCACGACGTGCTGGCGGCGGTCGACGGGCTCGCGGCCCGGGCCGCGGCGGTGGCGGGAGGGGCCGCCGGGCGGTTGCGGGTCGGCGTCCTGCCGGAGACGGCGGCGGCCACGCTGGCTGCGGTGGTCCGGGAGGCGGGGCGCACGTGCCCGGCGATCGGGCTCGACCTGGTCCCGGGGACGACGACCGAGCAGCTGCGGGCCCTGGCCGACCGCTCGCTGGACGTGGCCACGGTCCGCCTGCCGGTGGACGCGGGGTCCCTGCAGGTGGGGCCGGTGCTGCATCAGCCGTGGGGCGTGGCGCTGCCGGCCGGGTCGGCCCTGGCCCGCCGCTCCCGGGTGGCGTTGGGCGAGCTGGGCGACGTGCCGCTCGCGCTGTTCCCCCGGGCGGCGGCGCCCGGGTTCCACGACGAGCTGGTGGACGCCTGCGCCCGCCGGGGCTGGGCGCCGGCCGCGGTCCACCACCCTGGCGGGGTCGCCGCCGCGCTCGCCCTGGCGCTGGCCGGCGAGGCGGCCGCGCCGGTCGACGCCGTCACCGCCGGCCGGGAGCCCGGCGTGATCTGGCGACCGGTGACGGGCGACCCGCTGGTGTCCCGGGTGGCGGTCGTGTGGCCCGCAGCCCGGGGCGGGGACGCGGTCGAGGCGGTGGCAGGCGCACTGGCCGCCGCGCTGGTCCGGGACGGCGGCATGGCGCCGGCGGGCGAGGCCGCGCCACCGGTGGTCCACGTGCGGCCGGCCTCGGCGGTACTGACGTGACGGCCGAGCGGGAGATCGCCCGCGTCCTCGACCGCGCCCAGGTCGACGGCTGGCTGCACGTGGTCGACGTCGACGGCGGGGTCGAGGTGGCGGTCGGGGCCGACACGCCGGTGGCGCTGGCGTCCGCGTTCAAGCTGGTCGTGCTCGTCGCCCTCTACCGCGAGGCTGACGCCGGCGTGCTGGACCTGCGGGAGCGGCTGATGGTCGCCGCGGCCGCCAGGACGCCGGGGGTGACCGGCCTGGCCGCGCTGCGCGACGACGCCGACCTGTCGCTGCGGGACCTGGCCCAGCTGATGATCACGGTGAGCGACAACGCGGCGGCCGACGCGGTCCTCGACCGGGTGGGGCTCGGCGCGGTGGCGGCGACGGTGGCCGAGCTGGGGCTGGCCCACACATCGATCACGCAGTCGTGCCGCGACATGCACGCGGCGCTGGCCGAGGACCTCGCCGGCTCCGGCCTGTCGCACGCCCAGGCCCTCGGCGACCCGGCCGCCCTGGCCCGCCTGCGGGTCTTGGACCCGGCGACCACCAACCGCAGCACCCCCCGGGACATGACCACGCTGCTCGCCGCGGTCTGGCGGGACGAGGCAGCCGGTCCCCACGCCTGCGCCGCCATGAGGCGGACGCTGGCGCTCCAGGTCTGGCCCCACCGCCTGGCCAGCGGCTTCCCGGCCGACGATGTGGCCGTGGCCGGCAAGACCGGCACGCTCCCGCCGCTGCGCAGCGAGGTCGGCCTGGTCGAGCTGCCGACCGGCCGCCGCTACGCGGTGGCGGTCTTCACCCGCTCCCGACGCCGGGCGGCCACGGACCCCGGCGCCGACGCGGCGATCGGCGAGGCCGCCCGCATCGCGGTCGACTCGCTAGGGCCGTAAGCCCAGGTCCCGGGCGACGCGAGCGCCGATGTACAGCGTGGCGCGGCGGTTCATCCAGCCCGCGGCGACCGCGCCCGTGAGGAGCGGGGCGACCGTGGCGATGTTGCGGGTGAACCGGGTGCGCATGCGGTCGCGCAGCTCGCGGCGGCCGGCCCGGCCGAGGACGTCGCCTCGCACCGCGGCCGCCACCCTGGTCGGCGGCACCGCCCCGCCGGACATCCACGAGACCGCCGCGCTCTCCGCCCACCGGCGGGGGCCGCCGGGCAGCGGACGCCCCGCGACCTGGTGCAGCTCGGCCACCAGCTTCAGCTCGGTGCCGACCACCAGGGCGGTCTCCGCCGCCAGCTCGAACGGGACCAGCAGCAGGCCCGCCAGCGACAGCTCCTGGGCGGTCACCAGCCCGCCGGTCGTGGCGGCGATGCCGCCGGACACCCGCCCGGCGGCGTGGATCATCGACCCGGCCAGGTCCTCGCCGGTCCGGCCCTCGTGGTGAGCCGACAGCGCGGCGGCGTCCCGGACCGGCAGCCGGGGCGCGACGTCGAGCACGGTGTCGGCCAGCCACCGGCCGCTGAGCACCGCGGCCCGGCCGGCCCGGCGGGCGGACGCGACCACGGCGGCCGGACCGGGCCCGCCGGTGGCCGCGTCGTCGCTACCGGCTGTAGTCGTAGAAGCCACGTCCCGACTTCCGGCCCAGGTGACCGGCGACGACCATGCGCCGCAGCAGCGGCACGGCCGCATAGTTCGGGTCGCGGTACTCGGTGTACAGGGCGTCGAGGATGGCAACCGACGTGTCCAGCCCGACCAGGTCGAGGAGCGCCAGCGGGCCCATGGGGAAGTTGCAGCCGCCCTTCATCGCCGCGTCGATGTCGTCGCGGCTGGCGGTGCGGTTCTCCAGCATGCGCACCGCGTTGTTCAGGTAGGGGAACAGCAGGGCGTTGACGATGAAGCCCGCCCGGTCCTCGACCACCACCGGCGCCTTGCCGCACACCTCGGCGAAGGCGGTGGCCTCCGCCACCGTCTCGTCGCTCGACACCAGGGTGCGCACGACCTCGACCAGGCTCATGGCCGGCGCCGGGTTGAAGAAGTGGATCCCGATCACCCGCTCGGGACGCCCGGTCTCGACCGCCATCTCGATGATCGGCAGCGTCGAGGTGTTGGTGGCCAGGATGGCCCCGTCCTTGACGATGCGGTCGAGCTCGGCGAAGAGCTGCTTCTTGACCTCGAGGTCCTCGACCACCGACTCGAGCACGAGGTCGCAGTCGGCCAGGGCGTCGAGGTCGGCCGTGGCCGACACCCGGGCGGCGATCGCGTCGGCCTCCGCCTGCTCGATGCGGCCCTTGTCGACCTGGCGTCCCAGCGACGTGGCCAGCGCTGCGACCATCGCGTCCGCCGACTCCTGCTTGCGGGAGCGGAGCACCACGGTGACGCCGGCCCCGGCGGCGACCTCCGCGATGCCGGACCCCATGATCCCCGACCCCACGATGCCCAGACGTTCGATCGCCATCGCAGGAGGCTACTGACGGTAACCCCGGCCGACCAAAGCGGCGCTACGGTCCCTGGCATGGTTGGAGCCCTGGCCCTCGTCGGCGGCGGCGAGTGGAACGACGGCTGCGAGTTCGACGGCGACCTGCTGTCGGCGAGCGGCGGGAGCGAGGTCGTGGTGCTGCCCACGGCCGCCGCGTACGAGCACCCGGACCACGCGCTCGAGCGGGCCGCCCGCTGGTTCGACAAGCTCGGCGCCACCGTCCGGCCGGTCCACGTCGTCGACCGGGGCGGCGCCCGGGACGAGGCCAACGTGGCCGCGGTCCGCGACGCCCGCTTCGTCTACATGGCCGATGGGTCGCCGATGCACCTGCGCTCCGTGCTGATGCACAGCCCGCTGTGGGACGCCCTGGTGGCAGCCTGGCAGGGCGGGGCGGTGCTGGCCGGATCGGGCGCGGGAGCGATGGTGCTGTGCGACCCGGCCGTCGACCCGCGGGGCGGCGCGTTCACGCTCGGGCTCGGGCTGGTGGCCCAGCTCGCCGTGGTGCCCCGGGCGGACACGTGGTCGGAGGACAAGCTGCACCGCACCCTCCAGCTCACCCCGGCGGGCGTGACGCTGGCCGAGGTCGACGAACGCACGGCCCTCATCCGGGATCCGGACGGCACCTGGCGGGCCACCGGGGTCGGCACGGTGAGCCTGTGGCTCGACGGCAAGGAGGTCACCCCGGCCGACCTCCCGGCCTGAACCTCAGGACCCGCGTACCCGAGCCATCGTGAGCGTGGTCTGGCGCTCCAGCCCGATCTCGGGGCGGCCCGCCAGCAGCTCCCGCAGGTCGGCTCGGAACACCGACCGGGTGCCGTCGTCGAAGTGGAGCGTCGTGGCGCGGGTGTGCTCCAAGCCGACCACCGTGACCGCCGGCAGGGTGTCCCGCTCGGCCGCCGACCGCTCGACCGCCGGATCGAACAGGCCCGTGGCGGCCAGCGCCTCGGCCGGGCCACGCGAGCGGTCGACCCAGGCGCCGTCGTCGCCGAGCCTCACGTACAGGTTCCGCACGGCGGACCCGACCGGCTCGTCGTAGACCTCCCTCGTCGCGATGACCGCCAGCCAACCGCCCGGACGCAGGAGCCGGGCCGCTTTGGCCCAGCCCACGTCCGGGTCGATCCAATGGAACGCCGTCGCCGACACCACGAGGCCGAACGAGCCGCCGGGGGCGTCGAGGTCCTCGAACGCCGTCACCCGCCAGTCGACGCCCGCGCCGGCCTCGCCGACGGCCCGGCGGGCGGTGGCCACCATCGCCGGGCCGAGGTCGATCGCCGTCAGCGCGAGGCCGAAGGGCACGAGCTGCCGGGTCAGCTGGCCGGTGCCGCACCCCACCTCCAGCACCTGATCGCCGGCGCCGACCCCGGAGGTCGCCAGTATCCCCCGCACGAGGTCGTCGGGGTAGCCGTGGCGCGTGGCGTCGTAGAGCTCGGCGACCGCGTCGAACAGCCCGCGCTGCGTGCGCCGCAGAGCCCGCTGCCGTGGCGTCTCGACGGTCAGCCCGAGCCCGGCTGGATGTCGACGATGTCGACGTCGAACGCCAGCGGGGCGTTGGCCGGGATGGCCGGCGGGCTGCCCTGGGCGCCGTAGGCGTTGTCGGAGCCGATGACGAGGTGGCGACGCTCGCCGATCTTGGCGCCCACCAGGCCCTCGTCCCATCCGGCGATGACCCCACCGGTGCCGAGCGTGACCGGGATGGTCTGGCCCGCGGACCACGACTCGTCGAACACGGTGCCGTCGGACAGAACGCCGACGTAGTGGGCCGTGATCATGTCGCCGTTGGCGGCGCCGTCGCCCTCGCCCTCGATCAGCGTGGTCATCTCGAGCGCGTCGGCCGCGGTGTCGGCCGGTGGCGGCTCCGGCGTCGGCGCCTCGCGAGCGAGGACCTCCTCGGCCAGCTCCGGGTTCGTGAACTCGGCCTCGGACGGGTCGATCGGCGTGCTGGCGGTGGAGTCCTCGTCGCTCGTGGCCGCGTCGTCGCTGTCGTTGTCGTCGCCGACCAGCTGCGACACGCCGAACAGAACGGCGAGCACGACGACGGCGGCGATCACCACGCGTAGCCCCGTGCTGCGGGTTCGTGCACGCTTCGCGGCCGTCTGCTCGGCGAAGGTTTTCTCCAGCCTGGCGGCTCGCTGGCGCTCTCGTTTGTCGGTAGCCACGAAGGTTGAAGGGTAGCCACACGGCTACGCGCGCGGGCATTCGGGCAGGTCGCGCTACCACCCGAGGCGGGTCCGAAGTGCACATTTCGTCACGCCACGTGCGAGAATCGGTTCTGAGGCGGTTCCCTAGTGACCAGATCACAACGAGAACCTGATGAACAATCACCAAGAAGAACAAGAGACGACCCCCACGAGCGTCACGCTCGAGGTGGGTCGGCGGCTCCGCTCGCTGCGCAAGGCCCGCCGGATGTCGCTCGACGATGTCGAGCGCCAGTCGTCGGGTCGGTGGAGCGCATCGGCGATCGGCGCCTACGAACGCGGCTTCCGTACCCTCTCCCTACCCCGCCTCCATGAGCTGGCCGAGTTCTACGACGTTCCGGTGTCGGTGCTGCTCGGGGAGCAGACGTCGACGCAGGAGGGTCCGCCGAAACTCGTCCTCGACCTCGAGGCGCTCAACCGGGTGCCGGAAGCTGCTCCTGTGCAGCGGTTCGTGCGGTCCATCATCGTCGAGCGCGGTGATTACAACGGCCGAGTGCTCACGATCCGTCGCGATGACCTCCGGGCGATCTGCGCCCTCCTCCAGACCGACATAGCGGACGCGGTCACAAGGCTCGAAGCCTGGGGCGCTCTCGTCGAGAGCCCCTCGACCCTGTCCTAGACGTCGCAACGACGCACCCGGCGGGCGCTGGGCGGGCAATTCCTTCCGGGAAGGGGTTCGTTCGCCGCGCTCGGTCACCGGTAGCGTTGCCGGCCGTGCCCCTGCTCATCCAGAAGTTCGGCGGGACCTCTGTCGCCGACCCCGAGCGCATCCGCGAGGTCGCGGACCACGTCGCGCGCACGGTGCGCCACGGCAACGACGTCATCGTGGTGGTCAGCGCCATGGGCAAGGAGACCGACGAGCTGATCCGGCTGGCCGGGGACGTGTCCGAGGTCCGGCCGGGCCGGGAGATGGACATGCTCATCACCGCGGGCGAGCGCAAAGCCATGGCCCTGCTGTGCATGGCGCTGCACTCGATCGGCCTGCCGGCCGACAGCTTCACGGGCAGCCAGGCCGGGTTCATCACCGACACCAACCACACGAACGCGAAGATCGTCGAGCTCCGGCCCGACCGGCTCCGCAAGGCGATCGACGCGGGGCGGGTGCCGGTGGTCGGAGGCGCCCAGGGGGTGTCGACAGACCACGACGTCACGTTCCTGGGGCGGGGCGGGTCCGACACCACGGCCGTGGCTCTGTGCCACGCCATGGGCGGCGACGCCTGCGAGCTCTACACGGACGTGTCGGGCGTGTTCACCGGCGACCCCCGGCTGGTGCCCCGGGCCCGCCGCCTGGGCGCGGTGTCGTTCGACGAGATGCTGGAGATGACCGCCACCGGCTGCCCCAAGCCCGCCATGCGGTCGGTGGAGTACGCCCGGCGTTGGAGCGTGCCGCTGCACGTCCGCTCGGCCTTCACGTGGGAGCCGGGCACCTGGGTCACCGAGGAGGACAAGTCCATGGAGCAGGCGATCGTCTCCGCCGTCACCCACGATGTGAGCGAGGCCAAGGTGACGGTGGTCGGCGTGCCCGACCGTCCCGGCATCGCCGCCCGCCTGTTCCGGGAGCTGGCCGAGGTCGACGTGAACGTCGACATGATCGTCCAGAACGTCAGTGAGCACGGCGTCACCGACATCTCGTTCACCGTCCCCCGCAGCGACCTGACCACCGGCGCCGCCGTGTGCCAGCGGCTCGCCGACGAGATCGGCGCGGTGGGCGTGTCGTCGGACCGCGACATCGCCCGGGTCAGCATCATCGGCGCCGGCATGAAGTCGAACCCCGGCGTGGCCGCCACGATGTTCGAGACGCTGGCCGGCGAGGGCATCAACATCGAGATGATCTCGACGTCCGCCATCCGCACGTCGTGCGTCGTCCGGGAGGACCAGATCGAGCGGGCCGTCCAGACGCTGCACTCGGCCTTCGGCCTGGACGCGTGACACGCGCGTTTGCACTTGTGTGACAGCTTCGATGGCGGGCGGCCGGGTTCAGTACATTTGGCGCACGTGCGGTCGGGCCCAGGGCCGGTCCTACCGGCCGCCAGCGGTGCGCCGATACCCTGGGCCCGCACCGCGCAGGCCCGGGGCGCGGCGCTAGAGCCAGGCCGGCACGTCGGGGAACGCGTGGGGGTTGTCCCGGCCGATGAGCCACGCCAGCAGGTCCGCCGCAGGGGCGGACACCGTCATGACCCGGCCGCCGTCACCGGGCCCGATCGTCCACGAACGGGCGGGCTGGCGGTCGGCTTCCGTCAGCACCACCGCCGGGCAGTCGTCGCGGCCGGTGAGCCCGCCGGCGACCTCGTCCATCAGCCGGTCGACCACGCCCGCCGGGAGGTCGGACCAGCGGGCGCCGGTGCCGAGGTCCACCGCGTGGACCCACGTCTCGCGCACCCGCATCCACGGCACCTCCTCGCCCGTGACCGGGCGGCCCCGGGCGGTGCGGATCGGGCCGTCCCACGCCGCGGGCGGCATGTCGTCCATGGCCGCCACCAGTCGGGCGGACGCGGCGACCACGTCGGCCCGCAGGTCGTCGGGCGGCTGGGCGGCGGCGGCCTCGATGCCGCCCGCCCGGTCCTCGACCGACGCGTACATCGGCGACACGACCCCGGTGCGGGACCAGCGCAGCAGGTTGCCGAGGGCGTCGGCGTTGCGGGCCAGGTGCCCGACCACGTGGGCGCGGTCCCAGCCCGGCAGCCGGGACGGACCGGCCAGCGCCTCGTCGTCGAGCGCCGCCACGTGCCCGAGCACGAACGCCTCGCCGTCCCGCATCCAGTCGAGGACGGGACCGGGGGCCGGCATCAGGCGGGCGCCTCGGCCCGGCAGCGGTTGCGCTGCTCGCCGAGGCCGGCGATGCGGGTCACGACCTCGGCGCCCGGCGTCAGGAACCGGCCCCGCGCGGCGCCGACCCCGCCGGGCGTGCCGGTGGCGATGACGTCGCCGGGCTCCAGGGTCACGACGGTCGATATGTAGGACACGAGCGTGGCCGGATCGAACAGCAGGTCGGACGTGTCGGCCTTCTGCATCTGCTCGCCGTCGACGACGCACTCGATCTGGCGGCTGGGGCCGGGCGCCTCGTCGGCCGTGACCAGCCACGGGCCGAGCGGGGTTGCGTGCTCCCAGGTCTTGCCCTGGAGCCATTCCACCGTGCGGTTCTGCCAGTCCCGCATCGACGTGTCGTTGAGGATCGCGTAGCCGGCGATGGCGCCCGGGGCGTCCTCGACCGGGACGTGGCGGACCCGGGCGCCGACGATCACGGCCAGCTCGGCCTCCCAGTCCACCTTGTCGGCGGCGAACGGCAGCACGATGTCGTCGTTGGCGCCGATGAGTGCGGCGCGGAACTTGGCGAACAGGGTCGGGTACTCGGGAAGCTCCCGACCCGTCTCCAGGATGTGGGACCGGTAGTTGAGGCCGACGCACACGATCTTGTCGGGCGACGGCACCAGCGGCGCGTAGTCGAGGCCGGCGACCGGGCGACGGGGCCCGCTCGCGCCCGCGGCCCACTCGTGCCACAGGTCGTGCTGGAGGACCTCGCGCACGTCGGCGGCCGGCAGCTCGACCGCCTCGTCGCCGTCCACCCGCACGGCCCGGGTGCCGCCGCCGTCGCGGATCGTGGCCAACTTCATCCGGTCAGCCTCCCACAGGCGATTTGGCGGCGCTTACGCCGGATATCCGGTGTGAGCGCCGCCAAATCGCCCGTAGCCTTTCCTCCCATGTCCTCCGTGCGCGTGGGCGTCGTCGGCGCCACCGGTCAGGTCGGCGGCGTCATGCGGGACGTGCTCGCCCAGCGGGCGTTCCCGGTCGCCGACATCAGGTTCTTCGCCTCGGCCCGGTCCGCGGGGCGCACGCTCCCGTGGCAGGGCGCCGACGTCACCGTCGAGGACGCCGACACGGCCGACTACGGCGGGCTCGACATCGTGCTGTTCTCGGCCGGCAAGACCGCCTCCAAGGCGCTGGCACCGCGGGTGGCGGCCTCCGGGGCGATCGTGGTCGACAACTCGTCCGCCTGGCGCATGGACCCCGAGGTCCCGCTCGTGGTGTCCGAGGTGAACCCGGGCGAGCTCGACCACCTGCCCAAGGGCATCGTCGCCAACCCCAACTGCACGACGATGGCCGCCATGCCGCCGCTCGCCGCCATCCAGCGGGCCGCGGGCCTGAAGCGGCTGGTGATCAGCACGTACCAGGCGACCTCCGGGGCCGGCCTGGCCGGCGTGGCCGAGATGGACGAGCAGGTCCGCAAGGCGGCCGACGGCGCCGCGGCCCTCGCCTACGACGGCAGTGCCGTCGACATGGGCACCCCGTCGGTGTTCCCGGCGCCGGTGGCGTTCAACGTGGTGCCCAAGGCCGGCTCGATCGTGGACGACGGCTCCGGCGAGACCGACGAGGAGCAGAAGCTCCGCAACGAGAGCCGCAAGATCCTCGGGCTGCCGGACCTGCCGGTGATCGGGACGTGCGTGCGCGTGGGCGTGTACACCGGCCACTCGCTGTCGATCAACGCCGAGCTCGAGCGGGACCTGCCGCCGGCCGAGGCGGCCGCGGTCCTGGCCGCGGCCCCGGGCGTGGTCCTGGCCGACGTGCCGACCCCGCTGGCGGCGGCCGGCAAGGACCCGTGCTACGTGGGCCGCATCCGCCGCGACCCCACGGTCGAGCACGGTCTGATGCTGTTCGTGTCCAACGACAACCTGCGCAAGGGCGCGGCGCTCAACGCCGTCCAGATCGCCGAGCTGCTGATCGAGCGCTGACCACCCGCCGATTTGGCGGCGCATACGCCGAGACCTCGGCGAATACGCCGCCAAATCGTGGATGGATGGGTCAGGGGCAGGTGCAGGGCGAGCCGCCGCAGCGGGGACAGCCCCCGGCGTAGCGTCCGGCCGCCTCGTCGAGGTCGATCCCCAGCTGCGCTGCCAGCGACGCCAGCCAGGCCAGCACGTCCCCGATCTCGTGCACCTGGGCGTCGCGGTCGCCCTTGCGCACCGCCTGCGCCAGCTCGCCCAGCTCCTCGGTCAGCCACGCCACGGTCGCCGGCACCCCGCGGGCCCGGTCGCGCTCGCCGTAGGTGTCCACCATGAGCCGCTGGAACGCCGCGAGGTCCATGGCCGCAGTGTCTACGTGGACCAGTCCAGGCCGATCCACTGGTCGCCTCGGCGGGTCGAGCGCCAGCTGTGGGGGCGGGCCACGCCGTAGCGGACCGCCACCCGGGCGGACGCGACGCTCGGGCGGCCCGCCAGGTCCCAGCGGTCGACCGCCGAGCGGAGGGCGTTCTCCGCGCCGGTGCGACCGAAGGACTCCAGGCGGAGGCCCTCCTTGGCGACCGCGAGCAGGGCCAGGCTGCCGTCCGCCGCGTCGAGCACGCCGAGGGCCTGGGGTCCCGGCGGGCGCTCGACCACGAGGAGGCGCTCCTCCGGCAGCGCCAAGGTGGCGTAGGTGAGCAGGTCCCCCGCCGCCGGCCAGCGCACCGGGAGCGGCTCCGCGCGGGAGAAGCCCAGCGCCGTGACCAGCAGCCGGCGGCGGGCCAGGCGGTCGAGGCCGGGCAGGGCCGGGCCGGTGAACCGGATCCGCTCGACCGGGTCGTCGCCCGCCTCCTCGTGGGCCGCGACGACCGCGTCCCGGGGCGCGGCGACGTCGGACCGCAGGCGCATGAACCCGCCAGGCGACGACGCCACCGGGTCGAAGCCCTGGCGGACCTTGCGCAGCGCCACCACCGCCTGCGGGAAGAGCATCCCCCGAGCCAGCTGCAGCGGCACCACCAGCACACCCCCGGGCGCCAGCTGCTCGTGCCAGGCACGCGGGATCGCGTTGACGCTGGCGGTGGCCACCATGGCGTCGACCGGAGCCGCGGCCGGCCAGCCGCCGTGGCCGTCGCCCACCACCACCTCGACCGGCGACCCCGCCGAGCGCAAGGTCCGGCGGGCGCCGGCGGCGGTGTCGGGGTCGAGCTCGACCGACGTCACCGCGCCCGACGCCCCGACCAGGTGGGCCAGAAGCGCGGCGTTGTAGCCCGTGCCGGCCCCGATCTCCAGGACCCGGGCACCTGGCCGGAGCGCCAGCATCTCCAGCATCACCGCCATGATCGACGGCTGCGACGACGACGACGTGGCCGTCCCGTCCTCCGCCTGCCGCGTGATGATGGCCTCGTCCTCGTACACGGCCGCCAGCCCGTGGCGGCGGACGTGGCCCGCGAGGAACAGCTCCCGGGGCACCGTGGCGAAGGCGTTCGCGACCCGCTCGTCGTGCAGCCGCCCCGCCGCCCGCAGCCGCGCCACCAGGGCCGCCCGCAGCTCCGCCGCGTCCGCGGCCTCGGCGGCGGTGTCTCCGCCGGCGGGCGCCTCACCGGTCCCCATCGCCACAGTTCTAGGCCGCTAAGGTCCGCCCGCGTGCGCCTGGCCGTGCTGACCTGGAACCTGAAGGGCAGCGCGGGCGTCGACACCGCGGCCGTCGCCGCCCACGCCCGGGCGGTCGGCGCCGACGTGATGGCGCTCCAGGAGGTCCAGTACTTCCAGGCCCGCCGCATCGCCCGGGCGCTCGCGGCCAGGACCCGGCGCTGGTCGTTCAAGCACTGGCCGGTGCGGACCTGGCCCGAGGGCATGGCGGTCATCGGCCTGACCCGGCCGGTGCGGGCCCGGGGCCGGGCCCTGACCTACCGCTGGCGGCTGTGGAGCTGGCGCCGCCGCATCCTGGTGGGCGGCACCGTCGACGGGGGCCCGCTCCTGGTCGACCTGCACCTGAGCACCGACACCGCGGCCTCGGCCGGCCGCCGCCGGCTCGAAGTGGCGGCCGCGCTCCGCGACGTCGTGACCCACGTCGGGGAGGTGGTCGTCGCTGGCGACCTGAACGAGCGGCCGGGCGGCACGGTGTCCGAGGCCCTGGCGGCGGCCGGCCTGCGGGACGCGTGGCTGGCGTCCGGCGGCGACCCCGAGGGCGGCTTCACCAACTGGCGCGGCTGGGAGCCCGGCACGACCAGGCCGCCGTCCCGGCGGATCGACTACGTGTGGGTCTCGGCCGGGATCGAGGTCGTGGATGTGTCGCTGCCGTCCCCCGGCGACCCCGGGTTCTCCGCGTTCGCCCGCCTGTCGGACCACCTGCCGTTGACCGTGGTGTTGGAGGTGGCCGAGCACGGGTAGCGCGCGTGCTGGCGAACCACGAGCGTGTCCACGCCCAGCAGGAAGAACGTGCCGACGATGAAGCCGGCCGACACGTCCGTGAACCAGTGGACGCCGAGGTACACCCGACTGGCGGCGATGCCCAGGATCAGGCCCCACGACACCACCACCGAGAGCCACCACACCCATCGGCGGTGGGTGTACAGCGACACGACCAGGGGCACGAGCCCCCACAGCGCCACAGCGGCCATCACGTGGCCGCTCGGGAACGAGTAGCCCACGCCCGGGACCATGCGCTCGAAGTCGGGGCGGTCGCGGTTGACCAGCAGCTTGATCGCCGACTCCAGCAGCGGCCGGCTGAACGTGGCCACCAGCACCGCGATCCCGACCGCCCTGCAGCGCCGCCAGGTGAGCAAGCCGATCGACGTCCCCAGCACCATCACGGGGACGGTCGACCCGAGCCGGGACAGGCCCAGGAACACCTCGTCGAGCGTCGGGTTGCGGCGGGCCTCGACGGCGCGCTGGATCGGCTCGTCCCACAGCAGCAGCACCTCGCCACCCCGCAGCGCGGCGGCGGCCGCAAGCGTGGTGAGCAGGGCCCCCAGTAGGAACAGCAGGTTGCGCCGGGGCAGGAGCACCGAGCGGGGCGTGCACGGCATGTCCGCGTGCACGTGGCTCGGCGGCCCGGAGCACGGCACCGTGGTGGTGTCGTTTGGTGATGTTGTTTCCATGTGCGGCGGTTGTCCCGGGGCCGGCACGCTGGGGTGCCGCGGGCTCCCTCTCCCTCCGGGGCGTCAACAAATTCAACCAGGGGCGCCGGCCGGCGGCAACCACCGGCCGGAGAACCGCAGGTCAGATGTTCAGCCGGGAGTCAGCCCGAGTACGGCCAGGTGTCGTCGGCCTGCTCGAAGTCGCGGAACTGGACGCTGATGTGGTGGTTGTCCGACGGCCAGTTGCGGACGTTGATCACGTGGTCGCCGCCTCCGCCGTCGCGGGCCACCATCCGCAGCGGGACGGCGGTGTCCGGTGGCAGTGTGGCCGGGATGACCAGGTCGGCGCCGCTGATGAACGGCAGGGCGAACAGCTCGGGGATCGGCGCCGCCAGGTTGGTGATGCCGTCGACGCCGTCGTCGAACGCGAACAGCGCGTTGACCCGCTTTGTCCGGGGCGCGATCACCGGCGTCACGACGTTGGTGCCGGCGATCTCCAGCACGTCGTTGCCGGCGGCCTGGTCGCCCCACCACTCCTTGTAGCGGCTGACCGTGAGGCTGGTGTGGTGGTCGCTCTGGTCCCGGAGCAGGTCGATCCCGGTGCCCGGCTCAGAGGTCAGCAGCCGCACGAAGTGGTCGCTGCGCAGGAACGGTTGGAAGTAGAAGTGGTGGGCTGACCCGTCACCCCGGCTGAGGGCGATCTCGTAGTACTGGTTGCCGTTGACGGCCACCGGGCCCCACGATCCGTCGGCCGCCACGGTGAACGTGGCCTTGGGGGCGTCGCCCCGGCGCTCGCCGGTGCTCGCCTTGACCCGCCAGATGTCCACGGTGATCCCGACCGCACCGACGTTGGACGGGAACAGGTTGGCCTCACCGGAGATGCGGACCCGGCCGGGCCGCTCGGGGACGACGTCGGTCGTGGCCGGCTCCTCGCCCGTGAGGAACCGGTACATCTGGCCGAAGGTCTCGGCGGACGTCGCCACCTGCACGTGCGACTGGTCGGGCGCGTAGTAGTTCTCGGCCCCCACGATCTGGCGGGCGGGATTGCCCTCGCCCCACACGGCCAGCGTCGGGACCCCGCCGGGCGGCGCGGTCCCGGTGCGCCCGTCGATGTTGACGTAGTGCGCCACGCGGGCGGCCCGCTCGGCGCTGCTGGTGAGGTAGCCCTGGAGCACCGCGGTGCCGAGCGAGTGGCCGGCGAGGTCGACCTGGTCGGCACCCGACTCGGCCAACTCGGCGGCGATCAGCGCGTCGAGGCCGGCCCACACCTGGTCCATGGTGTTGATCCCGAACGTCGAGTCGTACTCGTGGACCGCGAGGCGGTCCTGCGGGTAGCCGTTGCTGGTGAACCGCATGGCCTGGGTCTCGAACTGGGCTCCGGACCCGGCGCCCCCGTGCACGAAGATCAGCGGCCTGATCGGCGGCGCGGCCCCGGGCCCCTCCCCCGGTGCGGCGCCGGCCCCCGCGGCCGGCGCCAGCAGCAGTGCCACGACGATGGCGGCGACGATGCGTCTCATGCTCTCCCCCACGACCGCCCGCTCGGTCACGGGCCCCTCGCCCGGTACACCCGACACTACGCCCCGGCGCCGGCGGATGACAACCGCCTGTCCGGACGTCAGCCAGAACGCGAGGTGTCGAGCTTGTCCCGTTCGGCCTGCGGCAGCGAGCAGGCCGCGGTCCCGCCCGGTAGGCGGTGCCGGTTGCGGGCGACCCAGCGGTACACGGGCCAGGCCAGCCAGGTGACCGGACGCAGGCCGAGGACCCACCCGAACGGCCGCCAGTACGACCCGCCGTCGACGAGCAGGCGAGCGATCGCCTCGGGCCCGGCGGCCACGGGCTCGCCGTCCGCGATCCACAGCACCGCCTCCTCGGCCTGATCCTGCGTCACGCCCAGCGCGTCGAGGTCGGCGAACTGCCAGGGCGACACCTCGGCCGACGTGGGAATGCGCCGCTCGATGAACCGGGCGCAGGTCGTGCAGAACGCGCAGTCGCCGTCGTAGACGAAAATCGGCGACAGGGCGCCAGCAGGGGCGGCGGTCATGCCCCCATTGTGCCGTGGCAGGGTGGGGAGATGACCCGCATCGACTATTCGGGCGCGGCCGCGGCCTACCGGGCGGCCCGCACGCTGCCGCCCGAGGTCATGGCCCGGTGGGACGCGACGATGGCCGCCGCCGGGCTGCCGCCGGCCCGCCGGGTGCTCGACCTCGGGGCCGGCCCGGGCGGCTTCCTGGGCGCGCTGGCCCGATGGTCGGGGGCGCCCGTCGTGGCGGTCGAGCCACAGGCCGCGATGCGAGCCGAGGCTGTGGCCGCCGGGACCGCGGCCCGCCACCCGTACGCCGCGGGCTGGGGCGAGGCACTGCCCCTGCGGGCCGCCTGCGTGGACTGGGCCTGGCTCTCGACCGTCGTCCACCAGCTCGACGACCGGGACCGGGCGGCGACCGAGCTGGCCCGCGTACTGCGGCCGGGCGGCGTCGTGCTGTTGCGGGGGTTCCTGTCCGACGTGCAGATCACCGGGGCCTACCGGCTGTTCCCGGGCCACGAGCGGGTGGCCGCCACGTTTCCCTCCACGGCCGACGTGCTGGCGACGTTCGAGCGGGCCGGCTTCGCGCCGGCCGGCGCCCACGACGTCGCCGAGCCGTGGCGGCTCGACCCCGACTCGTGGGAGGAGCGGGTCCGGTCGGTCCGCCACAAGGACTCGGCCCTGCGCCACTACACCGACGACGAGTTCGACGAAGGCGTCGCCAGGATCACGGCCCGCCTCGCCGGCGGCCCGGTCCCCAACGACGTTACCCTCCGCCTGGTGGTCCTCGCCCTGCCAGGATGACGGCCGTGGCGCACCCGCTCGACGACCACCCGCTCCGCTCGCTGTTTCGAGCCCCGCGCTCGGGGACCCGGCGGGCGTCCTCGTTCGACCGCAGCGGCGGCAACGACGACTACGTCCGCATCGCCCCCGGCGAGACCGCCACCCTTCTGGCGCACGACGGGCCCGGCTGTGTCACCCGCATCTACGTGGCGCTGGCGGCTCACGAGCTCACCGACCATCGCGACGGCATCCTGCGCTGCTGGTGGGACGGGCACGACCGGCCGGCGGTCGAGGTGCCGCTCGGCGACTTCTTCGGGGTCACCCACGGCCGCGTCCGCGAGTACCGCAGCGTCTTCACCGCCGTGAACCCCGGCATGGGAGCCTCGCCGGGGATGAACGCCTACTTCCCGATGCCGTTCGCCGAGGGCGCGCGCATCGAGCTGGAGAACCGGGCTGACGCGTTCCTGGGCGGGCCGCTCGGCATGGTCTGGTTCCACGTCGAGTACGAGACCTTCGACGCCCCGCCGCCCGGCGACATCCTGCGCTTCCATGCCCAGTACCGGCAGGAGCGGCCGACCGTGCCGGCCATGGAGCCCCGCGACACCCAGCTCCACCGCGGCACCAACACCGACGGCGCCGAGAACTACGTGGCACTCGACGCCCGTGGCCGCGGCCAGATGGTCGGGCTGGTGCTGGAGGTCGGAAACGTCGCCGGCGGCTGGTACGGCGAGGGCGACGACATGGTGTTCGTCGACGGCGACGCCTGGCCGCCCCGGATCCACGGCACCGGCCACGAGGAGGTCTTCGGGGCCGGGGCCTGCGTGCTGCGGGAGTACGCCGGCCCCTACTCCGGCTTCCACCTGGTCGAGAGCCCCGACTACCGGGGGCTGGTCGGCATGTACCGCTGGTACGTGGCGGATCCGATCCGCTTCGACGAGTCGCTGCGCTGGACGATCGAGCACGGCCACGCCAACAACTTCGCCAACGACTACGCCTCGGTCGCGTACTGGTACCAGGACCAGCCGGCGGCCCCATTCCCGCCCCTGCCGGACCGGGACGCCATGCGGCCACCGCTGCCCGAGGGCTTCGACGAGGTGCGCCGGGAGGTGCTGGCCGGCATGGCCCGCCTGGCCGGGCCCGCCGAGAACCTGGCCCGCATGGCCACGTTCACCGAGCCGTACTACCGGGGCGAGTTCGACGTGGCGCGGGAGCGGCTGCGGGCGCTCGACCTGCCGGACACGTAGCCGGCCCGGGGCCGGCCCGGGTCACAGGGACCACAGCGCCTCCGGGCAGTCGGTCGTCTCGGTCACCGTGACGCCCCGCTCCCGGGCGGCGTCCACCACCAGCGCGCCCAGCGAGTCCCGGGCGGGCAGCGCCTCGACCCGTGTGCGGTGCCCCGACCGGTCGACCAGGTAGTACGCCAGCACCTGGCCGGGCAGGACCAGGTCGCCGATCCACACGACGACCTCCCGCGCCTCGGTCCAGGGAAGCGCCCGCACCGACCGGCGCCGCTGGCGGACGACGCCGCCTGAGTACAGGTACTCGGCGGACCAGGCGGCCAGGTCGCGTAGCTGGAGGCCGCTCGCGACCAGCCCCACCAGCCCGCCGACGACTCCCGCCGCCACGAGGCCGCCCACGTCGGCGGCGCCGCCGATCGCCACCAGGATCCCGGCCAGCACGACGAGCGCGGCGGTGACCGCCAGCGGCACGAGCGGGTCGGGGTCGCGGCGCGCCGCCACCAGATCCCCGAGACCCCGCTCGGCGGCGAGGCGGGCCACCCGCTCAGGCGGGGCAGGCGTCCCGCTGGTCACCGGCCCGGGCCTCGACGTCGCCCGGATCGAAACGGTGCCGGAACGTGAACGCAGTAGGGGTGGGGCCGTGGGCGCGGAGGTGCTCGAGCCGGGCCAGGGCCTCCTGGGGGGTCGGGATCGTCCCCTCGGGGATCCACCACAGGCACACGATCGGCTGGGTGGCGGCTTCGAAGAACTCCCGCCGTCGCCGGAGGAACTCGACGTGGCCGCTTCGGTAGGTGAAGTCGGCCAGCGCCTCCGCCGACTCCCACACGGTCAGGTTGATGATCTGGAGGTCGTCGTCGAAGAGCTTGATGCCGGTCGCGTCGCCGGCCTCGTCCTGAAGCCGCCACACGAAGCCGGGGCTGGCCTCGGCCAGGGCGTTGATCGGCGCGAGGTTGTCGCGGAAGTCGGCGATCGCGGGGTCCTCCAGCGGCGCCCGCAGCCGCCCGAGGTTGAGCTGGGCGAGGTGCACGGGGCCAACCGTGCCACAAACGGGCGGTGGGCGGCCTACCGGCCGCCGGATGCCTGACCCGCGCCCCGCCCAGCGGGCGCGGGCGGGTCCAGCGGCACGAGCAGCGCCAGACCCGACAGATCGATCGCGCGGCGCGACGGGCTGCTGAGCGGCGCCACCAGGGTGGCCGCGATCTGCAGCGTGGACAGCCGGTCCACCAGGTGGAACAGGACCCGCAGCCCGGCGCTGTCGAGGTAGGTGACCGCGCTGAGGTCGAGCCGCACCCGCACGGTGTGGTTGGTGACGGCGGCGGCCAACTGCTCCTCGACCGTGGCGGCGTTCGCGAGGTCGATCTCGCCGGACAGCACGAAGCGGACGTCGCCCTCCTCGGTGTGAGCGTCGACCCGGGCACCCGTCATGAGAGGCCCGCCACGGTGCCGATCCGCCGCCGGATCACGACCTCGGTGCCCTCCGGCCGCCGTTCGACCGCCACGTTGCCCACCGCCGCCATGATGTGCGACCCGCGGCCCCGGTTCGTCCCTCGGGGCGGCCGCCACTGGCCGGAGTCCGTCACGGTCACCACCACCTCCGGAGGCAGGAGCTCGAGCCGGACCGACAGCGACCCACCGCCCGGCCCGTAGGCGTGCTCGACCACGTTGCTGGTCGACTCCCCCACCGCCAGCAGCAGGTCGGTCACGTCGGCCGGGCTGGCGTCGATCTCGGCCAGCCAGCGCCGCACCGCCGCCCGGATCTCCCCCAGCGACGATGCCACCGCCGGGCGGGACAGCTCGAGCGGTGCCAGGTGGCTGGACTTGCGGCGCAGGACGAGCAGCGCCACGTCGTCGGGGGACGGATCGAGGCCCACCATGCGCCCGGTGATGCTGATGCACACCTGCTCGGGCGGCGCGGTGGACACGCTCGCGGCGAGCCGATCGAGCCGGGCGCCGAGCGGCTCGTCGCGGCGCTCGACCAGGCCGTCGGAGTAGAAGCACAGGACGGATCCGGGCGGCAGGTCAACGGTCGTGGTCTGGCGGCGCATCGGGCTGGCGATGCCGAGGGGCGGGTCGACCGCCGCCTCGATCAGGCAGCCTGGCACACCGGTCGTGGCCAGCACCGGCGCGGGGTGGCCGGCCACCGACAGGTGGACACGGTCGAACGACGGCTCGATGAGCCCGACGACCGCGGTGGCCATCTCGCCCGGCTCGAAGTGACGGAGCTGGCGGTCGACCAGGTCGAGGACCGCGCCGGGATCCCGGCTCGCCACCATCGCGTGGGACCGCAGCGACGTGCGCAGCCGACCCATGACGGTCGCGGCCTTGAGCCCGCGGCCGACCACGTCGCCGACCGTGGCGCACACCCAGCCCCCGGGCAGGACGAACAGGTCGTACCAGTCGCCGCCGACGGTCCCCCCATCCCCGGCGCCGGCGACGTAGCGGAACGCGGTCTCGAGCCCCGGGATCTGGGGCAGGCGCTGGGGCAGCAGGCTGCGCTGGAGCACGACCGACGCGGTGCGCTCCGCCTCGGACAGCGTGGTCTGGGTGGCGAGCGCCACCCGGTCGGCCACGACGCGCAGGAGGTCGATGTCCGACTCGTCGAAATGGCGCCGCGTGGTCGTCCCGACGTGGAGGACGCCCAGCAGGCGGCCGCCGGCCAAGAGGGGTACGCCCAGCAACGAGCAGATGCTCCGCTCCCGGAGCACCGGGTTGACGACGTCGGCGTCCTCGATGTCGTCGATCACGACCGGCCGGCGATCGGCGGCGACGCGCCCGGCGAACCCCGCTCCGAGCGGGACCCGGACGCCCTGGTAGACCTCGGCCTCGATCCCCCGGGCTGCGGTCGCCACCAGCTGGCCGTTGGGCTCGTCGAGGAGCAGCACCGCGGCGGTGTCGGCCCCGAGCACGTCCCGGACGCGATCGAGCAGCTCGACGAGCAGCTGCTCGACGCCGAGGTGCGCCAGACCGGAGTCGGTCACCGCCTCGATGTCGCGGAGCCGGTCGGCCGCCCGCTTGTCGTCGGCCTGGGGAGACTTTTGCACGCGCAGCGAATCTATCTCCCTGGGCGTGGTCACCTCCGGTTCCTCCGTGCTGAAAATCCGCGGCCGGTGTCGAAACCGGTCCCCCTGTTGCGACTCGTTGGTGGCGCCGCCCACCGGCGGCGACTCACGAGGAGAAGATGCCATGCCCGCCACCCCCGCAATCCCGGCGATCACGAATCCGCCGGCGAACCCCGTCCCGGCCGCACCGGCCCGCTGGCGAGGGCGCCTGCTGACCGGCCTGTCGTGGGTCCTCGCCGTCGAGTTCGTCGTCGGCGGCCTGATCAAGCTGACCGCCCCGTCCATGGGCGAACGGTTCGTGGACTGGGGCTACCCGTCCTGGTTCCGCCTGGTGGTCGGCGCCGGCGAGCTGGTCGGCGGCGCGCTGCTGCTGTCGCCCCGTCGCCGGTTCCTGGGCGCCGCCCTGCTGGTGGTCATCCTGGTCGGCGCCACGCTGACCCACGTCGTGAACGGCGACCCGCTCTCGGAGAGCGTGTCGGCCCCGCTGCACCTGGTCCTGGCGGCCATGGTGGCGTGGGCGAGCCGCCCGGGCCGTTACGGCTCGCCCAGCACCCCCGGGTCGATCTCGACGCCGTAGGTGATGGCGGTGACGGCCAGGCCGGCGTACTCGGCCCCGCCCGCCCGGGCGACGAACCCGAGCAGGTGCCCGTGCTCCCGGTCGAGGCGGAGCTCGTACTCGTCGGCTCCATACGGCAGCCAATGCGGCCACAGCCCGTGCGGCCCCCGGCGCTCGGCCCGGACCACCACGACCCCCCGGCCGGCGACCTCGCCGTCTCCGACGTGCTGCAAGGTGAGCTCGGACAGGATCTCCCGCAGGTGGCGGTGGGCGAACAGTCGCTCGACATCTCCGCCGTCGGGCACCGGATACGGAGGGGTGGACCAGTCCGCCCGCGGCAGCTCGTTGCCCGCGATCCGCACGACCGACACCCGGCGTTCGGCGCCCCCGGCCCAGATCCGCTCCACCCGGGCCCGGCCGGCGGCATCGAGCCACACGCTGAGCTCCGACTCCTCCGGGGCAGTGGGGGTCGCGCCCCGTCGACGGACCCGCCGGCCGACGTCCCACACCGCGGCGACGGCGAAGGCGGGGATGGTCATCGCCTTGACCACCATCGGCAGCGGTTGGTCCGGAAGGCTGTCGTAGAACCGCTCGCCCACCTGCTTCGCGACCTCGCGCTCCTGCCACTCGCGGGCCACCGCGTGGACGGGAACCCAGGTGTCGGGCCGGGCGAAGATCAGCTCGAGCACGTCGCCCAGACCCGACACGGCGTCACCCTAGATCCCGGACCAGGCGGCGAGGGGCTCCTCCTCGGCGGCGTAGTCGTCGAAGCGGCGGGGCGCATGGCCGGTGACCCGCTCGACGTCGTCGGCAGGGGTGGCGCCGCCGCCGTCCCGCACGACGGCCAGCAGTCTGCCCAGCAGCTGGGCGTAGTCGTCGGGCACGCCCGCCGAGCGCTGGCGGTCCACCCACGCCCCGGTCGCCACGTCGTCGTGGACGACCGGCCGGCCGGACGCCTTGGCGATGCGGTCGGCGACGTCGCCGAAGGTGAGGGCCTCCGGGCCGGTCAGCGTGTAGCCGGTGCCGTCGTGGTCGGCCGGGGCCAGCAGCGTGGCCACGGCCACCTCGGCGATGTCGTCGGCGTGGACGAACGCCTCGGCGCCGACGCCGGTCGGGGCCGCCAGCGTCCCGCCGGTCGGCAGGAACAGCGGCTCGTCGAAGTTCTGCATGAACCACGCCGGCCGGAGCACGGCGTGGGTCAGGCCCGGCCGGCGCCCGAGGTCGAGCTCGACGGCGCGGGGGGTCGTCTCCGGGGGTAGCTCGTCCACCCCCCGGGCGCTGAGGGAGGTGACGTGGCGGACGCCCGCGGCCTGGGCCCGGTCGAGGAACGCCGCCACCGCCGGTGCGTAGTCGAGGCGCTGGGCCGGGGGGACGAGATAGACGGCGGACACGCCGGCGAGCGCGGCGTCGTGGGTGGCGGGGCCGTGCCAGTCGAACGCCACGTCGGCGTGGTGGCGGGCGGCGGTGCGGACCGGGACGCCCCGCTCCCGCAGGCGGGCGGCGATGCGGCGCCCGGTCTTGCCGGTGCCGCCGACGATGAGGATGGTGTCGTTGCGCATACAGTCACTCAACTCCCATCTGTGAGCACGATCCATGCTTGATCCTCGCTGATCCATGCGCGATCGTCTTCAGTCGTGGACGTCCTCACTGATCTGCTGCTGCGCTCCCGGGCGCGTGGTGCGGGTTTCGCGTACTCCACCGTCCGCGGCCCGGGGGGCATGTGGTTCCCGCCGGGGCCGGGCCTGGCCGTCCACGTGATGGTCGAGGGCGAGGCCCACCTCCGCCTCGACGGCGGCACCACCGCCCAGCGGGTGGTGCCAGGCGACGTCGCGGTGGTGCGCGGCGCCTCGGCGCACGGGCTCGTGACGCCGGCCGACGCCGCGTCCGAGTCGCTGATCGACGTGCTGGCCGCCGGCCCGGAGCCCGGCTCGTCCCGCCACTACGCCGTCGGCGACCCGGCGGCCGCGCCGGCGGCCGTGTTCTTCTGTGGGGCCTACCTGTTCGAGGGCGACCTGTGCGGCGCCCTGCTGGCCGAGCTGCCCGAGTCGCTGGTCGTGCGGGCCCCGGCCGGCAGCGGGCTGCGGTCCACGACGGACTTGCTGGGCCGGGAGGTGCTCGCCGACGCGCCGGGCCAGCAGGCCCTGCTCGACCGGCTGCTGGACGTCGCGCTGGTCCAGGTCCTGCGCCAGCACTTCGCCGACGCCGGGCCGGCGGCGCCGCCGTGGTTCCGGGCCGCGGGCGACCCATCGGTCGGCGCCGCGCTGCGGGCGCTCCACGCCGACCCGGCGGCGCCGTGGACCGTGGCGTCGCTGGCGGCCGAGGCGTCGCTGTCCCGGGGAGCGTTCGCTCGCCGGTTCCGGGAGCTGCTGGGCGCGGCCCCGCTGGCCTACCTCACGGACTGGCGGATGGCGCTGGCCCGCGAGCGGCTCCGCGAGGGCGCCGACGGCCTCGCAGCCGTGGCCGCGTCGGTCGGTTACCGCTCCGAGTTCGCCTTCGCCGCCGCGTTCAAGCGCCACCACGGCACGTCGCCCGGCCGCTGGCGCGCCGGCGCCCGGGCCGGGGCCCACGCGGGTCAGGTGCGGGCGGGGTCGAAGCCGTAGGGCAGCGACAGGCGGTTGGCGCGCATCAGCTCGGCGTCGGCCAGCAGGTCCCGGGTCGGGCCCTCGGCCACGATGACGCCGCCGTTCATGACCGCCGAGCGGGGGCACAGCTGCAGGGCGTAGGGCAGGTCGTGGGTGACCATGAGGACGGTCAGGTCGAGGGACTGGACGATCCCCGCCAGCTCGTCGCGGGCCGCGGGATCGAGGTTGGACGACGGCTCGTCGAGGACCAGGATCTCGGGCTCCATGGCCAGCACGGTGGCGATCGCCACCCGGCGGCGCTCGCCGAAGCTGAGGTGGTGGGGCGCCCGGTCGCCGAAGTCCTCCATGCCGACGGCGGTGAGCGCGGCCTTGACCCGGCTGGCCAGGTCCTCGCCCCGCAGGCCCAGGTTGGCGGGGCCGAAGGCGACGTCCTCGGCGACCGTGGTCATGAACAGCTGGTCGTCGGGATCCTGGAACACGATGCCGACCCGCCGCCGGACCTCCCGCAGGCTCTCCTTGTCCACGGCCAACCCGCCGACCACGACCTCGCCGGCGCCCGCGGCGAGGACGCCGTTGAGGTGGAGCACGAGCGTCGTCTTGCCCGCCCCGTTGGGCCCGAGGATCGCCAGCCGCTCGCCCCGCGCCACCGTCAGGTTGCAGCCGAACAACGCCTGGCGCCCGTCCGGGTAGACGAAGGCCAGGCCCCGCACTTCGAGGGCGGGGGCGGTCAGGTCCGCAGCAGCCATGCCGTCGACGCGATCGCCGCGCCGGCCACCGGCAGCGCCAGTGCCGTGATCCACTCGGTCCGGGTGGCCGCCTGGCCCTCCAGCGCGGGCATGGCGCCGGCGTAGCCCCGCGACACCATCGCCAGGTAGACCCGCTCGCCCCGCTCGTAGGACCGCAGGAACAGCGTGCCGGCGGACGCCGCCAGGGCCCGGGCCTGCCACAGCCAGCGGGGGTCGTAGCCCCGGGACTCGCGGGCGATCCGCATGCGCCGCGCCTCCTCGGAGATGACCTCGGCGTAGCGGACCATGAAGCCCGCCACCGCCGTCAGCACCCGCGGGACCCGCAGGCGGTCGAGGCCGAGCAGGATGTCCGGCACCGGCGTGGTCGCCACCAGGATCACGGAGGTGGCCACGCCGAGGGTGCCCTTGACCAGGATGTTCCAGGCGGCCCACAGCCCGTCGACCGACAGGGCCACGCCCAGCACGTCGACCCGGTCGCCGCCGCCGAGCAGCGGCAGGAACAGGGCGAAGGCCACGAACGGCAGCTCGATCGTGAGGCGGCGGGCCACGAACCCGAGCGGCAGCCCGGCGTGGCGGGCGACAAGCCCGAGGACGGCGGCGTAGCTGGCATAGGCCACCACCGCCTCACGGGGCGTGGCCACGACGGCCAGGACGAACAGCACCGCCGCCAGGACCTTGCACTGGGGCCGGAGGTGGTGGACCCGCGACTCGCCGTGGACGAACAGGAGATGGCGGTGGCCCGCCCCGCCGCTCACGACGACGCCTGGGGTGCGGTCGGCGCCCGGGGGCGCCCGCGGAGGGCCCGCACGAGGCCGAACAGCGCGAGCCCGGCGCCGAAGGTGACGAGCATCCCGATCATGCCGGCCATCGCCGTCCCGACCCGGGCGTCGTCGACGCCCTCGACGCCGTAGTCGGCCAGCGCGCCGTCGGCGAGGTCGTGGTTCTCGGCGGCGTCGTCGAAGCCCTCCTCGGCCGCCACCTTCTCCAGCCCGTCGGGCTGGCTGCTGGCGAACGGGCTCACGAGCACGGCGAGACCGAGCCCGATCAGCAGGCCGGCCAGGAGGAAGAGGCGCAGGTTCCTGCTCACGCCGCCATCTCCTCGGCACCCTCGGTCTCGGCGGTCGACAGGACGGGCGACGGCACGAGGTCCCGGGCCCCGTAGACCACGTCGGCCCGGGTGGCGACGACCGCGCTCACGACCGCGGCGGTGATCACCGCCTCGCCAATCCCGATCAGCACGTGCACGCCGAGCATCGCGGCCAGCACAGAGCCGAACGAGAGGTCGACCGACCCGCCGATGGTGAACAGCACCGCGAAGGCCGCGGCCGCCACCGGTACGGACACGAGGGCGGCGAGGCCCGACGACACGACGACCGACCGCCGCGTGGCGGGCAGCATCGCGCGGGCCGCCCGGAACACGCCCCAGCCCACGAACGTCGGGATGACGGCGATGAGCAGGACGTTCAGTCCGTAGGCGGTGAGGCCGCCGTCGGCGAACAGCAGGCCCTGCACGAGCAGCACCACGGCGATGCAGACGCATCCGATCCACGGGCCGACCAGCACGGCGGCCAGCGCACCTCCGAGGAGGTGGCCGCTGGTCCCGCTGGCGACCGGGAAGTTGAGCATCTGGAGCACGAAGACGAAGGCGGCCACCAGCCCGGCCAGCGGGACGAGCCGCTCGGTCAGCTGGGCCGCGGCCTTCTTGAGGCCGACGGCGAGGGTGCCGGCGGACACCATCCCGGCGCCCACGGAGGTGGCCGCATTGAAGAACCCGTCCGGAACGTGCATGGAGCCCCCTGGAGCCTCAGCCGACTGACCGTACTGCGAGCCGGTCCTTGGTGCAACGGAGTCGCAACAAGCGCTCCGATGCAACCTATTCGGCGCCGCCGGTGAGGCCGGATGAGATCCGCTCGGACTCGCAGGGCGCGTATCTGAGCGATACTCCCCGCCATGACCCCCGCGTGGTTCGCCGTCTCGGGGGTCGGGCTGGCGGTGGCGGCGGCGTCGATCGCGGCGGCCCGGCGCGACGACATCCCGACCTGGGAGGCCCGCGTGTTCCACGCGATCAACGGCCTCCCCGACGCCCTGTTCCCCCTCCTGTGGCCGCCCATGCAGCTCGGCAACCTCGCCGTCGGCACGCTCCTCGGGCTGGTCACCGCCTGGGTGGTGGGCGACTGGGCCGTCGCGGTGGGCGTGGTCCTGGCGATGGTGCTGAAGCTCGTGACGGAGCGGGTGGTCCGCCACGAGGTGAGCGCCTACCTGGCGGTACGGGAGCGGCCGGGGACGAGCCAGGACGGCGCCATCCTGCGAGGACGGGACGTGCCGAAGAGCGGGCCCAGCTTCCCGTCCGGCCACGTGATCCTCGTGGCCGCCATCGGGGGCGTCGTCGCGCCGGTCCTACCGGCCGCGTGGGCGTGGCTCCCCTTCCTCCTCACCGCCACAGTGATGTTCGGGCGCGTCTACGTCGGCGCCCACAACCCTCTCGACGTCACCGCCGGGCTCGGCGCCGGGCTGCTGCTGGGAGGTGCGCTCGCCGCCTTCGTCGGCTGACGGAGGCGGCCGTCGATCAGTTCGCCCGCTCGTAGCGGGCGACCAGGACGCCCGTGGTGGCGGGCGTCACCGACGCGAGCTGGAAGCCGCGGAGCTGACCGTCCTCGGGGAAGATCGTCTTGCCGCCGCCCAGGGTCACCGGCTCGATCATGAGGTTCAACTCGTCGACGAGGTCGGCGGCCAGCAGAGCCCGCACTAGCGAGGCGCTGCCCATGACGCTGAGGTCGCCGCCCTCCTGCTCGCGTAGGGCCGAGATGTCCTGCGCCAGGTCGCCGCCCCGGATGATCGTGGTCGGCGTCCAGGCGGCCGTGTCGTCCTCGGTGAGCGTGTCCGACACGACGTACTTCTGGACGCTGTTCATCCAGTCGGCGAACGGGTCGCCCGCCCGGTTCGGCCAGGCACCCGCCATCACCTGCCAGGTGCGACGCCCTTGGAGCAGCGCGCCCACGCGCTTGGACGCCTCGTCGATGGCCGACCCCATGACGTCGACATCGAAGTACGGCATCGACCAGCCGCCGTGCTGGAACCCCCCGTCGGGGTCCTCCTCCTTGCCGCCCGGGGCCTGCACCACGCCGTCGAGGCTGATGAACTCGTTGATGACGATGCGCATGCCCCCACCCTGGCACAAGGGCGTTCGGGCCGGTCAGGGCATGCGTCGAGAGCGGAACGCCCCGGGCCGGAGCCCCGGGCGTCATGCGGCGGTGGCCGGGACCCGTGGGCGGCCGAGCCGGTAGGCGATGGCCTGGACGATGACGGCGGCCGCCACCACGTGGGTCAGGTCGAGCACGAGCCGGGTGGCGGTCGTGGCGTGTCGGGTCGTGTGGGGCAGGCCGAACGACAGGGTCGCCCCTCGGGGGCTCCTTCGTTCGATGCCATCCAGACGGCACCGGCCCCGCCGAACTCATCGCGGGCGCCAGCGATCAGCCGAGCGCCTCCCGGGCGAGGACCCGGGCACTGGGGCGGACCCGGCGGTCACGGTCGATGATCCCGAAGGCGACGCCGTACCCGTGGAGCCACTCGTAGTTGTCGACCGCGGTCCAGTGGAACAGGCCCCGGACGTCGACGCCGCGGTCGAGGGCGTCGTGGACCACCGCCAGGCCGCGCTCCAGGTACCACGCCCGCTCCACGTCGTCGTCGGTGCCGATGCCGAACTCCGCCACCAGCAGCGGCGTGCCCGGCAGCTCGGCGTGCAACCGGTCGAGCACGCGTCCGACCCCGTCGGGGTGGACGCCGTAGCCGAGCGGGGACACCCGGGCGCCCGGCGGGTGGACGGCGCCGCGCCCGCGGGCGACCCCGAGGGTGGCGTAGTACGAGAAGCCGATCATGTCGAAGGCGCCGGCCAGGTCCGGGCGCTCCACCGGGTCACGTCCCGGGACGCGCAGGACGCCGTCGCGGTACAGGCCCAGCCCCGGCCGCCACAGGGCGGCATCGAGGCGCTCGGCCCGCGCCATGCTGGCCGGGTCCTCGTCCTGGACGACGATCGGCGACAGCCCGAAGATCGAGCAGACCGGGTCGCCCGTGCCCCGCAGGCGCACGGCAGCTTCGGCGTTGGCCAGGTGGATGGCCTCGCCGGCCGCCGCGACCTCGTCGCGGTCGTCGCGGCCCGGCGGGAAGCCCCGGCCGCCGTAGCTGAGCCCGGCGTAGTAGTTGGCCTCGTTGACCGGTTGCCACCCGCCGGCCAGGTCGCCGAACGTCTCGGCGACGAAGTCGACGTGGCGGGCCCACGCGCTCGTGCGGTTCGCCGGCACGAGGAACCCGCCGGCGGCGGCGAACCAGCGGGGCAGCGTGAAGTGGTGGAGGCTGACCCACGGCGTGATCCCGGCGCCGCGGGCAGCCGCCAGCACCGCCCGGTAGTGCTCCACCGCGGCCGGGTCGTGGGCCCCGGGCTCGGGCTCGAGCCGGGCCCACTCCAGCGAGAGCCGATGGTGGACCAGGCCCAGCTCGGCCAGCAGCCCGAAGTCCTCGTGGTAGCGCCGCGCGAAGCCGTTGCCGTCGTCGGACCGGGGCGCCCGGCCCGCGCGCTCCCAGGCCCACCAGTCCGACGCCGGTGCGGCGCCCTCGCACTGGGTCGAGGAGGCGCCGGTCCCCCACATGAACCCGTCCGGCCAGCGCATCCCGCCGACGATGGCACAGATCACCGGCTGCGGTCGCCTCACCCGCCGTGGGTGAAGCGGCCGCAGGCGACCCGGCCCTAGCGTTGCGGGCGATGTCCGAGGAGCGCTTCGTCGAGCAGGTGCAAGCGGCCCTGGACGCGCACGGCATCCAGGACACGATCCTGGTCGCGGGCCAGTTCATGCCCCGGGGCGAGTCCGGCTCGATGTTCGCCGGCGGCATGGTGGGGTCGGACGCCGGCGGAGCGGCGGGCGAGCTGGCGTCCGGGATCGGGATGGGCCTCGGCATGGCCGCCGGCCGCCGGGCCAACGAGGCGGTGAGCGGCCTGCCCGCCCACCTGCTGGTCGGCGTGTCCGAGTCGGCCGTCTACGGTGCGGCGGAGCCGCGGCACCACGAGCCGGGCCAGGTCCTGTTCGTGGCACCCCGGGCGGGCCTCACGGCCACGGTCCACCAGCGGGTCAACGTGCGGGTGCTCGAGCTGATCGACCGGGCGACGGACACCCGCATCGAGCTGGAGGGCAGCCGGATCCCGATGACGCACTCGAAGGACGTGATGCACGTCCTGTCGGAGGCCCACCCCGCCTGAGCACATGCCCGAGATCGAGCGGAAGTTCCGCGTCCACGACGCACCACCGGGGCTGCGGGACGGGACGCGCGTGCGGCAGGCCTACCTGGCGGTCGACGGGGACGTGGAGGTCCGGGTGCGCGACCGGGGCGGCACGTTCCTGCTCGGCGTCAAGGGCGGCCACGGCCTCGAGCGCGCCGAGGTCGAGGTCGAGATCGGCGCCGCGGACTTCGACGAGCTGTGGGCCCTCGCGCCCGGCCGCCGCATCGACAAGACGCGCTATCCGGTGCCGGCTGACGGGCACACCGCGGAGGTCGACGTCTACGCGGGGCCGCTGGCCGGGCTGATCGTCGCGGAGATCGAGTTCGCCAGCCGCGAGGAGGCGGAGGCCTTCACGCCGCCCGCCTGGTGCGGCGACGAGCTCACCGGGGATCCGAGCTGGTCGAACGCCGCCCTCGCCGTTCACGGACCACCGGAGTAGCCCGCAGCGACTGGCCGAACCGGAAGACGTTCCCGGGGTCGTAGCGCGCCTTGACGCGCACGAGGCGGTCCAGGTTCGCGCCGTAGTACGCCTCCGCCCAGTTCTCGAGGTCCGGATCGGCGAAGTTCTGGAACACTCGCCCGGAACCCCACGGGTGCACCGTCGCCCAGGACCGGTTGACCCAGTCGTGAGCGGCCGCCGCAGCAACCGGCGTGCCCGGCGCGTCGACGACGGCCGAGTGCTTCAACTGGAACAGCTCGGCGCGGTGGACGAAGGCGGTCGCGTCGGCCGGTACCCGGTTGTACGCCCCGCCCCAGGGCATGAAGTCGAGCTCGCGGGATTCCCCGGGCGTCCGGCCGCCGGTGAACGTCGCCACGAGCTCGGCGATCGCCTCCGCCGGCAGGTGGCGCCGGAAGAATTCGGACCTGGCGAACAGGTGCTGTGGCTGGGTCACCTCCGGCGGCGGGCCCGCGGCGGCCGCATCTTCGGCGAGGCCGAGCTGTGCCCAGAACCGCCGTGTCTCCGGGAAGGACATGAGGCGCAGCGAGGCCGAGACGGGGTCGGCACCAACTCGCCGGACCAGCTCGTCGAGCAGCTCCGCCGCCTCCGACTCGGTCGCCTGCAGCGCCGCGTAGAGGTCGACGGAGGCCGGCCCGTCGACCTCGCCGGTGGCGGTCACCTTCAGGCTGGCGGCGAGCTCGTCCGGACCGTGCGGCGCCCAGCGCTGCCAGGCCTCGGCCACGGCGGCGGCCAAGCGGGAGGGCCAGGTCGCGTGGACGTTCGTCACCTCCGGGGCCGGGACCGTGCGCAGGTCCAGCGAGGTGACGACACCGAAGTTTCCAGCACCCGCCCCCCGCAGCGCCCAGAACAGGTCGGCGTCTCGGTCCTGGTCGCAGTCGACGATGCGGCCGTCGGCCAGCACGATCTGCGCCCGCACGAGGCGGTCGGACGTCACCCCGTAGGTGC
>DASRJM010000181.1:0-29064 GCA_035649475.1 Acidimicrobiales bacterium
CAGCGCCCCGCCGTTGGAGCACGAGCCCCCCTCGAACGTGCTGTCGGAGATGTAGACCGGCAGCCCCCGGGACTGGCTGAGCACCCGGATCGCGGCCCCGCCCAGGTCGGGCCCGGTCGGGTCGCACGTGTTGCCGGAGAAGCGCGAGTTGACCACCTTGACGCGCCCGCCCCGCACGAAGATGGCGCCCCCGCCGCCACCCTCGACGGTCTCGCCAGTCGAGTCGCCGTCCGCGAAGGTCAGGTTCTGCACGGTGAGCCGGGGGTGGTCCTGGTCCTGGCAGTGGGAGGTTGTGAAGACCTGGGCCTCGTCGCAGGTGTTCATGTAGAGGATCCGGCGCTGGCCGCCGCCGGACAGCGTGACGAGTCCCTTGCCGTCGAGCACGATCTCCGGCCCGGTGTCGTTGCGGACCTTGGCGGTGGCGGACATCGTGATCGTGACCGGGGACGGCCCGCAGTCGAACGTGATGATCCCGCCGGCCGCCACGGCCTCGACCACAGCGGCCGCCGTGCAGCTGGCGGGCGTGCCGGTGCCGATGACCCGATCGGGGTTCGACGTGTCGACCGCCCGGGCCTCGGCCGGGACGCCGGCCCCGCCGGCCCCGGTGCCGGCCGCGCCGGCCGCCGCCGAGGCGGTGGCCCCGCCGCCCCGGGTGCGGACTCCCGGGTTGTTGAACCCGGGTGCGGTCGAGGGCGGGTCGGTCGGCGGCGGGCCGGTGGTCGGGAGCTCGACGGTCGCCGTGCTGCTCGACGGCACCGCGGATTCGAGCAGGTCGTCGGAGGACGACCCGCAGGACGTGGCGACCAACGCCGCGCCGATGACGATCGCCCACGCCCCCCAGCGGGATTGCATTTGCGTGACGGTAGCCGACGGGGTGGTCGAGGGGAGCGCACGTCGCGGGCCGTATGCTGACGTGTCAGTAATGGGTCATCAGCGCTTCACCACTCGCGCCGACGCGGGTGTCAACGAGCGCTAGCGTTGCGCACGCTCATCGCCGCCCGCGGCCCCCGCCCGGGCGTGCGTTCGAGATCGGGGAGGATGCACGGGGTGGGCGAACCAGGCACACGCAGACTGGCTCCCGAGCAACGCAAGGCGCTGCTCGTGGCCGCCGCCGAGGAGACCTTCGCCACGCGCGGCTACACCCAGGCCGGCCTGGCCGAGGTGGCGACGATCGCCGGGGTGTCCAAGACGCTGCTCTACCACTACTTCCCGGACGGCCGGCCCGAGCTCTACCGGGAGGTGATGGAGCGGCTCGTCGGCGAGGTCGTCGAATCCGTCCAGGCCGCGGTCCGGGCCCCGACCACCACCGAGCGGCGGCTGGAGGCCCTGGTCACCGCCCTGCTGGCCTACTTCGCGGCCCGGCCCGACGCCTACCGGCTGCTCATCCTCGAGCCCTGGGGGTCGGGCGAGCCCGGCGTCGTGGCCCAGGCCATCGCCGTGCGGGCCCGGCTGTCCGGCGAGCTCAACAGCCTGCTGGCCTCGGCCGGCGAGCCCCTGCCGGTGACGATGGCCGGGGCGGCCGCCGCCTTCGGTGCGGTCCTCCACGTGTGCGAGCTGTGGATGTCCGGCCAGCTCACGGCCGAGCAGGCCAACGAGACGGTGCTGCGGTTCGTGCGGGCCGGCCTCGACGCGCTCGGCCTGATCTGACCGCTCGGCTCGCCGGCGCTCAGGCGTCGTCGGGCCCGGCGGCGATCAGCCGCAGGTGCGCCCGCGCGCGCCCGGCCGGGGCCGCCTCGCCGCCCGGTGCCGGCCGCTCGCCGCGGTCCGGCCGCACGCCGAGCACGCTGCGGATCAGCGTGCCGTGGCCGGGGCTGGTGCGGACCAGCAGCTCCCCGCGGCCCAGGTTGGTGAACAGCTGCATCGACGCCAGCCCCGAGCCGCACGTGACCGCGTCGAGGTCGAAGCCGATGCCGTCGTCGTGGACCTCGACCATCACGTTGCCGTCCCGCTCCGTGACGCTGACCGCCACCGTCCGGGCCGTCGAGTGGCGGGCGGCGTTGAGCAGGGCCTCCTGGGCGATGCGGTAGACGATCGTCATCGTCGACCGGTCGAGCTGCAGCACCGGGTCCACGTGCACGTTCACGGTGCGGGTCGAGCGCTCCCGGTAGAGCTCGGACGCGTAGGCCAGCAGCGCGGTGCCGAGCGTGCTGTCGTCGCCGGCCGGCGGGAACTTCGGCGGCCGCATCGCCACCATCAGCCGGCGCAGCTCCTCCGCCCGCTCGGTCAGGTCGCCCTGGAGCTGGGCGATGGTCTCGCGCACCGCCAGGGCCGTGTCGTTGGGCAGCGTGACGTAGGCCGCCTGCACGATCGAGGCCAGCGTGGCCAGCGACCCGACCGCCTGCGTGTGCAGCTCGGCCACGGTGCGGTGGCGCTCGTGTTCGAGCGCCCGCACCATGTTGGCGAGCAGCCGGCGGCGATCCTCGGCCATGCTGGCCAGCTCGGCGCTGAGCCGCTGGGTCTCCCGGCTCATCAGCGTGTAGCGCACCGCGTTGAGCACCACGATCACCACCAGCACCGCCGCCACGTAGGCCACACCCCACGGCCGCTCGTCCCGGGTGAGGAACGCCCACAGTGCGACCAGCGGCAGGACCACTGCGCTGACGTAGGGCATCGGGTTGCTGGAACGGAACTGCTCCTCGGGGGCCAGGTTGGCGAGGCGGGCGGTGACGCGCCGGTGGGCCCAGGCCGGGATCACCGCGAGCAGGGCCATCTGGCCGGCGTGCACCGCGATCAGCGCGGGGACCGGCACGTCGAGGTCAGCCAGGACCCGGGACAGGTGCAGGGTCAGGTTGAGCGTGAACAGGCCGGCCAGCACGACCCCGAGGCCCTGAGCCACCCGCTCGCCCCGGGGCACCCGCTCCAGGTTGAGCAGCGACACGTAGATGGCCGCCGGCGCGGCCAGGATGATCAGCGCGAACGGCAGGGCGAAGATCAGCCGATCGCTGCGCGACAACGGCTCGAGCACCAGCAGCACACCCGGGGCGCTGAGCACGGTCACGGCCATCGCGATGTCGATGACGTCGACCGCCATGTCCCGCTTGCCCGCCTGGGCCTTGACCATGATCAGCGAGGCCGACACCCACAACGGGACGGTGGCGAGCAGGAGCAGCATGTCCACGAGGACGAGGGGCCGGGAGTGGAAGATCGCCCCGAGGCCGGCGGCCACCGCGGCCCCGGTGCCGAGCAGCAGCGCCCAGAACCAACGCTGCCAGAACACCTCGTACTCGGAGGGGCTCTGCCCCTGCACCCTGCGGGTCAGCACCAGGCCGGCGGCCGTGAACGGGACCGTGGCGATGGCGTGGATGAGCAGCAGGTCGGCGTCGCTGTCGCCGAAGGTGGTCGACAGGCCGATCACCGCCAGGACGGCGACGCCGGCGGCCGCCGTGATCGACCACCGCATCGCGGGCGGGAACACGAGCAGGTCGTCGTGCGTGGGCACCGCCGGCCGCGCGACCGCCTCGTCGCCGCCGTCGGCCTCGGCGAGGCTCGAGCCGCGACCGTCCGAGCCCACCCGCCGCCCGGTGCGCTGGTCCTCGATGCGCCTCATGTGACCCGTTCCGCGGTCGCGGACGTCCCCCCGACGTGCTTGTGCATGACGATCCACCGAGGCAGGCCGTGGTCGCTGCGCCTTCCCCTCGCTCGCGGCACCCCTCCGACGGCTGCGGTCGATCGTAGTCGGGCCCGGACCCGCCGTGCGGTGTCCGGACGGGGTCCCTCAGCTGGGGACCACCACGATCTTGCAGTGGCGCTCGGGGTCGGACAGGTCGTCGAACGCCCCGGGCACGCCGTCGAGGTCGACGTGGCCGGTGACCAGCGGCGTGGGGTCGATCTCGCCCTCGGCCAGCAGCCGCAGGGTGGTGCCGAACTCGGCCAGGTCGTAGGCGAAGCTGAACCGGACGTCCAGCTCCTTGGCGATGCCGAACAGGGGGGTCACGGCGTCGCGCTCCATGCACACGCCGGCCACGACGACCCGGGTGCGGGGCGGCGCCTCCCGGAGCACGTCGTCGATGATCCCGGGCACGCCGATGGCCTCGAACACGATCAGCTGGCGGCCCCCGCCGATCCGGGACCAGGCCTCGAACGCGGCCTCGACCACCGGGTCGACCGCCTCGTGGGCGCCCATGGCCAGGGCCGCCTCCCGGCGGGCGGTGGACAGGTCGGCGGCGAGCACCGGCTCGATGCCCCGCTGGGCCAGCGCGGCGATGATCGCGAGGCCGACCGGGCCGGACCCGAGCACCAGCGCCCCGTCGCCCGGCTGGATGTCCGAGCGATTGACGGCGTGGAGGCCCACGGCCATCGGCTCGGTCAGGGCCGCGGCCTGGGGGTCGAGCCCGTTGGGCACCGTGAGCAGCAGCGGTGCCGACAGCAGCATGTGCTCGCTGTAGCCCGCGGGCAGGTCGTTGGTGTACGTGAGCTGGCGGATGCCGGTGGCCGCCATGAGCACCGGGATCGACGTGACCACGGTCCCCGGGTCGGGCGAGTCGGTGTCGGGCCCGGCCTCGACGACCTCGGCCGCCAGCTCATGGCCCATGAACACGTCCCGGCCCAGGTCGAGCTTCGGCTCGCCCATCTCGGGGACGCCCCGCATCTCGTCGCCGAGGGCCAGCATCGTGGCCCCGTGCCGGGCGAAGTGCAGGTCGGAGCCGCAGATGCCGCAGGCCCGCACCCGGACCAGCACCTGTCCGGACTCGGGGACAGGGTCCGGCACGTCGTTGCGCACGACCATCTCTCCGGCGCGCAGGACGGCAGCACGCATCGAGTCCCCCTCGTTCATCGGATCCCGGGCAGGTGGCCGTCGTATCGTAACGGTCGTGATCCCGCCCCGGACGGGGGAGAGGCGGGCACGCGACGAGGGAGACCGACGCACATGACCACCGCCGACACCGCCGGGACCGGCAGCGCCGACACCGACACCGTCGATCTGACCAGGATGCGGACGTTGGCCGACGTCATCCGGGTCCACGCGGCCGAGCGGCCGGACGCCCCGGCGCTCGACGCCGGCGACCGCAGCATGAACTTCGCCGAGCTCGACGCGAGGTCCAGCCAGGTCGCCCACGCCCTCGCCGCGGCCGGTGTGGGGGCGGGCGACCGCGTGGCGTTCATCGACAAGAACGGGCTGGAGTATTTCGAGGTCACCTTCGGCCTGGCCAAGCTGGGCGCGGTCAACGTGTCGGTGAACTGGCGGCTGGCCGCGCCGGAGATGGCCCAGATCATCGAGGATGCGGGGGCCGAGGTCGTGATCGTGGGGCCGGACTTCGTGCCCGCGGTCGAGCGCATCGAGGGCGACCTGAGGCGGGTCCACACGATCGTGGCCGTCGGGGGCCACGAGCGCTGGCCCGACTACGAGGACTGGGTGGCGGGCCGGCCCACCGACGACCCCGGCGTCGCCTCGGTTGGCAGCGACGTCGCCTTCCAGCTCTACACCTCGGGCACGACCGGGCTGCCCAAGGGCGTGATGCTCAGCCACGACAACTTCTTCGGCGGGGTGGGCGACATCGCCGCGCAGTGGCGGTTCACCACCGACTCGGTGAACCTCGCGATGATGCCGATGTTCCACATCGCCGGCGCGGGCTGGTCGATGGTGGGCCTGGTCCACGGCTGCCGCACGGTGGTCCTGCGGGACGTCGACCCGGCGGCGATCCTGGCGGCGATCCCGGCCTACGGGATCACCAACGCCTTCATGGTGCCGGCGGTCATCCAATTCGTGCTGGCCACCCCGGGCGTCGAGTCCACCGACTTCTCGACGCTGCGGGCGCTCGTGTACGGCGCCTCGCCGATCACCGACAAGGTGCTGCTCACCGGCATGGACACCTTCGGGTGCGAGTTCATCCAGGTGTACGGCCTGACCGAGACGACCGGCGCCATCACCCAGCTCGAGGGCGCCGACCACGACCCCGCCTCCAGGCCCCAGCTGCTGCGTTCGTGCGGCAAGCCCTACCCGTGGGTCGAGGTCCGCATCGTCGAGCCGACCACCGGCGAGGACGTGCCGCTCGGCGAGGTCGGCGAGCTGTGGACGCGATCCCGCCAGAACATGCTCGGCTACTGGGAGAACCCCAAGGCGACGGCCCAGGCGATCACGCCCGACGGCTGGTTCCGGACCGGGGACGCCGGCTACGCGGACGCGGACGGCTACCTGTACCTGCACGACCGGGTGAAGGACATGATCGTGTCCGGCGGCGAGAACGTGTACCCGGCCGAGGTCGAGAACGTGGTGTCCAAGCACCCCGGGGTGGCCGACGTGGCGGTCATCGGCGTGCCCGACGAGCGCTGGGGCGAGGCGGTCAAGGCCATCGTGGTCCCCGCCGAGGGCACCGAGGCCGGCGATGACACCGCCCGGGACATCATCGCCTTCGCCCGTGAACAGCTCGCCGGCTACAAGCTGCCGAAGTCGGTCGACTTCGCCGAGGTCCTGCCCCGCAACCCGTCCGGCAAGCTCCTCAAGCGTGAGCTGCGGGAGCCGTACTGGCAGGGCGTGGACCGGCAGATCGGCTGAACCACCCGACATCCGCGTATTTCCCGCGGCGCTCCGACATCTGAACAGGCAGAACCGCGACGGTCTGGTGACGCGCACCCCACCCAGTGCGTGGAGCCGTCGTCTGGGCGGGTCCACGTGGTGCGGTCGGCAGCGGAGGTGATGCCCGATGACGGACGACCACGAACCTGCCGATGGCGGGCACGTGCACCCGCCCCACGAGGTCAGGGTGTTGTCGGATCTTGCTGCGGATCCCGTCGACCAGTTGGAGCACGCCCTGCGGTGCCACCACTGCGGGTTGACGTTGCTCGGTCTCATCATCTCGAGCCCGGCATGGGTCACGCGACGGGTCGAGTCGGTGTCGTTCCGGGACCACAGGACCGTTCGTCGGCGCGTGAGCGTCGACTTCACGGTCCCGCTGGCGGCGCCGACCTTCATCATCAACGGGACGCCGTACCGGCTGCTCCCGTTGACGATCATGAGACGCAAGTCGCTCGTCAACTTCGACCTGCGCGACGAGAGCGACGCATCCGTACCCCTCCTCGGTCTTCGCCAGAACCAGGCGGTCACCCTGGCGCTGGTCGAGGCCCTGGCGTGCGCAGTTCTCGGCGACGGGCCGCTGTCTGCCGAAGTGGGCTCCTTCCTCGAACACCTCGTCTCGGGCACGCAGGACGAGCTGCTCGCGGCCCGCAACCTCGCGGACAACCCTGATGCCCCGCCGGAGATCCGGCAGCTCAGCGATGACAGGCGGTTCAACCACATCATGAACCGCGTGTCCGAGGACTTCGTGATGTTCGTCCTCGTGCGTGCTGACGGGTCCGCCAAGCGGGTGTTCAAGTTCCGCTACGACGAGCCGCTGAGCCGCCGATATCGGGCCAGGGAATCCACGGAGAACGGCTACAGGCGGTTCACGCCGGCCTTGCCGCGGTGGTCCATCGTGTCGCTCCTCGCTGCGATCGGGTGGGCACCGACCCGCGTCCGCTTCCCGACGCCGGCGGCCGAGAACGCAGCGAGCTACCACTTCGAGATCCACGCGCCGGCCGGGGTCACCATCGACTCGGCCAGGATGCTCGCTGGCAGGCCGGAACAGTCGCTCGCCCGTCGTCGACCCTCGATCGACCAGGTCACGGGCGGCCTCCCGACGGTGGACCTGCACGCGATCGAGGTCGAACGCGGCTCGCTGTCGCGAGCCCAGGTGGACCTTCGCCTCGCCGCCGACTCATGGCTCACGCTGGCGACGGCCAGTGCATGGCTCACGGCGGTCGCCCTCTTCTGGGCCGCCCGTCGACTCGGAGCGCCGGACGATCGCGAGAACGCGGCGGCGTCGGCGCTCTTCATCACGTTCACTGTCGCGTTGGCCGCGATTCTCTGGCGACCTCCCGAGCATCGGATGGCTGTGCGCCTGCTGTCGGCCGTGGGCCTCATGGCCTATACGTCCTGCCTCCTTCTGCTCGTCGCCGCGGCCCTGTTCGTGTTCGAGCCCACCGGAGATCTCACCGGAGGGCTCATCACGCTCGTCGTGGTGGCGTCCATCGTCGCTCTGCTCTTGACCGTCACCCGGGCAGTCGTCGTCAGGGCTTCCAGAAAGGACTGGAAGCTCTCGCCGTGGGAGCAGGGTCGCGGGATCGCCGAGCTCCAAGGAGCAGCGCACGACGACGACATCGCCGCCGCCGCACTGACCTTCGAGACGGCATCGCAACACCTGGGGTTCGGCACACCGGCGATCAAGGTGGAGTCGGCCGAGGCGGATGCAGCGGCGGGGCTGACCCTCGACGACGACCTGGTGCACGAGCTGAGAGCCCTGGTCGCGCAGGGTGTGGACCGGCAGATCGGCTGAATTGGCGGCGCTCACCGCGGCATGTCGCCGTGAGCGCCGCCAAATCGCTTGATTGCCGCTCGGACCCGGGGCTCGCTGACAGGGCGGGCCGTGCCGAGCGTCTGGGCGAACAGGCTGACCCGGAGTTCCTCCAGGAGCCAGGCGACGTCGACCACGTCCGGGGCGCGGCGGCGCTCCGGTGCCAGGGCATCGCGGGCGTCCGTGTACGCGTGCTCCAGGGCCTGGGCCCGCAGCATCAGGTCGCGGTCACGGGCCGAGCGCTCGCCCAGCTTGTCGAGGCGGTGGCGGACCGCCTCCAGGTAGCGGCCGATGTCCCGGAGGCGGGGCAGGCCGGCCCGCGACACGAAGCCCGGCGCCACCAGCGACCGGACCTGGGCCCGCATGTCGGCCACCGCCGGGGCCAGGGCCGGGGCACCCGCGGCGGCTAGGCGTGCCTCCAGGGCCAGGGCCGCGGCCACCAGGTCTCCGGCCTGGGCAGCGGCGCCGGCGGCCAGCGGGCCAAGGCGGGTGCGGGCTGCGGCGGCCAGGCGGTCGAAGCCGGTGGCATCCCAGGCCGGGCCGCCCTCCGCGGCGACGATGCGGTCCGCGGCTGCGGCCGCGCAGTCGTCCGCCAGAGCGTCGACGCCGGGATAGCGGGCCGGGACCGCGGCGAGCGCGGGGACGCGGCGGAGGCGGCGCTCGGCCTCGCGGCGGGCGGTGGGCACAGCCAGCAGCAGCAGCCGGCGGGTGCCGGCCGCCATGGCCGGGGCCTGGTCCGGTTCCGAGGCCAGGACCCGCACGCCCGCGGTCTCGCCCTCGTCCACCAGGGCCGGGTAGCCCCGCACCGGATGGCCGCCCGCGATGGTGTCGACGACGCGGGGCAGCTCGCCGATGTCCCAGGTGCGCAGGCCCCGCCGCTCGATCCCCCGTGCGGCGCCGGCCACCGCCTCCCGGACCTCGCGTCCCAGCTCGCGCTGGAGCGCCACCAGGTCGCGGCCGCTGGCCACCTCCCCGCCGTCGCCGTCCTCGACCCGGAACCGGACCAGGAGGTGGGCCGGCACCCGGGCGAGGTCGAAGTCGCCCGGTACCACTCGTTCGCCGGACATGCCGGCCAGGCGCCGGGCCAGGACCTCCAGCAGCGGGCCGTCACCGGGTCCGATGCCGGCCAGCGCCTCCCGGGCCCGATCCGGGGCGGGCACCAGCCGCCGGCGCACGCCCTTGGGCAGCGACCGGACGAGCGACGTGACCAGGTCGAGCCGGTGCCCGGGCACCTGCCAGTCGAACCCGGCCGGCCGTACCTCGTTGAGCGCCGCCAGCGGCACGTGCACGGTGACGCCGTCGTCGTCGGCGCCGGGGCCGAACGTGTAGGTCACGTCGAAGCTGCGCTCGCCCTGGCGCCAAGTGGTCGGGAACGCCTCGCCGTCGACCGGGCCGGCCGCGGGGTCGAGCAGGTCGTCGAGGGTGAACGTCAGCAGGTCCGGCGCGTCCTGGCGGGCCCGCGACCACCAGCGGTCGAACGCCCGGGCCGAGGTCACGTCCGGCCCGATCCGGGCGTCGAAGAACGCTCCCAGCGCCTCGTCGGTCACGAGCAGGTCGCGGCGGCGGGTCCGGTCCTCCAGCTCGCGCACCTGGTCCAGCAGCCGGCGGTTGTCGGCGGCGAAGCGGTGGCGTGTCGTCCAGTCGCCGGCCACCAGCGCCCCCTCGACGAACATCCGCCGCGCCAGCGCCGGATCGACCCGGGCGAGCGCCAGCCGGCGGCCGTCGACGATCGGCAGGCCGTAGAGCGTGATGCGCTCGGTGGTCATCGCCGCGCCCCGGCGGGCGTCCCACCACGGCTCGCCGTAGCTGCGGCGCACCAGGTGCTCCGCCAGCGGCTCGATCCACGACGGGTCGATGCGGGCGACCATGCGGGCCCAGAGCCGGTTGGTCTCGACCAGCTCGCCGGCCATGACCCACGCGGCCGGGCGACGGTGCAGCGCGGAGCCGGGCGCCACGAGGAACCGGCTCTGGCGGGCGCCGATGTGTTCGCGGGTGGTCGGGTCGTACATGCCGACGTGCGACAGCAGCCCCGCCAGCAGCGAGCGGTGCACGGCCTCGGCCGGCGCAAGCTCGGACCGCCGGCGGATGCCGAGCTCCCCGGCCACGTCCCGCAGCTGGCGGACCAGGTCCTGCCACTCCCGCACGCGAACGTGGTGGAGGTGCTCGGCCCGGCACATGCGCCGGAACCCGCTGGACGACCGGGCCCGCTGCTGGGTCTCCAGGTAGCGCCACAGGTTGAGCACGGCCGTGAAGTCGCTCTCGGGGTCGGCGAAGCGGGCGTGCAGCTCGTCGGCCTCGGCCTCCTTGCCGGTCGGCCGCTCCCGCACGTCCTGGATGGACAGTGCCGCCGCGATGACCAGCACCTCGCGGGCGCAGCCGTTCGCCTCGGCCTCCAGGACCATCCGCCCGAACCGGGGATCGACGGGAATCCGGGCCAGGCGCCGGCCGAGCGGGGTCAGCGTGCCGCCGTCCCGCATGGCGCCCAGCTCGCCCAGCAGCGCCACCGCATCCCTCACGGCCCGGGCGTCGGGCGGGTCGACGAACGCGAACGACTCGACGTCGCCGAGGCCGAGCGCCGCCATGCGCAGGATGACCGACGCCAGGTTGGTGCGGAGGATCTCGGGCTCGGTGAACTCGGGCCGGGCCTCGTAGTCGTCCTCGGCGTAGAGGCGGACGCAGACGCCCGGCGCCACCCGGCCGCACCGACCGGCGCGCTGGTCGGCCGACGCCCGGCTGACCGGCTCGATCGGCAGGCGCTGGACCTTGGTGCGGCGGTTGTAGCGGGAGATGCGGGCGGTGCCGACGTCGACGACGTAGCGCACGCCCGGCACGGTGATCGACGTCTCGGCCACGTTGGTGGCGAGCACGATGCGCCGGCCCGCATGGGGCCGGAAGACCCGGGCCTGCTCGTGCGCAGACAGCCGGGCGTACAGCGGGAGGACATCGGTGCCGGCCAGCGCCGCCTCGCCGAGGGCGGTGGCGGTGTCGCGGATCTCGCGCTCACCGGACAGGAACACGAGGATGTCACCCGGCCCCTCGCCCCCCAGCTCGTCGACGGCGCGCCGGATGCCGTCGACCTGGTCGGTTCCACCGTCGGCGCCGAGCGGCCGGTAGCGGACCTCGACCGGGTAGGTGCGGCCGGACACCTCGACCACGGGGGCGCCGAAGTGCTCGGCGAAGCGAGCCGTGTCGATGGTGGCCGACGTGACGATGACCTTGAGGTCGGGCCGGCGAGGGAGCAGGTTCGTCAGGTAGCCCAGGAGGAAGTCGATGTTGAGGCTGCGCTCGTGGGCCTCGTCCAGGATGATCGTGTCGTAGCGGCGCAGGAGCCGATCGGTCTGGAGCTCGGCCAGCAGGATGCCGTCGGTCATCAGCTTGACCAGCGTGCGGTCGCCGACCTGGTCCGTGAACCGGACCGTGTAGCCGACGAGGTCGCCGACCGTGGAACCCAGCTCCTCGGCCACCCGGGCGGCGATGGTGCGGGCGGCCAGGCGCCGGGGCTGGGTGTGGCCGATGAGGCCCCGCACCCCCCGGCCCAGCTCGAGGCACATCTTGGGCAGCTGGGTGCTCTTGCCGGACCCGGTCTCGCCGGCGACCACCACCACCTGGTTGTCCCGGATGGCGGCCAGGAGGTCGTCGCGGCGGGCAGCGATGGGCAGCGACTCGGGGTAGGTGACATCGGGGAGCACAGCCCGGCGGCGGGCCACCACGGCCTCGGCCGCCTCGACCTCGGCGGCCAGCGCCGCGAGCTCGGCCTCGATCCCGCCGTCCCCGTCGCCGCCCGGACCCCGGCCGTCGCGGCGGGCCGACGTGCGGGCGCGGTCGAGCCGTCTCCGGAGGCGGTGCTCGTCGCGCAGGGTCAGCGCCCCGAGGCGCGAGCGCAGGTCAGCGGGGGAGACAGGCACGGTTCGCAGCCCGCCATCCTAGGGACCGACTGGCTCGGAACACTCGTATTAGACCTTCCGACACGCGCTGTGATTTCGGGATACTCTGCCGGCCGTGACGTTCAAGATCGACCCTGACGCCGCCGGGTTCGACGCCAGCCGTCTCGCCCGCATCGACGACCACCTCCGCACCCGCTACGTCGAGCCGGGCAAGATCGCCGGCTGTCAGGTGGTGGTGTCGCGACGGGGCCAGGTCGCCCACGCCTCCACGCTCGGCCACGCCGACCGCGAGCGCGAGGTCCCGACCGCCGACGACACCGTCTACCGCATCTTCTCGATGACCAAGCCGATCACCGGGGTTGCACTGCTCTCGCTGTACGAGCAGGCGAAGTTCGCGCTGTCCGACCCGGTCAGCCGCTACATCCCCGAGTTCGCCGGCCTCCAGGTCAGCGTCAAGGACGAGGACGGCAACCGCCACCTCGTCGACGCCGAGCGACCCATGTCGGTGCGCGACGCCATGATGCACATGACCGGTATCGGCTACGGCCCACCGAACGCCCGCATGGACCTGGAGAGCCTCGGCACCCGGGCGCCGGCCATGCGCCTGGCCGGCGGCGGGACGCTGCAGACGCTGATGGAGCGCCTGGGCGGCGAGCCCCTGCGGTTCCACCCCGGCTCCCACTGGTTGTACTCGTGGTCGACCGACGTGTGCGCCCGGTTGGTCGAGGTGCTGTCGGGCCGGCGGTTCGACGAGTACCTGCAGGCGACGATCTTCGACCCGCTGGGCATGGTCGACACCGGGTTCTCGGTCACCGAGGGGAACGCCGGCCGGTTCGCCGCGCTCTACCGGCGCAACGCCGCCAAGGAGCTGCGGCTGCTCGACGACCCGCAGACCAGCCGCTACCGCGAGCACCCCGAGTTCCTGTCCGGCGGGGGCGGGCTCGTGTCCACCGCTGCCGACTACCTCCGGTTCTGCCACATGCTGGCCGGCGGGGGCGAGGTCGACGGGATGCGGGTGCTCGCGCCCAAGACCGTCGAGCTCATGCGCACCAACCACCTGCCCGACGACGGCGACCTGCGGCGCTACGCCCTGCCCGGTGGCTACGGCGAGGTCGGGTTCGACGGCATGGGCTTCGGCCTGACCGTGGCCGTCAGCAAGGGTCCGGCGGCCACGCAGGCCGCCGGCTCGGCCGGCGAGTTCATGTGGGGTGGTGCCGCCTCGACGATCTTCTGGATCGATCCCGTCGAGGACCTGGTGACGGTGTTCATGACCCAGCTCATGCCGTCCGGGACGTTCAACTTCCGGGGACAGCTCAAGTCGCTGGTCTACGGGGCGCTGGTCGAGTAGCTCACCGCGTCGCGATCACGATCATCCGGGCGGACTCGGCGGTCAGCGGGCCGCCGTCGCCGCCGTATCCCGCGACCGAGCCGAAGCCGGCGTCGAGCAGCCAGTCCCGCAGCTCGGTGAACCCGAACATGCGCACGTGGAACTCGGCGCGGCGCACCCGCCCGTCCCGCACCGTCGTGCGGCGGGCATGGGCCCGGCCGGTGAGCGGATCGAAGGTCCGCTCGTCGATCTGCAGGGCGCCGCCCACCTCGACCACGGACGACGGCAGCCAGTGCGGGAGCAGACCGTCCTTGTGGTTCAGCTCGAGGAGGAGCCGGCCGCCCGGCCGCAGGACGTGGTGGACCTCGGCCAGCACCGCCCGGTTCTGGGCATCGTCGAAATAGCCGAAGGCGGTGAACCAGCTCACGACCGCGTCGAACCGCCAGGCCCACGGCAGAGCCCGCATGTCGCCGGCCACGTAGTCGACGTCCACGCCCCGCCGCGCCGCCTCGTCGCGGGCCAGGTCGAGGAACAGCCGCGTGGCGTCGAGCCCGGTGACCCGGGCGCCGCGGGCGGCCAGGCGGTTGGCGATGCGGCCGTGACCGCAGCCCAGGTCGAGGACCCGGGTGCCGGCGACGTCGCCCAGCAGCTCGGCCACCAGGGCGGCGTCGGCGTCGTCCGACGCCTCGGACTGCCGGGCCGTCAGGAACAGCAGGTAGTCCTCGTCGAACAGCTCCTCGATGGGCCAGTCGTCCACCGTCCCCCCTCGCGCTCAGTCGTCGTCCGGCGGGTCCCCCAGCACGTAGCGGGGGCCCGGCCCGGTCAGGCCCGCCTTGTCGCCCGGGTTGGCCAGCCGGCAGGTCTGCAGCGACAGGCAGCCGCAGCCGATGCAGCCGTCGAGCCGGTCCCGCAGGCGCTGCAGGATGGCGATCTGCTCGTCGAGCCGGGGCCGCCACTCCCGGGACAGCCGCGACCAGTCCTCGCGGGTAGGCGTGCGCTCGTCGGGCAGCGACGAGAGCGCCGCCCGGATCTCGTCCAGGGTGAGGCCCACCTTCTGCGCCACCCGGATGAACGACACCCGCCGCAGCACGTCGCGGTGGTAGCGCCGCTGGCCGCCCCCGGTGCGCTGGGAGGCGATGAGCCCCTCGGCCTCGTAGTAGCGAAGGGCGGACGGGCGCACGCCCGTGCGCTCGCTCAGGGCGCCGATGGCAAGGCCGTGCTCCACGACCGGCACGGTACCGCCGATCCCGCGACTTCACGTCACGTTGAGGTTTCTCCGCAGCTTGTGACACGGCGGGTGACGGTTGTGCCGGAGTAGGGTGCGGCGCATGGCCGACGCCGCCGAGGCCGAGCTCTCCCCGGCCCGGGCGCGCACGCGCCGCCCCTCGGCGCCGCTCACCCGGCGCGAGCAGCGGCGGGCCGAGCTGCTCGAGGCCGCGCTGCGGGTCATCCGCCGGGGCGAGGGGCGGGTCGCGATGGAGGACATCGCAGCCGAGGCCGGCATCAGCCGCCCCATCCTCTACCGGCACTTCGGCGACGCCACCGGGCTGTACGGGGCGGTGGCCGACGACTTCTGCCAGGAGCTGCTGCACCGGCTGCGCCGGTCCATACGGGAGGTGCCGCCCGGCAGGGACCTGCTGCGCCGGCAGATCATCACCTACCTCCGGTTCCTGGCCGAGGACCCCGAGGTCTACCGCTACCTCAACCGCCAGATGCCGACCGAGCGGGTGCGGGCCCTGACCCACCACAGCGGGTTCTCCCGGCTGATGGCCGACAGCACGGCCGAGCACCTGCGCACGGCCGGCTGGGGCCGGCGCATGTCGGTGGCGGGCGCCGACCTGTTCGTGGGCGGGTTGGAGGCGGCCGCCAGCCGCTGGGTGGAGGAGCCCACCTGCACCGCGGACGAGCTGGCCGACCGGCTGACCGCGGTGCTGTGGAACGGCTTCATCTACGGCGGGATGCCCCGCCGGGTCGAGGGCGTCCCCTAAGAGCGGGAAATGCGGCCCACGGTGGCCGCGCGGGCGTGACTAGCCGAGCGCGCCGGAGTGTGGCGCCAACGCCAGGCCCATCAGGTCGGCGAAGTTGCCCGAGTAGAACGCGTCGCGGGCCTGCTCGGAGAGGCCGTCCATGGTCGCCTCGAAACGGCCCAGCGGGTCGCGCGTCCCCTCGGGGTGGGGGTAGTCGGACGAGAACAGCAGCAGGTCATCGCCGGACTGCTCGATGATGGCGCCGACCGGCTCGCCCGGGAACGGGGTGAACCACACCTGGCGGTGGATGTACTCGCGCGGGGTCAGTGCCATGGCGTTGAGCTGCGGCTCGGTGCGGCGGAAGTTGCGGGTGGCCAGGTCGAGCTTGCTCAGCATCGCCGGGACCCACACCGCCCCGAGCTCGATGGCCGCGCCCCGCAGCCCGGGGAAGCGATCGAACACGCCGTCCATCGCCATGCACGAGAGGAACATCTCCGGCGCGTGGCTGAGGGCGATCGAGTCCTTGGAGCGGATGTTCTCGCCGCCGCCCAGGAAGTCCGTCACCGGCGGTAGGCCGTTGTCGTGCAGCGACGGCGGCACGTGGAGCCGGGCCCCGCCCACGTGGAGCACGAACGGGACGCCCGCCTCGGCCAGCCGACCCCACACGCCGTCGTACGCCGGATGGGTGTGTGAGTGGTGGCGGGGCGCGTCGTGGGTGACCTGGATGGCGGCGGCGCCGTCCTCCAGGCACCGGTCGACCTCGGCGACCACCCAGCCGGGGTCGCCCAGCGGAACGAACGCCACGGCCAGCAGCCGCTCGTCCCGCGCGCAGAAGTCGACGACGCCCCGGTTCAGCGCCCGGTTGCCGGCCCGGCGGACCTCACGGTCCTCGTGGCCGGCGAACTGGGACACGGCGAACGTGGGGAACACGAGCTGGCGCTCGAAGCCCAGCAGGTCGAGGGCCCGGCTGCGCTCGCGGGGGTCGAACGCGCCCAGTGCGCCCCAGCCCTTGGCGTCCATGAGCCGGTCCTCGAGATCGGAGCGGGCGGCGCCGTCGACCTCGCGGGCGGCCGCCTGGGCGACGGCCTGCTCGGCCAGGCGGCCGGCCCCGCCGAGCTGCAGGGGCCCGATGCGGCCGCGCATCTCCTCCTCGACGTAGCCGCCCAGCCAGTCGGGCAACTCCATGATGTGGCTGTCGGCGTCGTAGTACGTGCGGCCCTCGGCGTACGGCACGAGCGGATCCCCCTGTGAGCGCCCCGGTGCAGGTGCTACGCACTGTAACAGCGGCGCCGGGGCGCTCCCTACTATGGTCGGCCGGCGGAGCCTCTCAGGCCGGGGGGAGCGGTCCGAAGAACCCGCCGATGCGGGACAGGCGGCCGTCGTCGGCGACGATCCCGACGTCGATGCCCTCGACCGCGGCCTTGCCGTCGCCGTCCACCAGGCTCCATCCGAAGCGGATCAGGCTGTGGTGGGCGTCCACGCCGCTGGTGCGGACGATCGAGTGGCCGGGGAACTGGCCCTGCAGCTCGCTCACCAGGCCGTTCAGGGCCTCGTGGCCGGCGGCCTGGGCCAGCGGGTCGACGTAGGCGCCGTCCTCCGCCCACGCCGTGGCGATGAGCTCGGCCCGGCGGTCCGGGTCGGCTTCGTTCCACATCGCGACGTAGGTGTCGACGACGGCGGTGATCTCGGTCGTGTCGGTGGTGGTGTCGGTCATGTCCCCACCGTGCGCCCGGGCTCCGGCGCCCGGCGATTACCTGACGGGTAGGCGCTGCGGTGATCGGCGGCCGTTAGGGTCGGATCGATGGCCCTCACCTCCATCGCCTCTCCGGGCGTGGGCGGGCTGCTGCGGGACTGGCGCCGGCAGCGGCGGCTCAGCCAGCTCGACCTGGCCAACGATGCCGCGGTGTCGGCCCGCCACCTGAGCTTCGTCGAGACCGGCCGGTCCAAGCCCAGCCGGGAGCTCGTGCTGCACCTGGCCGAGCGCCTCGACGTGCCCCTGCGGGAGCGCAACACGCTGCTGCTGGCGGCGGGCTACGCCCCGAGCTATCCCGAGACACCGTTCGACGCCCAGGAGATGGCACCCGTGCGCGAGGCCCTCGACCGCATCCTCGCGAGCCACGAGCCGTTCCCCGCGGTGGTGGTCGACCGCCACAACGACGTGGTGGCGGCCAACGCGTCGGCCCTGGCCATCATGACCGAGGACGTCGCCCCCCGCCTGCTCGAGCCGCCGGTGAACGCCCTACGCATCACCATGCACCCCGAGGGCCTGGCCCCCCGGATCGTCAACTTCGAGGAGTACGCCACCCACCTGATCGACCGGCTGCGCCGGGAGATCGCCACCCACGGGGACGAGCGGGTCATGGCGCTGCACGACGAGTTGTGCGCCTACCCGGGCGTCGACGGGTCGCCGTCGCCGACGGACACCGCGGGCGCCCTGTTCGTGCCCCTGGAGCTGCGCACCGGCGGGGGGGTGCTCACGTTCTTCTCGACCATCGCCACGTTCGGCACCGCCCGGGACGTCACCGTGGCCGAGCTGTCGGTGGAGTCGTTCTTCCCGGCCGACGAGGCCACCACCGCGGTGCTGCGGGCCCGCTGGGGCGCGACGGCTACAGCAGGCTGAGCTGCTCGTCGTCCGCCGCTGACACGGCCGCGGCCGACGGCGAGGACGATGGTCGGCCGCCGGGCCGCACGTCGACCGGAGTGGGCGGGGCCTGGCCCGTCATGTGCACGGGGTCGGTGCGCTCGGCGGCGGTGCCGCCGTGGCGAGCGATCAGCGAGGAGACCGTGGCGGCGAGCGCCCGCTGGTCGGCCGGCGGGGCGTAGGCGCGGTCGCGGTAGCGGCGGCGGTAGTCGTCGACCAGGTGCGGGTGGGTCTCGGCCAGCCGGGACAGGAACACGTCGCCCACGCCGGGCCGCAGGTGCAGCAGCACGGTCGAGACCGAGCGGGCGCCCGCCTCGACGCAGGCCTTGACCACGGCCTCCAGCTGGTCGGGCCCGTCGGACAGCCCCGGCAGCACAGGGGCGACGAGGACCCCGCAGGGGACGCCGGCGGCGTTGAGCGCCTCGACCGCCCGCACCCGGCGGGCCGGATGCGGCGTGCCGGGCTCGGTCGCCCGCCACACGTCCTCGTCGAGCGTGCCGATCGACAGGTTGACGCGGACGGCGGTGCGCCGGGCTGCCTCGGCCAGCAGGTCGAGGTCGCGGAGCACCAGCGTCGACTTGGTGAGGATCGAGAAGGGGTTGGCGAACTCGGCGAGCACCTCGACGATGCCCCGGGTCAGCCGGTACTTGCCCTCGGCCCGCTGATAGGGATCGGTGTTGGTGCCCATGGCGATCAGCTCGCCGGCCCACCGGCGGGGGTCGAGCTCGCTGCGCAGGTGGGAGACGGCGTTGACCTTGACCACGATCCGCCGCTCGAAGTCGCGGTCGGCGTCGAGGTCGAGGTACGTGTGCGTCGGCCGGGCGAAGCAGTAGGTGCAGGCGTGGCTGCAGCCCCGGTAGGCGTTGATGGTGTAGCGGAAGCCGAACGGCGACCCCTTCACCTCGTTGATGATCCGCCGGGCGCGCACGTGCAGGAACTCCATGCCCCGGAACTCGCCCCGCCCGGGCTGGCGCTCGAACACCGGCTCGTCGAACAGGGTGAGCTGGGGCTGGGGCTCCTCGACCTGATCCCACCGCAGTTCGGTCATGCCCGCACTATAGCGAACGTATGTACGCTCCCCACCCGATCACGTCGACGAACAGCGGGCGCGCCAGCTAGGGCCTTCAGCCCCGAGGCTGGACGAGCGTGAGGTCGCCCAGCCTGGTGGTACCGGACGGGGGACCGGTGCTCATCGATGGGCGCGGCCGCGGGCTAGGACGCCAGGATCGTGCGCAGGGCGTCGCGGGCCGCGGCGATGGGCTCGGTGGAGCGCTCGCCCTTGGCCATCACGATCGTGCCCTCGATGGTGGCGATCACGAGGGTGGCGAGGCCGTGGGCCTCGGCGGGGGCGCGGCCCTCGGCCTCCAGGGCCTCGGCCAGGCGGTCGGTCCAGGCGCGGAGGGCGCGGCCGGTGGCCTCGGCCAGGGCGTCGTGGGCTGAGGCGGCGTCGAGCGCGACGCTGGCGACGGCGCAGCCCTCGCGGTAGCCCGTTCGCTCGAGGTGGGCGACGTAGGCATCGAAGATGGCCACCACGGCGTCGCGGACCGTGGGGTTCTCGTCCAGGTGGCGGTCCAGCCGGGCCGACGTGCGCTCGGCGAACAGGTCGACGGCGGCGGCCGCCAGCTGCTCCTTGCCGCCCGGGAAGTGGAAGTACATCGAGCCCTTGGGCGCGTCCGCCTCCACCATGACCTGGTTGAGCCCGGTGGCCGCGTAGCCCTGCGTGCGGAGCAGGCGGCTGGTGGAGCGGACGAGTCGATCGCGTGTGTCGGATACCACAGCGACAGCATACCAATATGACGACTGGTCTATTGACTATGACGACTGGTCTAGTTACCGTCGATGCATGCGAACCCTCCCGCTGGCCCTCGCGGTGCGACCCGCAGCGGCGCAGGACGCCGAGGCGCTCGGGGCGCTGATCGACCGGTGCAGCCCGGACACGCTGTATCGCCGCTTCCACGGCGCGGGCGAGCGCCCCGCCCGTCGCGAGCTGGCCCGGGTGGCCGACCCCACCCCGAACCACCGCTCGTTCGTCGCCGTGTCGCCCGGCGGCGAGATCCGGGGCACCGCCACCCTCGCCCGGGGCCGCGACGGCAGCGTCGAGGCCGCGTTCCTGGTGGAGGACGCGTGGTTCCGCCGTGGCGTGGGCCGTGCCCTGTACGCCGCACTGTCGAGGGAGGCCCGCCAAGCTGGCCTCACCACCGTCACCGCCACCGTCCAGGCCGACAACGAGCGGGCGATCCGGTTCCTGCTGTCGGTCGCCCCCGGCGCCCGGTCCCGCTTCGCGGGCGGCGCCGAGGTGGCGCTGACCATCCCCGTCCGCCCGGCGTCCGCCGGTGCCGCCCCTGCCGAGGAGGCAGCGTGATGCCCGTTCGTTCCCGCCCCGACACCTCCGTCCTCCGCGCCGCCCCGCCCTTCGCCCGCTACGACGACCGCGCCCTCGCCCCCCTCGCCCGCCACGCCGATCGGCTCGACCTGCCGGCGGGTGTCGCCCTCGCCCGCCGCGGGGAGCGGGCCCGCGAGGCCGCGGTCGTCGTGGCCGGCGAGGCCGTCGCCATCGGCGACGGCGGGGTCGCGCGCCTCGGCCCGGGCGCGTGGGTCGGCGCCCGCGAGGCCCTGGTGGGCGCCGCCCACGCCACCACGGTCGTGGCCGGCGACGGCCTGCGCGTCGTGGTGCTGCCGGCCCCCGCGCTGCGCTGGGCGAGCCAGGTCCTGCCCGGCCTGCTGCCGCCCGTCGCGGCCCGCGAGGAGCCGGGCGCCGGGGCTAGAGCCAGTCGCGCCGCTTGAAGATCACGTACAGGCCCACCGACAGCAGGCCCATCAGCGTGGTGGCCACCACCACCCCGATCCGCTCCTGACTGCCGGGGTAGGGCACGTTCATCCCGTACCAGCCGGTGATGAGCGTGGGCACGGCGATGATCGCCGCCCAGCTCGACACCTTCTTCATCACCTGGTTCTGCCGGTAGTCCCGCAGGCTGAGGTTGGCCTCCACCAGTGAGGTCACGAGGTCCCGCAGGCTGTCGGCCGACTCGCTCACCACCAGCACGTGGTCGTACAGGTCCTGGAAGTAGGGCTGGATCTCCGGCGCCACGACGTCGATCTCCCGGTGCACGAGCGTGCTCAGCGCCTCCCGCAGGGGAGCGACCAGCCGGTAGAACTTCGTCAGCGTGCGCCGCATCTCGAACCACCGCCGCTGCTCGTCCGGTCCCAGCGGGGTGTCGCCGAAGACGCTGTCGGCGACACCGTCGTAGTAGTCGGCGAAGCACTCGACCGTCTCGAAGTAGCCGTCGACGATCTCGTCGAGCAGGCTGTGGACCAGGAAGCCGATGCCGACGGCCAGCAGCTCGGGCGACCGCTCGACCCGGGCCAGCACCGGCTCCATCGAGAACTCGTCGTCGGCCCGCACGGTCACGAGCCAGTTGCGGCCGATGAACGCGTCGACCTCGGTGGTGGACAGCTGCGACCGCCCGGTGTCGAAGCGCACCGCGTAGGCGGCGAGGAAGGCGTGGGTGGCGTAGCGGTCGAGCTTGGAGCGCTGGTGCGGCTCGAGCGCATCCTCCACCGCCAGCTCGTGCAGGCCCAGCTCGCCGGCCAGCTCGCCGAGGACCGTGGCGTCCGGCCGGTGGAGGTCGACCCAGACCATCGTGTCCGGACGGGCGAGGTGGTCCGAGACCTCTTCGACGCCGAAGCCCTCGGCGTCCAGCACACCCTTGCGGTAGGCCCGGGTCACGACGCTCACGGGCTCAAGTCAACCACCGCTTGCGCGGATGCCTGCGGTTCTGGCTAGGGTTTGTCGGAGGGGGGTCGATCGCTGGAGGGCCGGATGCCTGCCGGGACGAGGCCTGGGATGAAGACGATCCGACGCGTGCTGCCTGCGCTGCTGGGCCTGGCGCTGCTCGCCAGCTCCCTGTCGGCGTGCAATTGGCCGCCGCGCACGCGCTACGTGCACGAGGTCTTCGCGAACTACGACGTCACGTCCGGCATCGTCTACCGGCAGACCACCCGCTGGAACGGCGACCCCATCCAGCTGCGGCTCGACATCTACCAGCCCCGGGGCGACACCAAGGCCGAGCGCCCGGTGATGATGTGGATGTTCGGCGGGGGCTGGCGCTCCGGCACCCGCAACCAGCTGGCGTCCCTCGCCCAGGACTCGGCGCGGCGGGGCTACGTCGGCGTCACGATCGACTACCGCATCCGCAACGACCAGAACCCGTTCGACATCTTCGGCGCCGAGGTCGACGCCTACGACGACACGATCGCGGCCATCCAGTGGCTGCAGGCCAACGCGGCCACCTACCGGATCGATCCCGACGTCATCGTCCCGGCCGGCTTCTCCGCCGGGGCGATCAACGCCCTTCACGCCGTCTGGCGCCCCGGCACCCGTGGTCCGTCCGACACGCCCGCCGCCGGCGCCGTGGCCGCATCGGGCCTGACGTTCACGGCGGCGCCCGCCGGACGCCCGCCGGTGATGATGTTCAACGGGACCGCCGACGACATCGTGCCCTACAACGCGGCCAAGTTCGTGTGCGACCAGGCCAACGCCGTTGGCAGCCTGTGCCTCCTGCACACGACCGAGGGCGGCGGCCACACCCTCGCCCCCGACTTCGCCGCGATCGCGCACGACTTCGTGTTCGAGCGGATCCTGCTCGCGAACGGGTACGTCCACGAGGTGGTGCCGCCCGGGGCCTGAGCCCGTCGCTACGCTGCGGGCCACGACGACCGACGACGACATTCCGGCGTTCTGGGCCGAGGACAGCACCCCCTTCGCCGCCGACCCGCCGCCGGCGCAGCCCTGCCGGCTCGTGCTGCGCCAGATCGACGACGACGAGTTCTCGCTGCAGGAGCGGCTCGTCGTGACGTGGCCGCCCGGTCCCGGCGGCGACACGATCGTGATCGAGCCCCTCTGGCTGGCCGAGACCGACCTCGCGTCGATCCCCAGCTACCTCGGCTGGTTCGCGCGTCGCCACGGCCGCCACACGCCCGCCGCGCTGGTGCACGACCTCCTGGTGGGCAACGCCGCGCCGGCGGCGCCGCCGGCGCTGCCGCCCGCCTGGCAGCTCGAACCCGAGCAGGCCGACCTCCGGTTCCGCCAGCTGCTGCAGGCGTCGGGCGTCCCGCCCGTGCGGTCGTTCCTGATGTGGACCGCGGTGGTGGCCAACACCCGGTGGAAGGACGCGCGCCAGCGGCTCGGGCTGATCCTGTGGGGCGTGGCGGCGGCGATCGGCTCGGCCCTGTTCGTGCGGGGCCTCGGGACCGGCACGCCGTGGGCGGTGGTCGCCGGATTGCTGGCGCCGGCCGTGGCCGCGGTGCTGTGGGGCCGGCAGTACGTGGCCGGAGTGATCGCCGGGTACTCGCTGTGGTGGGCGGTGTTCGGTTCGCTGCCCGGCTGGCTGGCGTACAAGGCGTACCAGCTCGTCGAGTGGGTGGTGTTCGTGCTGCGCACCCGGCGGCCCCGCGGAACGGACACGCCCCGGGCTGTTCGGGAGCCTGCACCGCCGGTGCCCTACGACGCTCGCTGACGTGGCTCCTTCTGTGGGTCGGGCCGTCGGCGTAGGTTACGCACCATGGTGAGTCGGGTCGGCGGTCCGGCCGAGGTGCGAGCGCGGGACGGCGCGTCGCTCAGCCCCGCCACGCTCGGCGTGCTGCAGGAGATGCCGGTGCTGGTCGTGGCCGGCACGACCCGGCCGATCGAGGACGACCTGGCGGTCCCGCTGCTTCCCGTGCTGAAGGACACGGTCGCGTTCGCGGCAGAGCGGGGCGTGGCCATCGTGACCGGGGGGACCGACGCGGGGGTCTTCCACCTGCTGAGCCTGGCCCTGTCCGCCGCCCCGTCCCGCCCGCCGATCGTCGTGGGCGTTGCCCCGGACGCGCTGGTCGCGGGGCAGGGCGAGACGCCGGGGGACGGCGCGGCGCCGGTCGACCCCCAGCTCGACGTGCTGGTGCGGGTGCGGGGCGACGAGTGGGGCGACGAGACCGTGCCGCTGTCCCGGCTGGTCGCCGACCTGGCGGGTACCGAGCCGTCGGCGCTGCTGCTGGTGGGCGGGGGCGACGTGAGCCGGGCCGACCTGCGCGAGCACCTGGCCCAGGGCCGCCCGGTCATCGCCATCGACGGCACCGGGCGGCTGGCCGACTCGCTGGCCGGCGAGGTCGCGGCCGGCTCGGACGACGTGCCCGCGCTCGTCGCCGCGGGTGATGTCACCAGTATCCCGCTCGACGTCCGGGCGCTGCGGCGGCAGCTGCGCCGGATCCTGGGCCGGCGGACCCGTCCCCGCCGTTCGGCCCGCAGCGGCGTGCGGGCGGTGCTCCCCAAGCCGCTGTTCCGCCCGGCCCTGCCGCCGTCGCCGGTGCCGGTCACCCGGGCGGGCGAGTTTCCCCACCTGCAGACCCGGGTGGCGGAGGCCGAGCGGCTCGTGTTCCCCGCGTTCGCCGAGTGCGACGTGCGGGCCCGGAGGGAGCAGAACCGCAACCGCTGGTACTCGCTGCTCGCCATCGTCGGCGCCCTCGGCACCACTGCGGCCAGCGCCTCCCAGGTGTGGCTGGTCTCGTCGGTGTGGCCCGGCGTGGTGGTGGCGACGCTCGGCGGCGGCACGTCGGTGCTGACCTCGGTCGCCCGGCGCCAGGGCACGCTCGGCAACTACCTGGACGCCCGCACCCGGGCCGAGCGGCTGCGGTCGCTGTACTTCATCCACCTGGCCCGCCCGCCGGCGCCGACGCGGGCGGGGGCCGAGCTCGACGCCGACGACCTCGAGAAGCGGGTGAAGCAGATCATGTCGGGACCGGTGTCGGTGTGACCGGCGAGCGGCAGCGCGAGTACCTGGCCGCCTACCGGCGCTACCGGCTCGACGACCAGACCGGGTGGTACGGCACGCGGGCCCGGATGTTCGAGCGGTCGCGACGGCGGGTGATCAATCTGTCCGCGACGTTCCTGATCGCGGCGGCGTTCTTCGGGGCGCTGGGCGCCGCCGACGCCAACCGTCGGTCGGTGTGGGCGTTCACCGGCGCGGTGGTGGCGGCGATCGCGACGGCGCTGACCTCGTTCGAGTCCGCCTTCGGGCTGGAGCGCTATGCCCGCCTCTACGACGAGGCCCATCGGGCACTGACGTTCGCGGCCACCGAGGCGCCCCGCCCCGAGGAGCTGGAGGGCCCCGACGGCGAGGCCCGACTCCAGGCGTTCGTGGACCGGGTCGAGCGCATCCTCGGTGACGAGGTCGTCTCGTGGGGGTTCTACAGCCGCCTACCGGGCGCCTCCGAGGCCGAGATCACGGCGGCCCGCCCGCCGCCGATCTAGCGACGCGGGCGCCCGCGGCGGTCCTCGTGGCGTCCGGAGCAGCCCCCGGGCCTCTGCTGCGGCCGGATCAGACGCCGACCGGGTGCCAGACGGTCTTGGTCTCGAGGAAGGCCAGCATGCGGTCGAGCCCCGGGTCCTCGGTCCAGTCGGGCGCGTCCGCCGGCGGGCGGACGACCCGCTTCAGGTTGCCGGCCGCGTCCCGCTCCAGGTCGGTGGCGAGCTCGCCGTCGGTCACGCCAGTGAGGTCGATGGCGTTGACGTCCATGTGGGACGCCAGCCACGGGGCGATCTCGCCCGGCGAGCCGGTGAGCAGGTTGACGACCCCGCCGGGCAGGTCCGAGGTGGCCAGCACCTCCGACAACGTGATGGCCGGCAGCGGGCCGCCCTCGGCCGCCACCACTACGCAGGTGTTGCCGCCCACCAGCACGGGCGCGACCACCGACACGAGGCCGAGCAGCGACGAGCGCTGCGGGGCGATCACCGCGACGACGCCGGTCGGCTCGGGTACCGAGAAATCGAAGTAGGGCCCGGCCACCGGATTGGACGACCCCTGCACCTGGTGGATCTTGTCGGTCCAGCCGGCGTACCAGACCCAGCGGTCGATGGCGGCGTCCACGATCCGGCCCGAGGCCTTCGGCCCCAGGTCGTCGGCCTGGCCGACCTCGGCCACGAACTGGTCGCGGCGGCCCTCCAGCATCTCGGCCACCCGGTAGAGCACCTGGCCCCGGTTGTAGGCGGTGGCGCCGGACCAGCCGGGCAACGCCTTGCGGGCGGCGACCACCGCGTCGCGGGCGTCCTTGCGGGAGGCCCGGGCCGCGTTGGCGAGGAACCGCCCGTCGCGGCCCCGCACCTCGTAGGTGCGTCCCGACTCCGAGCGGGGGAACGCGCCGCCCACGTAGAGCTTGTAGGTCTTGCGGACGGACAGCCGCCCGCCGTCGGCCTCAGACATCGAGGTACGCCTCCAGCCCGTGGCGGCCGCCCTCGCGGCCGTAGCCCGACTCCTTGTACCCGCCGAACGGGCTGGTGGGGTCGAAGCGGTTGAACGTGTTGGCCCACACGACGCCGGCCCGCAGGCGCTGTGCCGCCCACAGGATGCGGCTGCCCTTCTCGGTCCACACGCCGGCGGACAGGCCGTAGGGCGTGTTGTTGGCCTTCTCCAGCGCCTCGGCCGGGGTCCGGAACGTCAGCACCGACAGCACCGGGCCGAAGATCTCCTCGCGGGCGATGCGGTGGGCCTGCGACACGCCGGTGAAGACCGTCGGCGGGAACCAGAAGCCGCGGTCGGGCAGCTCGCAGGGCGGCGACCAGCGCTCGGCGCCCTCGGCCTCGCCCACGTCGGACAGCTCGCGGATGCGGGCCAGCTGCTCGGGACTGTTGATGGCGCCGATGTCCGTGTTCTTGTCGAGCGGGTCGCCGAGGCGCAGCGTTCCCAGCCGGCGCTTCAGATGGCCGAGCAGGTCGTCGAGGATCGACTCCTGCACCAGCAGCCGGCTGCCGGCGCAGCACACGTGGCCCTGGTTGAAGAAGATGCCGTTGACGATGCCCTCGACCGCCTGGTCGAGGGGCGCGTCGTCGAACACGATGTTGGCCGCCTTGCCGCCGAGCTCGAGGGTCAGCTTCTTGCGGGTGCCGGCCACCGATCGGGCGATCTGGCGCCCGACCTCGGTCGAGCCGGTGAACGCGACCTTGTCGACGCCCGGGTGCTCGACCAGCGACCGCCCTGTCTCGCCCGCGCCGGTCACGATGTTGACGACGCCCGGCGGGAGGTCGGCCTGTCGGCAGATGTCGGCGAACGCGAGGGCGGTGAGCGGCGTGGTCTCGGCCGGCTTGAGCACGACCGTGTTGCCGCAGGCCAGGGCGGGGGCGATCTTCCAGGCCAGCATGAGCAGCGGGAAGTTCCAGGGGATGACCTGGGCGGCCACGCCCAGGGGCCGGGGGTCGGGCCCGAACCCGGCGTAGCCGAGCTTGTCGGCCCAGCCCGCGTAGTAGAAGAAGTGCGCCGCCACCAGCGGGAGATCGACGTCACGGCTCTCCTTGATCGGCTTGCCGTTGTCGATCGACTCCAGCACCGCCAGCTCCCGGGATCGCTCCTGGATCAGGCGGGCGATGCGGTAGAGGTACTTCCCCCGGTCGCGGGCCGGCAGGCGGGACCACGTGGTCTCGTAGGCGCGGCGGGCGGCCGCCACCGCCCGGTCGACGTCCTCCGTGCCCGCGGCCACGACCTCGGACAGCACCTCCTCGGTGGCGGGGTTCACGGTCTTGAACCGTGTGCCGTCGGTGGGGTCGACCATCTCGCCGTCGATGAAGAGCCCGTAGCTGGGGGCGATGTCGACGATCGAGGGCGACTCGGGGGCGGGGGCGTAGTCGAACACGGTGGAGCCCATCAGTCGAGGGTGAAGTAGTCGGGGCCGGCGTAGTGGCCGGTGGCCAGCTTGCGGCGCTGCATGAGCAGGTCGTTGAGGAGGGACGAGGCGCCGAAGCGGAAGAAGTCGGGGTCGAGCCAGTCGTCGCCGCAGGTCTCGTTGACGACCACGAGGTAGCGGATGGCGTCCTTGGCGGCGCGGATGCCGCCGGCGGCCTTGACCCCGACCTGGCGCCCGGTCTGGTCGCGGAAGTCGCGCGTCGCCTCGAGCATCACCAACGTCACCGGCAGCGTGGCGGCGGGCGAGACCTTGCCGGTGGAGGTCTTGATGAAGTCTCCGCCCGCCAGCATGGCCAACCACGCCGCCCGGCGGACGTTGTCGTAGGTGGCCAGCTCTCCGGTCTCCAGGATCACCTTGAGGTGGGCGTCGCCGCTGGCCTGCTTGGTGGCGACGATCTCGTCGTACACGTCGAGATAGCGCCCGGCGAGGAACGCGCCCCGGTCGATGACCATGTCGATCTCGTCGGCGCCAGCGGCGACGGCGGCCTTCGCGTCCGCCAGCTTCACGTCGAGTGGGGCGCGGCCGGAGGGAAATGCAGTGGCGACGGCGGCGATGTGGATGCCCGATCCCGCAAGCGCCTCGACCGCGGTGGGCACGAGGTCGCCGTACACGCAGATGGCGGCCACCGGCGGGCACGACGGGTCGGTCGGGTCGGGCTGGCGCCCTTTGGCGCACAGGGCTCGGACCTTGCCCGGCGTGTCCTGGCCCTCGAGCGTGGTGAGGTCCACCATCCGGATCGCCAGGTCGAGAGCGAACGCCTTGGCCGTGGTCTTGATGGAGCGCGTGGCGAGCATGGCCGCCCGCGCCTCGGCGCCGACCTGGTCGACACCCGGGAGGCCGTGGAGGAAGCGCCGCAGGGTGTCGTTGCTGGCGGTGACGTCGGCGAAGCCCGCCGGAACGGTGACGGTCACGAGGGGACCTCGTGGCCGGTCGACCGCGCGACCGCCAGGGAGCCGGTCGGCGATGGGGTGCGGGGGCGCAGCCCCCGGGGGGACACGGTCACGCGTTCAGGCTACTGCCGGGTGCCGCTGCTGGTCGCCGAAGGGCTGGCGGCTGGCCGCCCGTGCCAGGTGGGGCATGATGTCGCACCGTGCGGGGAGCCTGGGAGCTGATTGTTGCGTGCAAGGGGAGCGTGGTCGTGGCCTGGCGGCGCGGCCGCATGCGCGCCAGCCTCGCCCGCTTCCTCGCGGTGGCGGCGATGGTCGGCGCC
>DASRJM010000182.1:0-12382 GCA_035649475.1 Acidimicrobiales bacterium
CACCGCCACCCACGCCAGCCGCGGCCGGCAGAGGTCCCACACAGACGGCCACCGCCGCCGGCGCCGCCGCCCACCGAGCCGCAACCGCCCCCCGTCGCGCGGCCGCCGGCGGGGCGCCACCGCCGCCGCTGACGACCTCCCGGGCGAGCCGGCTCGTGCGCGCTTGGCCGGGCATGTGGGTGAGGCGGGCGTGGGGTAGGTGTTGGTGTCCGGTCGGTCCTGGTGGGTGGGTGTGGTGGCCGCGTCGGCGCGCATGGGGATCCCCCTGGTGGCGGGTGTGTGCAGGCCGGCCGCTCATGGCGGTCGTGCGATGCGGCCCCGGGCCGCGCGCGTGGGCGCGCGGCCCGGGGTTACCAGAGGCGGCCGTCGGCCGCGATCCCCGCGCACCCGTGGGTGGCGGTGCCGCCCGGTACGGGCCGGGCGTCAGGCGGGAGGTCCCGCGATGTCCCGATCCGGGCCCCGGGCCCGGGCGGGAGGGTCAGGCCGGCTCGCGCTCGACGGCGTCGAGTCGGCGCTTCAGCTGGGCGACGGCCTTGCCGTGGATCTGGCAGACGCGGCTCTCGGTCACACCGAGGACCTCGCCGATCTCGGCCAGGGTGAGTCCGTCGTAGTAGTAGAGGCTCACGACCTCGCGCTCGCGGGGGGTGAGCCGTCCGATCGCGTCGGCCAGGGCCCGGCGGGTCTCGGCCAGCTCGACGTCGTGCCCGGGGGCCGGGGCGCCGTCGACGAGCACGTCCCCCACGGTGAGCGGCGCCTCGCCGTCGACCGCGGCGCTGAGGGCCGCGTCGAAGTTCACCAGGTTGACGAGCGACACCTGCGCCATCGCCCGCTGCAACTCGTCGTCGGTCATGTCGAGCACACGGGCCAGCTCGGCGTCGGTGGGCGCCCGGTGCAGCTCGCATTGCAGGGAGTGGAGGGCAGCGTCGATGGCCCGGGCCTTGGCCCGCACCGAGCGGGGCACCCAGTCGTACGAGCGCAGCTCGTCGAGGATGTTCCCCTTGATGCGGGCGATGGCGTAGGTCTCGAACCGGAAGCCCCGTTCGGGATCGAACTTCTCGACGGCGTCGATGAGCCCGAAGATCCCGTACCCGACCAGATCGGAGCGATCGACGTAGCGGGGCACGCTCGCGGCGATCCGGCCCGCCACCACGTGCACGAGCGGTGCGTAGTGGAGGATCAAGTGATCCCTGGCCGACTGCTGCCCGCGCTTGTGCGCGAGCCACAGTCTTGCGATCTCGAGTTCGACGTCTGTCACGTACGCGTCCCTAAGCCCGCGGATGGGTAGCGTCGAATACTGCCCTCAGCCGTTCCTTCGAGACGTGAGTGTAACGCTGCGTGGTGCCCACGTCTGAATGGCCGAGCAACTCTTGGACAACTCGCAGGTCAGCGCCTCCGTCAAGTAGGTGGGTGGCGAACGTGTGCCGCAGTGCGTGGGGATGGGTGGGCTCGGCGGCCCGCCGGTCCACGATGCGGCGCGCGTCCCGGGGCGTGAGCCGCCGGCCCCGCCGGTTGAGGAAGACCGCGGCCGCCGGCGTGTGCTCGGTGGCCATGGCCGGCCTGCCGTCGGCCAGCCAGCGCCGGAGGGCGCCCTGGGCGGGTTCGCTGAGGGGGACGGTCCGCTGCTTGCCGCCCTTGCCCCACACGACCAGCCGGGCTCGGGCGACGTCGAGCTCGTCGACGTCGAGGGCGGTGGCCTCGGCGATGCGCAGGCCGCTGCCGTACAGCAGCTCGAGCAGCGCGCCGTCCCGGAGGGCGACGGCCCCGGCGACCGAGCCGGCGCCTGCGTCCGCGGGGCCGTCGACGTCCATGAGATGGCGCAGCTCGTCGGGGCGGAGCACCCGCGGCAGGCGGGCCTCGCCCTTGGGGGCGCTGAGCCCGGCCGTCGGGTCTGCGGCGACGGCGCCGGTGCGCAGCAGCCAGCCGAAGTAGCGGCGCAACGACGACGCCCGGCGGGCTATGGTCCGGCGCGCCGCGCCCCGGGTCGCGAGGAAGGCGAGGTACCGGCGGAGCGTGCGCCGGTCGACGCCCTCGGGCCCGTCGAGACCGAGCCGCCCGGCCCAGGCCACGAAGGCCCGCAGGTCGCCCACGTAGGCCTCGACGGTCGCTGCGCTGACGGAGGTCAGCGACCGCTCGAACCCGTCCAGGTGCCACCCCACGCAGGTCACGGTACCGACGGCGGGTACGGCGATGGTGTCAAGCGGCATCGGGGCCTCCCACCCTCTCGTACCAGCCCCCGCGGCGGGCGAGCCATCCGGCCTCGCACAGGCGGTCCAGAGCCGGCGCCAGCGTGGCCAGGCCGACCTCGGTCCGCAGGACGAGCTGGTCGAGGGTCGCGGGCTGCCACCCGACGGCGTCGAGGACGGCCCGGTCGGCGGGCTCCGGCGGCGGCCGCCGGTCCGCCGCTGGATCACGCCCGCCGGCCCCCAGGCCGAGCGCGACGAGCACGTCGTCGGCCGAGCACACCGGTGCCCGCCCCTCGGCGAGCAGGTCGTTGGTCCCGGCCGCTGCGGAGTTCCGGACGGACCCGGGGACGGCCATCACGTCGATGCCCCGGCGGTCGGCCTCGTCCACGGTGTGGAGCGACCCACCCCGGCGATGCGACTCGACCACCACGACGAGGTCGGCGCACGCCGCGATGATGCGGTTGCGGGCAGGGAACCGCCACCGCTCCGGACGCGCCCCGAGCGGCGCCTCCGACAGGAGCACCCCGGTCCGCCCCACAGCGCGCCACAGCGCGGTCTGGCCCGGGGGATAGACGACGTCGAGCCCGCTGCCCACAACCCCCACGGGTGGCGCACTCCGTGCGGCCATCACCCCCCGGTGGGCAGCCCCGTCGATGCCGGCGGCGAGCCCCGACACGACGACCACCCCGGCGGCGCCGAGGTCGCGCCCCAGCTCGAACGCCACGGCGACCCCGACGGACGAGCACTGGCGGGTGCCCACGATGGCCACCCGCGGTCCGGCGATCACCCCGGGATCGCCCCGGTGGAAGAGCACGGCCGGCGGCTCGACGTCGCCCGCCAGCACGTCGGGGTACCCCGGTCGCCCGTACAGCGTGACCTCGACGTCGGAGGCCACCAGCGCCTCCCAGGCGGCGGCGACGTCGACCTCGCGGGCGGCAGCGGCCCAGCGCTGGACGACCTCGGCGCCGCGGGCGCCCAGCGCTCGCACGACCTCGGCATCGCCCCACGACCCGCCCGCGGCCGCGTGCGACCACGCCTCGGCCGGCGACGCCACGGCCAGGACCGCCGACAGACGGGCCGGCCCCATGCCGGGCAACCCGGCGAGCGCCGCCCCGTACGCCTCGGCAGGTAGGGGCCGCTCGACAGCGCGCGACGGGGTGGTGGCAGGCGCCTCAGCGGGAGCCGGCAGGCCACCAGCAGAATCGGGCGCCTCGGCAATGACTGGCTCGGCGGCCAATGGCGAGTGCTCGGATATCGACGGCAGCTCGCCGGCCCCGGGCGGCTGCTCGGCGCGTCGCGGTGGCTGCTCGGTCGTCGACCGCGGCTCGGCGGGCCGAGGCGACTCGGCCGCTTTCCACGGCGCGCCGACGGCAGGCGAGGACGTCTCGGACGGCGGGGGGTCAGCCGTTGCCCGCGGGTCGGTGGTGGGCGGGGCTGGCGACGAAGTACCGGTCATGCTGCTCGACCGTCCAGGAAGGTCGGTTCGGCTCGGAGGGCCAGGGCCGTCGTCACGTGCGGGACCGACAGGGGGCCGTCGTGGCCGGCGAGGTCGGCGACCGTGCGGGCCACCCGGCGGATGCCCCCCAGGCCGCGGCCCGTCAGGCGGCCGGCTCGGAGGGTGCGCTCGACCAGCCGGCGGGCCTCGCGGTCCATCGGGGCGACGTCATCGAGGCGCCACGAGGGGATCTGGGCGTTGGCCTGGACGCCGCGGCGGGTCGCCACCGCCCGCGCGGCCGCGACCCTCGTCGCCACCTCGTGCGTGGGTTCGGCGCCGTCCTTCGAGAGGAGCTCGGTCACCTCGGGGCGGCCCACCTCCACCCTCATGTCGAAGCGGTCGACCAGCGGGCCCGAGAGCCTCCGGGCATACCGCGCGCGGGCCGCAGGTGAGCAGCGACAGGAGCCCGGGGCTCCTCCCTCGCCGCACGGGCACGGGTTCATCGCGGCCACGAGCAGCAGGCAGGCCGGGTACGTGACCTTGGCCGCGGCCCTGGCGACCCGGATCACGCCCTCCTCCAGCGGTTGGCGCAGGCTGTCGAGGACCGTCGGGTCGAACTCGCCCAGCTCGTCCAGGAACAGCACGCCGCGGTGGGCCAGGCTCACCTCGCCCGGTTGCATCGTGCCCGAGCCCCCACCGACCAGCGAGACCGCGGATGCGCCGTGGTGCGGGGCGCGGAACGGGGGGCGGCGGATGAGGCCTCCCGGCGGCAGCGGGAGGCCGGCGGCCGAGTGGATGCACGTGGCCTCCAGAGCGTGGTCCGGACTGAGCTCCGGCAGCAGGCCGGGGAGGCGCCGTGCGAGCATCGTCTTGCCCGCCCCCGGTGGGCCGACCAGGAGCAGGTGGTGGCCGCCCGCCGCGGCCACCTCCAAGGCGAAGCGGGCGGCGGGTTGGCCGCGGACCTCCGACAGGTCCGGTCCTGGCGGGGGCGGGACCGGCGGGGCGGGTTCCGGTGGAACGGGCCACTCGGCCAGGCCGGCCAGGGCGGCCACCAGGGCGCCGAGCGACCCGACCGGACGGACACGGTGGCGGCCCACCAGGTGGGCCTCGACGGCGCACGGTTCGGGGACCACGATCTCGGGCTCGGTCAGGGCGTCGATCAGCGGTAGCGCCCCCGGCACCGGGCGGACCGAGCCGTCCAGGCCCAGCTCGCCCACGAACGCTCGGCCCATCACCGAATCGGGTGGGAGCTGCTCGCTGGCGGCCAGCAGACCCACCGCGATCGGCAGGTCGAGGCCCGAGCCCACCTTGCGCAGGCCCGGCGGGGCAAGGTTCACGGTGACGCGGGCCGACGGCCAGGTCAGCCTGGACGACAGCAGGGCCGCGCGAACCCGGTCGCGGGCCTCACGGCAGGTGGTGTCGGGTAGCCCGACCACGGTGAACCCGGGCAGGCCCGACGACACGTGAACCTCGACTCGGACGGGCCGGCCCTCGACGCCCAGCAGCGTCGCCGACCCCACGGATGACAGCACGACCGAAGCCTCCTCACAGGGAAGAACGTGAGGTGGCCCGACGGCCACGATCCGACACCTCCTTCATCGGAAGTGCGTGGGAGGCACCTTAGCACCCCCGTACGACAAGAAACGTCAGCGACCCTCGAACCGGGGCGGGCGCCGCTCGACGAACGCGGCCATCGCCTCGGCCGTGTCCCGGGTGCCGAAGTTGACGGTCTGGGCCTGCGCCTCGGCCTCGACAGCCTGCGACAGCGTGACCTGCGCCGACTGGTTCAGCAGGCGCTTCGTCATGCTCAGCGCCAGCGGCGGACCGGCCGCCAGCCGGCCGGCGACGTCGGCGACGATCGCGTCGAGCTCGGACCGCGGCACGACGCGGGACACGAGGCCGATCCGCTCGGCCTCGCCGGCCGGGATGATGTCGGCCAGCAGCGCCAGCTCCTTGGCCTTGAGCAGGCCCACCACCCGAGGCAGGACCCACGACCCTCCCCCGTCGATCGTCAGCCCCCGGCGGGCGAAGATCTCCGAGAACCGAGCGTCCTCGCTCGCGATCACGACGTCGCAGGCCAGCGCCAGGTTCAGGGAGGCGCCGACGCACACGCCCGCCACCCGGGCCACGACCGGCTGGGGCACGGCGTGCAGCGCCTCCACCGCCCGCGACACCGTGCGCATGAACCCCAGGCCCGGCCCGTCACCGGCACCGCCGACCGTCCCCCCACCCACGTCGGCACCCGAGCTGAAGTCGTCGCCGTCGCCCGTGAGCACGACGCACCGCACCGCCGGGTCGGTGGCCAGGTCACGGAACGTCGACTCCAGCACCGGCCACGCCGGCCTCGGGACGGCGTTCTTCTTGCCCGGGTTGGTCAGCGTCACGGTGGCGACGTTCCCGTCGCTCTCGACCTGCACGTGCCCCATCCGGCGCACGATACTGACGGCCGTGGGCCTGAACCCCTTCCGCCAGCACCGCCGCTCGGCCGCCGACCTCCTGCTCGTGGCCGGGGCGCTGGTCGTGTGCGCCGTCCTGGTGGCCTGGGCCTTCCTCGGCTGAGCCGGCGCCCGAGGTCCCCTCAGAACGCAGCCTCGATCACCTCGACCCGCTCCCCCACGACCGACGCCACGTCGAAGCGCAGCGATCGTCCGCCGGCCCCGCCCGCCTCGGCCAGGAACCGGGCCGCCAGCCGCCGCACGCGCCGCTGCTTCACCGCGGTCACCGCCTCCGCGGGCAGGCCGAAGCGGTCGGAGGACCGGGTCTTCACCTCGCAGAACACCAGCTCATCGGGGCTGGCGACCACGAGGTCGAGCTCGCCGTCCGTGCAGCGCCAGTTGCGCGCCACGACCACGTACCCCTGCGCCGCGTACCAGGACGCGGCCCGCTGCTCCCCCTGGGCCCCGAGGCGCAGGTGCCGCCCGGCCGCCATCGCGGCCTAGACGTCCTTGGGGGGCAGCTCCTCCACGTTCACGTCCTTGAACGTGACGATGCGGACGCCCTGGACGAACCGGCTCGTGCGGTACATGTCCCACACCCAGGCGTCGCGCAGGACCAGCTCGACGTACGTGCGCCCGCCGGCCTCGTGGACGGTCTGGGTGACCTCGTTGGCCAGGTAGAAACGGCGCTCCGTCTCCACCACGTACGAGAACATCGGGCTGACGTCCTTGTACTCCTTGTAGAGCTGGAGCTCGATGTCCGCCTCGTAGCGCTCGAGGTCCTCGGTGCTCATGGCCCGCACCCTACCGCCGGGCGGGCGGCGCTCAGTTCTCGCGCTTCTCCCGCACCTTCGCGGCCTTTCCGATGCGGTCGCGCAGGTAGTAGAGCTTGGCCCGCCGGACGTCGCCCCTGCTGACCCGCTCGATCTTGGCGATCGTGGGTGCGTGCAGGGGGAACGTGCGCTCGACGCCGACGCCGTAGCTGACCTTGCGGACCTTGAACGTCTCCCGCAGGCCCGAGCCCGAGCGGCCGATCACCACGCCCTGGAACACCTGGACGCGCTCCTTCTGCCCCTCGACCACCCGGACGTGCACCTTGAGGGTGTCGCCGGGCGCGAAGTCGGGGATGTCGGTACGCAGGTTCGTCTGGTCGACCAGGTCGGTGGGGTTCATCGCGCGTCGCTCCGGCGCAGGCGTCGTTACACGGGGACGAAGAAGCGTATCCGGACCGCGGCACCCCGCACAAAGCCCGCTACGGACCGACGTCGAGGCCGAACTCCCGGAGGAGCCTCCGGTCCGTGGCGTCGAGGCCACCACGCGCCGTGATCAGGTCGGGCCGGCGGTCGAGCGTTCGGCGCAGCGACTGGGCCCGGCGCCAGCGCGCCACCCGCCCGTGGTCCCCGCTGCGCAGCACCTCGGGGACCTCCCAGCCCCGGAAGTCGGCGGGCCGGGTGTAGTGGGGGTACTCCAGCAGGCCGTCGCTGAACGACTCGTCCTCGGCGGAGGTCTCGTTGCCCATCACTCCCGGGATCAGCCGGCCGACAGCCTCGACGACGACCATCGCGGCCACCTCGCCGCCGGAGAGCACGATGTCGCCGATCGACAGCTCGCCGTCGCACAGGTGCTCGCGGACGCGCTCGTCGACGCCCTCGTAGCGACCGCACAGCAGGCTGAACCCCTCGAGCCGGGCGAGCTCGACCGCCATGGCCTGGTCGAAGCGGGTGCCGGCCGGGCTGAGGTAGAGCAGGGGCCGCGGTGGGTCGACGGCCTCGACCGCGCCGAACACCGGCTCGGGCATCAGCACCATGCCCGCACCCCCGCCGAACGGGGCGTCGTCGACCGAGCGGTGGGGGTCGGTGGCAGCAGAGCGCAGGTCGTGGACGCGGATGTCCATCGCCCCCGCTTCCCGGGCCCGGCGCAGCAGGCTCTGGTCGGCGAAGTGGCCGACCATCCCCGGGAAGATGGTGAAAACGTCGATGCGCACCCGTGGACCCCGCTAGAGGTCGAACAGCCCGTCGGGCGGATCGACGGTGAGGACGCCGGGGGCGTGGTCGACGACGAAGACCACAGGGACCAGGGCGCCGCCGTCCAGCTCGATGAGGTCGGATGCCCGGTTGGCCACCACTGCCACGCAGGTCCCGACCGTGTCGCCCCCGATGGTCACGACGGTGGCGCCCACCATGTCGTGGACCCACAGCTCGGCCGGATCGTCGAGGGCGGGCGCCCGCAGGGTCAGGCCCCGCAGCGCCTCGGCGCCCTCCCGGTCGTCGCGGCCGGCGAACGTGACGATCCAGCGGTCCTGGTGGGGTCGGGCGGACGTCACGGTCAGGTCGCCGCGGTCGGTGTGGAGCACAGTCCCGGAGTCGAGCCGCTCGACCCGGTCGGTGGTCAGCACCACCACCACCTCGCCGCGCAGGCCGTGGGCCCGGGCGACGCGGCCGACCTCGAGCAGCGGGGCGGCGCCGTGCTCGCCGGCGGCGCTCACGACGGCTCAGTCCTCGAACTCGACCTCGACGTCGCTGCCGTCGCGGGCGGCGGCCGCCCGCACGACGGTGCGGATGGCCTGGGCGACCCGGCCGCGCTTGCCGATCACGCGGCCCATGTCCGTCGGGCCGACGCGCACGGTGAGCCGCGGCAGCGAGCGGCCCTCGGACACGTCGATGCGCACGGCGTCGCGGTCCTCGACGAGGGAGCCGACCAGGTGCTCGAGCACGGCGCGGGCCGTGGGCACCTCGACCGGCGACGACACGTCGGTCACGACGTGGTCCCTGCCGGCGTCGCCGGGGTGCCCTCGGCCGGGGTCGCCGGGGTGCCCTCGGCCGGGGTCGCCGGGGTGGCGGGGGACTTGCCGCTGTAGACGTCCCACGCGCCCGAGATCTGCAGGAGCTTGCGGACGGACTCGGTCGGCTGGGCGCCCTTGCGCAGCCAGTCGACGGCCTTGTCGTTGTCGATGCGGATGGCGGACGGGTCGGGGCGGGGGTCGTAGATGCCCACGATCTCGATGAACCGCCCGTTGCGGGGCGACCGGGAGTCGGCCGCGACCACGCGGTAGGTCGGCTGCTTCTTCTTGCCCATCCGCATGAGGCGGAGCTTGACGGCCACGGGTGACATTCCTTCGTTCAAGAGCGGCGTGCCAGCTTAACCGGCAGGTGCCGGTGAGAGGCAACGAGAGCCGCAGGACCGGTCGGCGCCGGCGTCAGTTGTTGCCGAGGCCGGGCAGCGTGAACGGCTGGCGGGCGGCCGCCGGGCGCTGGCCGCCGGCCGGCGTGACCCGCCCGCCGCCCTTGCGGCCCTTCTTGCCCTTGCGTCCCCGCATGGCCTTGGTGCCCGAGATGCCGGGCATGCGCTTCATCAGCTTCTGCATCTCGCGGAACTGCTTGATGAGCTGGCTGACGTCGGCGGTCTGGGTGCCGCTGCCGTTGGCGATGCGCAGCCGGCGGGACCCGTCGATGATCGTGGGGTTGTTGCGCTCGTCGCGGGTCATCGACCGGATGATCGCCTCGACCCTGTTGACCTGCGCCTCGTCGATCTCTGCGTTGCGCATCTCCTTGGGCATGCCCGGCATCATCCCCATGAGGTTCTGCAGGGGGCCCATCTTGCGGACCTGCTGGAGCTGGTCGAGGAAGTCGTCGAGCGTGAAGCTGCCCTCGAGCAGCTTGGCCGCCGCCGCCTCGGCCTCGTCCTTCTCGTAGACCTGCTCGGCCTTCTCGATGAGGGTGAGCACGTCGCCCATGCCCAGGATGCGGCTGGCCAGGCGATCGGGGTGGAACAGGTCGAAGTCCTCGACCTTCTCGCCCGTGGACGCGAAGGCGATGGGCTTGCCCACCACCTCCTTGACCGACAGGGCGGCGCCGCCGCGGGCGTCGCCGTCGAGCTTGGTGAGGATGACGCCGTCGAGGGCCAGGGTCGCGTCGAAGGACTCGGCCACGGTGACGGCGTCCTGGCCGGTCATGGCGTCGACGACCAGGAACGTGTAGTCGGGGGCGGTGGCGTCCGAGATGCGCCGGACCTGGTCCATCATCTCGGCGTCGATGGCCAGGCGGCCGGCGGTGTCGACGATGCAGACGTCCCGGCCGAGGCGCCGGGCCTCGTCGACGCCCGCCTTGGCGGCGGCCACCGGGTCGCCGCGTTCCCCGCTCCCACGGCCGCTCGGGCCGGGCTGGCTGAACACGGGGACGCCGACCCGCTCGCCCATCGTGCGCAGCTGCTCGACGGCGGCGGGGCGCTGGAGGTCGGCGCCGACCAGGAGCGGGTTGCGGCCCTGCTGGCGGAACCAGCGGGCGAGCTTGGCGGCGCTGGTGGTCTTGCCGGAGCCCTGGAGACCGGCCATGAGCACGACGGTCGGCGGCCGCGAGGCGTAGGTGAGGCGGATGGACTCGCCGCCCAGCGCCTCGACCAGGGCCTCGTTGACCAGCTTGATGACCTGCTGGGCGGGGTTCAGGGCCTCGTGGACCCTGGCGCCCACGGCCCGCTCGCGGATGCGCTCGAGCATGGAGCGCACGACGACGAAGTTGACGTCCGCCTCGAGCAGGGCGAGACGGATCTCGCGCAGCACCTCGTCGACGTCGGACTCGCGCAGCGTTCCCTTGCTGCGCAGCCTGGCGAAGATGCCCTCGAAGCGTTCGGAAAGCGACTCGAACATGAGTCGGTCAGCCTATCCGCGCCGCCCGGGGAACGATCCGGCGGGTCGGGTCAGCCCTCGGACTCGCCGTTGCCGACGGCGCCGACGACCAGGCGGTTGTCGACGTCGGCGACGCCGGGGACCGCGGCCGCAGCCCGCTCGATGTCGGCCTTGCCCGTCTCGTGCGGGGCGCCGCCGGTCAGGATGGCCGTGCCGCCGACCACGTCGACGTCGGGCTGTGGCAGGTGCCAGGTCCGGGGCGAGTGGGAGAGCTCGTACCGCACCCGTTCGGCCACCGCGTCGTCGCTGGCCGGCGCGTTGCGGCCCTCCCACTTGCGGCGCAGCTGCTCGCGCAGCTCGGCGCCGGTCGTGGGCGCGATCAGCAGGCCGATGCCCACCCCGAGCGCCAGGGCCAGCAGCCGGGAGATGCCCACGAACCGGCCGACCTTGTAGGTCGAGCCGACCGACAGGCGGCCGGCCTGGTAGCCGGTCTTCACCCCCAGCTTGCCCGCGCCGTAGGTCATGCGGACTGGCAACAGCACCGTCCGGATCACGTCTCTACCTCCCGTCAGGCGAACAGCGCCTCGACGAACTCGTCGGGGTCGAACTCCACCAGATCATCCACCGTCTCGCCCAGCCCGACCAGCTTGATCGGGATGCCGAGCGTGGCCTGGACCGCCAGGGCGATGCCGCCCTTGGCCGAGCCGTCGAGCTTCGTGAGCACCACGCCGGTCACGTCGACCGCGTCGGTGAACTGCCGGGCCTGGGCGAGGCCGTTCTGGCCGGTGGTGGCGTCGAGCACGAGCAGCACCTCCGTGACGTTCCCCGGATCGCGGTCCGCGACACGCCGGACCTTGCGCAGCTCCTCCATGAGATTGGTCTTGGTGTGGAGCCGCCCGGCGGTGTCGGCCAGGACCAGGTCGTACCCGCGGGCACCCGCCCGCTCGACCGCGTCGAACACCACCGCCGAGGGGTCGCCCCCCTCGCTGCCCCGCACGAAGTCGGACCCGGTGCGCTCGGCCCACGCGCCCAGCTGCTCGGCCGCCGCGGCCCGGAAGGTGTCGCCGGCGGCCATGACCACGGTGCGGCCCTCGGCGTGCTGGTTGCGGGCCAGCTTGCCGATGGTGGTGGTCTTGCCCACCCCGTTGACGCCCACGAAGAGCCACACGTTGGGCGAGCCGGGCTCGACCCGCAACGTGCGGTCGCCGGTAGCCAGGAGGTCCTTGAGCTGGGACTTCAGCCGGTCCAGCAGGATCTCGGGGTCCTTGATGGACTCCTCCTTCGCCGTCTCGCGGAGGTCGTCGAGCAGCTGGGTGGTGGTGGCGACCCCGACGTCGGCCCGGATCAGCGCCTCCTCCAGCTCATCCCACGTCTGGGCGTCGACCGACCGCGACCGGATGGACCCCAGGTAGCCGCCGATCGTGCCGCGGGCCTTGGCCAGGCGGTCGCGGAACCGGGGCCGGACGGGCGCCTCCGGCTCGGGGGCGAGGGTGGTGCCGCGGGCGGCCTCGTCGCGCGCGCCGCGCAGCGCCTCCTCGACCTCGGCCGCCAGCGCTTCGTCGACGGGCGCGGTGCCCGGGGCCCGCTCGGGTGTGGTGGGGGGCGGCTCCAGGTCGGCGTCCCGGCCCGAGCGCAGGGACACGACGGCGACGCCGGCGACGAGGACGACCGCCAGCACGGCGAGCACGATCACGATTTCCATGGCGTC
>DASRJM010000183.1:0-2968 GCA_035649475.1 Acidimicrobiales bacterium
CGCTCGAGGTGGTGTGGACGGCGCTCGGCGCCACGGAGCAGAATGAGGGCTCACTCATCATAGGGGGCCCGGCGCTGGTGGAGCCATGCACGACATCGTGATCCGTGGCGGAGACGTGGTCGACGGTACCGGGACCGGCCCCCGCCGGGCGGATGTCGCCGTCGACGGCGACCGCATCACCGCGGTCGGCGAGGTGGGGGAGCGGGGCCGGCGCGAGATCGACGCGTCGGGCCGGCTCGTGACGCCGGGCTTCGTCGACATCCACACCCACCTCGACGCCCAGCTGTTCTGGGACCCGGTCGCGAGCCCGTCGACCTGGCACGGCGTGACGACTCTCGTCCTCGGCAACTGCGGGGTCACGTTCGCCCCCGTGCGCCCCGGCCAGGAGGGCTACCTGGCGGCGATGATGGAGTCGGTCGAGGACATCCCGGCGGAGACGATCATGGCCGGGGTCGACTGGGGCTGGGAGACCTACGGCGGCTACCTCGGCGCCCTCGACCGCCGTCCGCTGGGGCCCAACGTCGGCGGGCTCGTCGGCCACTGCGCCCTGCGCTACTACGTCATGGGGGAGCGCAGCCTCGACGAGGCGCCCGCCAGCGAGGACGACATCGCCCGCATGGCCGAGGTCGTCGGTGACGCGGTCGACGCGGGCGCCCTCGGGTTCTCGACCTCCCGCAGCTTCCTCCACACGGTCCCCGACGGGCGGCCGGTGCCGGGCACCTTCGCCGGCGCGGACGAGCTGGCGGCCATCGGCCGGACGCTCGGCGTCCGGGGCCGGGGCACGATCGAGGTCGTCCCCCGCATCGGCGAGCGGGACGGCGCCGAGCGGCGCAACTCCGTGGCCGAGCTGGCCTGGATGGAGCAGGTCAGCCGGGAGGCGGGCCGGCCGCTCACGTTCGCCATGATGCAGAGCGACCGCCGGCCCGACCTGTGGGCGTGGGTCATGGAGCAGGTGGCCGCGGCCCGGGGCCGGGGCGCGGACCTGCGGCCCCAGACCTCGGCCCGGGGCACCGGGATCATCTACGGCCTGGTCGGCCGGACGCCCTATGACGGGCTGCCCGGTTGGGACGAGCTCATGGCCACGCCGTGGCCGGCGCGGGTCCGGGCCCTGGACGACGAGGCGGTGCGGCGGCGGCTCGCCGAGGGGGCCGAGCAGCCGGTCAGCGCCTCGGGGCCGCTGGCGCCCACGGACCCGGCCAAGCTCTACCTGCTCCCGCCCGGCCCGGCCCGCTACGACGTCGGCCCCGGGAACAGCCTGGCGGCCGAGGCCGGCCGCCGGGGCGTGACCCCGCCCGCGGCGTTCGTCGAGTACACCCGGGACACCGGCGGGCTCGGCCTGCTCTACTACCCCGTGCTCAACCAGGACCTGGACGCGGTGGCGGCGATGCTGACGAACCCCGACGTGGTGGTGGGCGTCGGCGACGCCGGGGCCCACGTGGCGCTGACCATGGACGCCGGCCAGCCGACCTACTTGCTGTCCCACTGGGTGCGGGACGAGGGCCTGCTCGACGTCGGCACCGCGGTCCACAAGCTCACCCTCGAGGGCGCCCGCCTGTTCGGCGTGGCCGACCGGGGTGTCGTCGCCCCCGGCGCCCACGCCGACCTCAACGTCGTCGACCTCGACGCCCTGGCGCTGGACGCGCCGACGATGGTCGCCGACCTCCCGCTGGGCGCCAACAGGTACGTGCAGCGGGCACGCGGCTATGACTGGACGATCGTGAACGGCCGGATCCTCGTCGAGGGCGACGAGCTGACCGACGAGCGTCCGGGCCGCGTCGTCCGAGGAGGCTGAGTGCTCGACTACGACCAGGGGCCGGAGGTGGCCGCCCTGCGGGCGGACCTGCGCCGGCTCATCGCCGACAACGTGCCCCGGGACTACCTCGGGGCGTTCACCGACGACCCTGCCGACCTCGAGGTGGCCCAGTCGTTCTGCCGGCTGCTGGCCGAGCGGGGCCTGCTGTGCATGGCCTGGCCGGAGGAGTTCGGTGGGCGGGGCGCGTCGCCCTGGGAGCAGACGGCGGTCCGCGAGGAGATGTGGGCCCACCACGAGCCCCGCGGCGCCCAGTACATGGGCGTGAACTGGGTCGGCCCGGCGATCATGCGCCACGGCACGCCGGAGCAGCGGCAGGCCCACCTGCCGCCGATCGCCCGGGGCGAGGTCATCTGGTGCCAGGGCTTCAGCGAGCCCGACGCCGGCTCGGACCTGGCGTCGCTGCAGACCGCCGCCCGCCGCGACGGTGAGGGCTGGCGGATCACCGGCCAGAAGATCTGGACCTCCTACGCCACCATGGCCCAGTGGTGCTTCCTGCTCGCCCGCACGTCGCGGGGCGAGAAGAAGCAGCAGGGCATCACCGTGTTCCTCGTGCCGATGGACGACCCCGCCATCGAGGTCCGCCCGATCCCCTGCATGCTCGGCCCCCACCACCTCAACGAGGTGTTCCTCGACGACCTGTGGGTCACCGAGGCCGACGTCCTCGGCGAGGTCGACCGGGGCTGGTCGGTCGTGCAGGAGGTGCTGGCCTTCGAGCGGGTCGGCATCGCCCGCTATGCCCGGGTCGAGCGCCTGCTCCAGTGGGCGCCGGCTGCGCTGGGCGACGCCTGGGACGGCCTGCCCGACGAGCTGCGGGGCCGGTGGGCCCGCATGCTCACCCACGCCCGGCGGGCCCGGCTGCTGGCCTACCGGGTCGTCGCCACCCAGGCGACCGGCCAGGTCCGCCCCGGTGACACCGCCGCGTACCGCATCGCCGTCACCCGCCTCGACCAGGAGAGCGCGGACGTGCTGATGGACATCGCCGCCCACCTGCCCGACGCCGGCGACGAGGCCCGACGCTTCCGCAAGGCGGTCGAGGACCACCACCGCTACTCGGTGTCGGCCACCGTCGCCTCGGGCAGCATCGAGATGCAGCGGATCCTGCTGGCCCGGGCTCTGCTGGCGGCATGAACACCGACCTCGCCCCCGAGGCCGTCG
>DASRJM010000184.1:0-14783 GCA_035649475.1 Acidimicrobiales bacterium
AGAGCCTCGTGGTGTACGCGACCAAGCCCGACGAGGAGGGGGACGCCCGTGTGGCGTGAACAGGTCGAGGTGGCGGGGGTGCTCTCCGCAGCGGAAACGCAGGCCACGGTCGAGAGCATCGTCGCGTGGCAGGCGCCCTCGGGGATGATCCCCTGGTTCCCCGGCGGGCACGCCGACCCGTGGAACCACGTCGAGGCGGCCATGGCGCTCACGCTGGGCGACCGCCATGCCGAGGCCGAGCGGGCCTTCGACTGGCTGGTCGGCCTCCAGCGGCCCGACGGCTCGTGGCACCAGTACTACCTGGCCGACCGGGTCGAGCAGGACAAGCTCGACGCCAACGTCATCGCCTACGTGGCCACCGGTGTGTGGCACCGCTGGCTGTGCACGGGAGACCGGGGCTTCGCGGAGACGATGTGGCCGGTGGTCGAGCGGGCGGTGGATTTCGTCCTCGATCTCCAGACGCCGCGTGGCGAGATCCTGTGGGCCCGCCACGCCGACGGCACGCCGTGGTCGTTCGCGCTGCTCACCGGCTCGTCGTCGATCTGCCACAGCCTGCGCTGCGCGGTGGCGCTGGCCGAGCTGCTCGGCCACGAGCGCCCCGACTGGGAGCTGTCGGCCGCCCGGCTCACCCACGTCATCCGGCACGTGCCCGACGCCTTCTCGCCCAAGCACCGCTGGGCGATGGACTGGTACTACCCGGTGCTGAGCGGCGTCGTCCTCGGCGACGAGGGTCGGGAACGGCTGGCCGAGCGGCACCGGGCGTTCGTGATGGACGGCTGCGGCGTCCGCTGCGTGTCCGACCGGCCCTGGGTCACCGCCGCCGAGACATGCGAGTACGCCATGGCCAACCTGGCGGTCGGCAACGCGGGCACCGCCCGCGAGCTGTTCGCCTGGGCCCAGCGCTACCGCCACGACGACGGCCGTTACTGGACCGGGACGGTCTTCCCGGACGAGGGCCGGTTCCCCTCCGGCGAGCGGTCGACGTACACGGCCTCGGCCGTGATCCTGGCGGCCGACGCGCTGGCCGGGCGGTCGCCCGCCAGCGGCCTGTTCACCCGGCACGACGAGCTGCTGCCGGCGCTGTTCGAGGCCGAGGACGCCGACTCGCACGTCGGCGAGCGGGACTAGCTCGCCTCAGTCCGCCTTGCGGCGGAGGACCCGCAGCGAGCCGACCACCCGCTCCTCCACGAAGCGGCCGCTGGCGATGGCCGGCAGGTAGATCTCCTCGTACGGCGGGCGGCCGCCGTCGGCCGGGTCCGGGAACACGTCGTGGATCACCAGCGTGCCGCCGGCCCGCACGTGCGGGGTCCACAGGTCGTAGTCGGCGCGGGCCGGCTCGACGCCGTGGCCCCCGTCGATGAACAGCAAGGCCAGCGGCGTGCCCCACGCCCGAGCCACCACCGGCGACTCGCCGACCACCGCCACGACCGTGCCCTCCAGCCCGGCGTCGTGGATCGTGCGGCGGAACCAGGGCAGCGTGTCCATCTTCCCCACCGAGGGGTCGACCAGGTCGGGCTCGTGCCACTCCCAGCCGGCCTGGTTCTCCTCGGAGCCGCGGTGGTGGTCGACCGCGAACAGGAGCCGGCCCCGGTCCTGGGCGGCGGCACCGAGGTAGACGCTGGACTTGCCGCAGTAGCTGCCGACCTCGAGCAGCGGGCCGTCCACCGCCACTGCGGCGGCGGCCTCGTAGAGGGCCAGGCCCTCGTCGGCCGGCATGAAGCCGCGGGCGGCGTCGGCGGCGGCCCGCAGGTCCGGGTCTATGGTCACGGGCGGCGACCGTAACCGTTACCTTCTCCCCGTGTCACAAGCGGCCGTGGACGACCTGGTGCGGGTGCTCGACCTCGAGCCGATCGAGGTGAACATCTTCCGCGGGATGTCGCCCGACGAGGACCGCCAGCGCATCTTCGGCGGCCAGGTCGCCGGCCAGGCGCTGGTCGCGGCCGCCCGCACCGTGCCCGACGACCGCGAGGTGCACTCGCTGCACGGCTACTTCCTGCGGGCGGGCGACCCGCGGGTGCCGGTGCTCTACGAGGTCGACCGGCTGCGGGACGGCGGCTCGTTCACCACCCGCCGGGTGGTGGCGATCCAGCACGGCAGGGTGATCTTCAACATGGCGGCCAGCTTCCAGGTCCCGGAGGAGGGCTTCGACCACGCCTTCCCGATGCCGGACCTCCCGCCACCCGAGGACCTGCCGACGCTGCGGGAGCGGCTGCAGCGGGCGGGCGTGCCGCTGACGCCGTGGCTGTCGCGGGACCGGCCGATCGACATCCGTCACGTCGACCCGGGCGGCCCGGGGAGCACGCCCGAGGAGCTGCGCCGGCCGCGGGACCCGCACCACCACGTATGGCTGCGGGCCGACGGCAGGCTGCCGGACGACCCGATCGTCCACACCGTGGTGCTGACCTACGCGTCCGACATGACCCTGCTCGACACGTCGCTGATCCCCCACGGCGGCAGCTGGTCCGATCCCAGCGTGTTCATGGCCAGCCTCGACCACGCGATGTGGTTCCACCGGCCCTTCCGGGCCGACGACTGGCTGCTGTACGCGCAGGACAGCCCCGACGCCTCGGGCGGCCGCGGCCTGTCTCGGGGGCTCGTGTTCACCCGGAACGGGACGCTGGTGGCGACGGTGATCCAGGAGGGGCTGATCCGCAAGCTGCGGTGAGGGTGCGCCTGCGCCGCCGTGGCCCGATCGGCCCGCCGCGGCAGCGAGGGGCGGGAGGCGCGGCCGGTTAGCGTGGCGACTCATGAGCGCGATCGGACGCATGGGGGGCGCGGTCGCCGCGCTGGTGGTAGGGCTGGCCGTGGCCGCCTGCGGAGGCGACGACGACGATGACGCCGGGCTCGGGTCCGGCGCGACGGACACGACCGCCGCGGCGCCGGGCGAGTCGAGCACGTCAGGGTCCGCGGACGAGTCACCGCTCGACTCGATCGAGCTCACGCTGACCGAGGTGGCCGAGGCCGACACGCCGACGTCGCTGGTGACCCGGCCGGGCACCGACGGCCTGTACGTGTCCGAGCGGGCCGGCCTGGTCCGACCGCTGGTGGACGGCGCGCTGGGCGAGCCGATCGTCGACATCGTGGACGAGGTGGTCACGAACTCGGAGCAGGGCCTGCTCGACATCGAGTTCTCGCCCGACGGCAACACGCTGTACCTCAGCTACAACGTCCCGCCCGACGGCGACACCCGCATCGCCGCCTACACGATGGCCGGCGACACGGTGGACCCGGCCTCGCGCCGGGAGCTGCTGGCGGTCGACCAGCCGTTCCCCAACCACAAGGGCGGCGACATCGAGATCGGGCCGGACGGCTTCCTGTACATCGGGCTGGGCGACGGCGGGGCGGCCGGCGACCCGATGCGCAACGGGCAGAACACGTCGGTCCTGCTGGGCAAGATCCTGCGCATCGACCCGCAGTCCCCGGCGGCCGGCCGCGAGTACGGCATCCCGCCCGGCAACCCGTTCGCCGACGGCGCGGGCGGGGCGCCGGAGGTGTGGGCCTACGGGCTGCGCAACCCGTGGCGGTTCGCCTTCGACCCCCGCAGCAACGACCTGTGGATCGCGGACGTCGGCCAGAACGCCTGGGAGGAGATCTCGGTCCTCTCGGCGGCCGGCGGCGGCGGGGCGGGCGCCAACCTGGGCTGGGACCTGATGGAGGGCAGCAACAGCTACGAGGGCGGGGCCAACCCGGACGGCGGCGTGCTGCCGGTGTTCGAGTACGACCACGGCCAGGGCTGCTCGATCACCGGCGGGCTCGTGTACCGGGGCACGGGGGTGCCGGGACTGGCCGGCGCGTACCTGTTCACCGACTACTGCCAGGGCACGATCCGGGCGATCCGGGTCGCGGACGGGGCGCTGGCGGACGAGCGGGTGTTCGAGGCCGAGGGCGCCAACCTGGTCTCGTTCGGCGAGGACGCGGCTGGCGAGGCGTACGTGCTGTCGCTCGACGGGCCGATCTACCGCCTGGATCCAGCCGGCTGATGGACGCCGGCGAGATCCTCCACATCGCCACCCTGGCCGAGTGGGCCGAGGCTCAGCACCAGGGCACCGTCGCCCCGCCGAGCCTGGCCACGGAGGGCTTCGTCCACTGCTCGACCCGCGAGCAGATCCCGGGCTCGCTGGCCCGCCACTTCGCGGGCGCGGGGGACCTCGTGCTGCTGGTCCTCGACCCCGGCGCGGTGGGCGACCTGCGCTGGGAGGGGCTGACCCCCGGCGAGCCCTTCCCCCACGTCTACAACGCCATCCCCCTCGCTGCCGTTCGATCGGTCGAGCAGGTCACGGCGCCCGGAGGCTGAGCGCCACCCAGCCGTCGCCGTCCCGCTCGCCGCCCGGGACCAGGCCGGGATACGCCGCGAGGAGAGCGTCCCGCTGGGAGGCGAGCACCCCGCTCAGGACCAGCGTGCCGCCGTCGTCGACGGCGTCCGCGATCGCCGGGGCCAGCGTGCGGTGGTCGACGAGCAGCAGGTTCGCCGCCACCAGGCCGTGGCGTCCGGCAATCGTGTCGCTCACCGTGACGCGGCCGGAGAAGCCGTTGCGGGCGGCGTTGGCGGTCGTGGCCTGGCGGGCCGCCGGGTCGCTGTCGACCGCCAGGGCGGTGCCGGCGCCGAGAGCGAGGGCGGCGACCGCGAGGATGCCGCTGCCCGAGCCGACGTCGAGGACCCGCTCGCCGCCGCGGACCTCCGCGACCAGCGCGTCGAGGACCAGGCGCGTCGACGGGTGGGCGCCGCTGCCGAACGCCCGCCCGGGGTCGACGACGATCTCGCCCGACTCCGGGTCCGGCGACCCTCCCAGGCGGATCGTCAGACGCCCGCCGCCCGCCACGACCGGCCGGGCGTGGCCGCGCCACGCGTCCAGCGCGGCGTCCAGGTCCACCGCCGCGACCTCGGCCGGCCAGCGGCCGGCCACTGCCGCCAGCAGCGGGCCGGGGTCGACATCGCCGCTGTCGGGCACCGCCGCCACCAGGACGACGGAGGCCGCGGCGGGACGTTCCTCGATCGCCGTCGCCCCGGCCTGCCACAGCGCATCGGCCGCCAGCTCGGCCTCCGGCGCCGGCGCCGTGACCCGGACGGTCTGGTGCGTCACGCGGGGCGGGCCAGGGTCACCAGGTAGTCGCCCGCCGGATCGGTCCACCGGCCGGCGACCCGCATCCCGGCCCGGCCCAGCTCGTCGCGCACCTGCTCGAGGGTGAACTTGGCGCTGATCTCGGTCCGCATCTGCTCGCCCCGGGCGAAGTCCACCGCCAGGTCGAGGGCCGGCAGCGTCACCCGCATGGCCTGGGTCGCCCGCAGCCGCATCTCGATCCAACGGTTGTCGGCGTCCCACGCCGCCAGGTGCTCGAAACGGTCGACCGGGAAGTCGGCGCCCAGCTCGCGGTTGAGCACGGCCAGCAGGTTGAGGTTGAACGCCGCGGTGACGCCCGCGGCGTCGTCGTAGGCGGCGATCAGCCGGTCGACGGGCTTGACCAGATCGGTGGCCAGCAGGAACCGGTCCGAGGGCCCCAGCAGCTCCGCCACCTGGGACAGGAACCGGGCCCGCTGGGCCGGAGCGAAGTTGCCGATCGTGCTGCCGAGGAAGGCGACGAGCCGCGAGCCGGCGACGTCGGGGATGTCCTCGAGGTGCTCGTGGAAGTCGCCCACGACCGCGTGCACGCCGATGCCGAACTCCTCGGCCACCGCCTCGGCGGCCGAACGCAGCGTGCCCTCGGCCACGTCGAACGGCACGTAGCCCGCCAGACCCGCGGTGCCGGCGGCCATGGCGTCGAGCAGCAGCCGGGTCTTCTCGGACGTGCCCGATCCCAGCTCCACCAGCACAGTGGCCTCGGCGGCCGCCGCGATCGCGCCCGCGGACCGGCGCAGCAGGTCGCGCTCGGTGCGGAACGGGTAGTACTCGGGCGTCCGGGTGATCTGCTCGTAGAGGTCGCAGCCCCGGTCGTCGTAGAACCACACGGGCGGCATCGTCTTGGGCGTGGCGGTCAAACCGGCCCGGGCGTCGCGGCGCAGGGCGCCGCGCAGGTCCTCGGGGACGAGGCGGACATCGACCGTCACCTTCCCCGGTGCGAGGACCGTCACCGGTCCACCGCCAGCCGGAGCCCGGTGAACGGCCAGCGTGATCCCGGGTAGAAGAAGTTCCGGTACGTCCCCCGGGTGTGCCCGGCGGGCGTGACGCAGGCGCCGCCGCGCAGCACCTGCTGGTTGACCATGAACTTGCCGTTGTACTCACCGACGGCACCGGCCGCCGGCTGGAACCCCGGGTAGGGCGCGTACGGGCTGGCGGTCCACTGCCACACGCTGCCGCACCACTGCTCGCCGCACGACCGGGGGTGCAGGCCGGGTCCGGCCAGGCCCTCGGTGGTCAGCCCGGCCGCGGTGCGGGTCTCCGACAGCGCGGGCTCGCGGGAGGTGGCCACGACCTCCCACTCGGCCTCGGTCGGCAGCCGGGCGCCGGCCCAGCGGGCGAACGCGTCCGCCTCGTACCAGCTCACGTGGACCACGGGCTCGGCCGGGTCGACCGGGCGGGGGCCGGTCAGCGTCTGGATCGACCAGCCGCCGTCCTCCCGGGTCCAGTAGAGCGGCGCATCCCACTCCTCGGCCTGGACCGTGCCCCAGCCGTCGGCCATCCACAGCCCGGGCTCCTGGTAGCCGCCGTCGTCGATGAAGTCGAGCCAGTCGCCGGCGCTGACCAGGCGGGCACCCAGCGCGAACGGGCTGAGCAGCGCCTCGTGGCGGGGCCCCTCGTTGTCGAACGAGAAGCCTCCGCCGTCGTAGCCGACCGCCGCCACGCCGCCGGGGTCGTCGATCCAGCCCTCGGCGGGATCGGCGACCCGGAGTGCGGTGGCCTCGACGTAGGCGGGCCGCAGCGGGTTGGCGGCCAGGACGTGCTTGATGTCCATCAGCAGCAACTCCTGGTGCTGCTGCTCGTGGTTGATCCCCAGCTCGATCAGCGCGGCCACGTCGGGCTCGGGGCCGGCGGCCAGGAAGTCGTCCATCGCCTCGTCGATCGCCGCCCGGTAGGACGCGATCTCTGCGATGCCGGGGCGGGTCAGCAGGCCCCGCTGGGGACGGGCGTGGCGGGGCCCGACGCCCTCGTAATAGGAGTTGAACAGGTAGGCGTAGGCCGGGTCGAACGCCGTGTGGCCGGCGTGCGGCCCCAGCACGAACGTCTCGAAGAACCAGGTGGTGTGGGCCCGATGCCACTTCGTCGGGCTCACGTCGGGCATGGTCTGCACGGTCTGGTCCTCGGCCGACAACGGCGCGGCCAGGGACTCCGTGAATGATCGGACATCGCGGAAGCGCGTGCGCAGATCGGCCGGTGCGCCCACCGGCCGGGTCACCGTCGTCATGGGGTCTCCCCTCTCCGCCGGATGATCCCGAACGACGCTACCGTCACGATTTCGACATGCGGGTCGTCTCGTACAACATCCATCACGGCGTGGGCATTGACGGCCGGCTCGACCTGGAGCGGACCGCGGCGACCCTCGAGGCGACCGGCGCCGAGCTCGTGGGGCTGCAGGAGGTGGACCGCCACTTCGGCGCCCGGAGCGCGTTCGTCGACCAGGCGGGGTGGCTCGGGGACCGGCTCGGGATGCACGTCGCGTTCGGCGCGACGATCGACCTGTCACCGCCCGCGGCCGACCGGCCCCGGCGCGAGTACGGCAACGCGGTGCTGGCGGTCCCCGAGATCCTGGGCTGGCGCAACCTCCTGCTGCCCCGGCCGTCCGGGACCGAACAGAGGGGGCTGCTGGAGGCGCTGGTCCACGTCGACGGCGAGCCGGTGCGGTTCCTCGTGACCCACCTGCAGAACAGCTCGCAGCCGGCGCGGCTGGCCCAGGCGGACGCCATCCGGGCGGTGGTCGACGACCTGCCGGCCCCGGTCGTGCTGGCGGGGGACCTGAACGCCCGGGCCGGGTCCCGGGAGGTGCGGCGGCTGACGGCGGTGCTGGACGACGCCTGGCCGACGGCGGGACAAGGCCGGGGCGGGACCTTCCCCGCCACGATCCCGAGGACCCGCATCGACTACGTGCTGGCGTCGCCCGACCTGCGAGCCGCGGCCGCGGTCGTGGTCGACAGCCGCGCGTCGGATCACCGGCCGGTGCGCGCCGACCTGGAATCCGCTGGCCGCGAGGACGGCGGCTGATCCATCCTGCGGGGCGTGGAGCCTGCGACCGCCCCCGTGCACCTGACCACAGTCGAACTCGAGGCCGGCCTGGAGGAGATCCGTGCGGCGCCGGCCGACGTGGGCACGGTGGCGCTGGTGGTCCGTCGGCCCCAGGTCGGCGAGCGCGACGTCCTCGACGAGGGCGATCTCGACGAGGCGTGGGGCGTCGTCGGCGACAACTGGAACCAGCGCCACAACAGGCACCACCCCGAGGGCACTCCCGACCCCGACCGCCAGCTCAACGTGATGAACGCCCGGGTGTCCCGCCTGGTGGCGGTCGACCCCGTCCGCATGGCCCTGGCCGGCGACCAGCTCCACCTGGACCTCGACCTCAGCGAGGCCAACCTCCCGCCCGGCACCCGCCTGGCGCTCGGGTCCGCGGTCATCGAGGTGACGCCGATCCCCCACACCGGCTGCGACAAGTTCGTCTCCCGGTTCGGCAAGGACGCGATGCGGTTCGTCAACTCCCCGCAGGGCCGCGCCCTCCGCCTTCGCGGCCTCAATGCCCGTGTCGTGGTCCCGGGCACGGTCCGCCCCGGCGATCCGGTCCGCAAGCTCTAGCGGGGCTCGATGCCGGCGACGCCGGCGGGTCCCGGTCCGGGCCGGACGGCGGAGGTGGCGCGACCGAGCCTGTCGCGCCGGTGGTCGAGCACCTCGGTCCGCAGGTCCACCGCCCGAGTCCAGCCGCTCACCGGGGCGGAATCATCGCGTCCCACAGGCCGGGGAGGCGGGTGGCCCACCACTTCGCGTCCGGGTCGGGGGTGCGCAGGACATTCGTGCCGCAGTGCACCTCGCCCAGGTTGACGTGGTACGTGTCCCAGTCGTCGACGAACGCCAGGCGGCGATGGGGCGCAAGCCCCCGGTAGGCGGCCTTGAGCAGGTCCACGCCCTCGACGACCGGGCCGAACGGGTCGGGCACGATCGACCACTCCCCCGCCACGATGTGGTTGACCATGTCGGGGAACAGCGCCACCGCGGACCCGTCCAGCGACTCGAAGGCCAGCGGCACCGGGACGAACCGGTCGTCGCCGGCGCCCAGGCCCGCCGCCAGCTGGTCCCGCACGATGTCCAGGGCGGCCTGGCATTCGGCCTGGAAGAGCCACAGGCCCTCGTCCTCCAGCAGCGCCCGCACGGTCCTGGCCGCCTTGACCTCCCGGCCGGTGACCGGATCGGGCCGCAGCTTGCCCTCCCACAGGACCGCCTCGCCGTGGCCGTCGACCGCCCACCGCTCCAGCAGGGCCCGGAACGCCGTCGGCGAGGCGATCTGGATCTGCCAGCCGTCGGGGTCGGCGGCCGGGCCGGGCTCGAAGCACACGATCTCGTCCACGTGCCCGACCACCAGCCAGTCGGTGAACACCTCGAGCGGCGCCTGGACCTGCTGCGCGTTCAGGAACTGGCGGACGGCCAGCGCCGCCTGGCGGCCATCCGCGCCGGGTGCGGTCGTGCCGAGCACGATCCGTCCCAGCGGGTACGGCACGCCCGCCACCGTCACCGGCGGGCTGACCTCCAGGTTGCCGAACGAGTCGAGCGAGGTCTGCCAGCCGCCGTGGGCCGGGACGCTGTAGACGTCGACGCCGTCGCTGCCGAACACCCGCTCCACCGCCGGGTCGAGGCCCCGGTCGCGTGGACCGTCCACGATCACATGCACCGGGGCCTGGCCCGGGCCCCACGTGTGGCCGGGCTCGACCTCGTCCTGGATCCACGGGTCGCCGCCGGTGAACTCGCCGGCCACCTCGCGCAGCCGGACGCCGGCCTCGGCGCACGCGTCCTCGAGGGCGCCCACGAACCCGCTGTTCCAGCCGGCGTTGTGCACCACGTACAGCGTCTCGGGCGGCCGGGACGACGCCGGCATCACCCACGGCGCCACTCGCACGACCGCCCGGTCCCGATACAGGTCCCGGTCGCCGCGGCTGCCCATCTCCCCCATGTCGGCGATGATCTCGACCAGCCCGTCGAACCCGCCGTCGGGGAACGTGTGGGCGGTCAGCCGCAGGACGACCTCCTCGACGGCCCGCACCTGCACGGACTCCAGCCGGTCGGCCCGCGCCCCGACCAGCGGCACCGGCCCGGCCGGGCCCGGGTACCACAGGGTGACCCGGGCGGCCGCGAACGAGCTCAGCGACAGCGTGACGTCGGGGGCGTCGGGTGCGCCGGCCAGGTCCGGGTCGACGGACAGCACCACCGGTGCCGCTCGCTCCGGCCGCAGCCCGCCGCCGGGGTCGGGCACGGCGATGGCGCCGCGCCCGTCCTCGCCCCACTCCCACTGCCAGCGCCCGTCGCCGTCACGGGCGACCGCGCCCGTGCGCAGGGAGTCGACGAGCAGCCGTACCCGAGGTGCCGCCATGGAACACCGCCTTTTTCCGCCGTGCCGGCCGCCACCGGCCGCACCAGTGTGCCACGGTGACCCGGATGAGCGAAGGGCCGTTCACCCGCCACGACCTCGACACCCTGGCCGACTGCGTCGGCGAGGCGTGGAGCGCCGCCGGGGCGCGGGACTGGTCCGTGCCGGCCGGCACGCTCGAGTGGAGCTGCGCCAAGACCGCCGACCACGCGGTCGACGCGGTCCTGGCGGTGGGGTTCTTCCTCGCCTCCCGACGCCAGGACGGCTACCCCGAGTGGGAGTGGTCGGTCCCCACGACGGCCCAGGCCGGCCGGACCGAGCAGGCCGGCGAGGCCATCGCCACCGTGGCCCACGTCGTGTCCGCGGTGATCGGCGCCGCCCCGCCCGGCGCCCGGGCGGTCATCTGGCGCCGACCCCGGATCGAGGTCCGGGGACCGGAGGACTTCCCGGCCCGGGCCGGCCTCGAGCTGATCCTGCACGGCCACGACGTGTGCGCGGGGCTCGGCGTCCCGCTGCGCCCCCCGCAGGCCGAGATCGCCCGGCTGGTCGGGCACTCCCGGGGCTGGCCCCACTGGAGCTCGCCCGGCTGGCGGCCGGTTCCCGAGCTCGCCCCGGGCGACGACCCCTGGGCCGCGCTGCTCGTGGCCGCCGGCCGCGTGCCGTCCGGCTGAGCCGGCCCCCGGGAACGCCAGCGGCCGCAGCTCGTCGACCAGGTCGCCATCCGTTCCCCGATCCGGCTCAGGCGACCGCGCCGGACTCCCGCAGCGCGGCGATGTCGGCGTCGGTGCGCCCGAGCTCGGCCAGGATCTCGTCGGTGTGCTCGCCGAGGCCTGGCACCTGCTCGGGCACCGGCGTCGGCGACGAGGCGAACCGCACCGGGTGCCGGGGCTGGCGCACGCGCCCGGCGACCGGGTGGTCCCAGGTGTGGAGGGTGCCGTTGTGGACCACCTGCGGGTCCTCGAACACCTGCTCCGGCTCGAGCACGGGCGCGGCGGGCACGCTGCCCTCGTGCAGGCGGGCCAGCACGTCGGCCAGCGGCAGTGCCGCGAACGCCGCGTCGAGCAACCCTCCCAGCTCCGCCCGGTTGCCGTCGTCGAGCAGCGCGGCGGTGGTCCCGAAGCGGGGGTCCTCCGACCACTCGGGATGGCCCACGGCCCGGAACAGCCCGTGGCGCTGCGCCTCCGTGGCGATGTAGTAGACGAGCTGGCCGTCGGCGCAGTGGGTGATCCGGTACAGGTCGACGATCCGCGGTCCCCCGGCCACGCCGCCGCCGATGAAGGTCATGTCCATCATCCCGTCGGGCCAGAAGAAGTAGAGGCCGACGTCGAGCATCGGCAGCACGATGTGGTCCCCCTGGCCCGTGCGCGTCCGCCGGTACAGCGCGGCGCACACGCTCTGGGCCATGGTCAGCGACGTCGCCTTGTCCACGAAGATGTTGCGCACCAGGTCCGGCAGCGGGATCGCCTCGCTCTGCTGGCGGTGCACCACCCCCGCCAGGGCCTGGATCACCGGGTCGAGCGCGGGCCGGTCGGCATAGGGACCGTCGGGACCGAACCCGCTGATCGACACGTAGATCACCCCCGCGTTGCGGGCGCAAACGTCGTCGTAGCCCAGGCCGAGCTGCTCCATGACCCCGGGACGGAAGTTCTGCACCACGACATCGGCGCCCGCCATGAGGTCGAGCGTCACCGCCCGGGCCGCCTCGTGCTCGAGGTCGACGGCAATCGACCGCTTGCCCCGGTTCTGGTTCAGCACGAACGAGCTCATCCCGTTGCGGCTGATGGGCGCCCGACGGGCCAGATCGCCGATCGTGGTCGACTCGACCTTCACGACGTCCGCGCCCTGCTCGGCCAACACCATGGTGCCGAACGGCCCCGAGGTGATCTGGCTGAGGTCCACCACCCGGACCCCCTCCAACGGCTTCGTCACGGCCCCTCCCTCCCGGAAACCGATCGGGCCCGACCGGTGGCCCGCCGTACGGTAGCGGTGTGACGCCCGAGCAGGAGATGGTCGAGCGCTTCGCCGACCGCGCGCAGGTCCTGGCCGTGCTGGACGCGATCTACGGCACCCGCAAGGGCCGTGAGGCGCGGTCCATGAGGCTGGCCCCGACTCTGGTGGACGCACTGGTGGCCGGGGTCCGGCACCCGCACCCCCGGGTGCGGTGGTGGTGCATCCAGGTCCTCGACCACAGCGAGGATCCCGCGGCCATCGCCGCCATCGCACCGGCGCTCGACGACCCGGTGCCCCGGGTCCGGCGCAACGCCGCCCACGCCCTCGGCTGCGTGATCTGCAAGCCTGGCTGGGACGGGTCGCTGCCGCCGGGCGCGCTCGACCGGCTGACCGAGCTGGCCGACTCCGACCCCAACGCCCGGGTCCGTCTCGCGGCCCGGCACTCGCTGGCCTGCCGGGCACCGTGACGGCCGAGTCGCCGGCCGCGGGCGGTCCGGCGGCCGCAGCTCCCGCCGCCCGCGGCGTTTCCCGATGCCTCAGCCTCCTGCGGCGGCGACGTAGGCAGCCTGCTCGGCAGTCTCGACGGCCGTGGCGCAGTAGGCCGAGCGGACCCAGGCGACGGCCTCGGCCGCCGGCGTCCCGGCCATGACGGCCAGGAGGGCCAGGGCGGTGCCGGTCCTGCCGTGGCCGCCGAGGCAGCCGACCTCGACCCGCTCGCCGTCCCGGGCCCGGGCCAGCAGGTCCGCCAGCGCGGCGGTCGCCGCCTCCCGGTCGGCCGGGACGCCGAAGTCGGGCCAGTCGACATGGGCGTGGGGCCACGGCGGCGACCAGCGGTCGTCGAGGTAGAGGCCGAACACGGGGGCCTCGTCCCGGTCGTACGGCGAGTCCTCCTCCCACGACACCGCCCACACCACCGTGCCGTCGGCCAGCGTCACCGGGTCCCGGTGCCCAGCGCAGGCCGGGGCGCTGAGGTCGATACCGAGCGCCTCGCCGGCGGCGTGGATGAACTCCCGCAGCGGCTCGGCGACCGCCCACACGGTCGCCAGCTCGGCGATCAGCTCGTCGGCCGGCAGCGCCGCCATCGCCTCCCGGTCGACGGCGCCCCGGGCCCAGCCCCGCCGCGACGGCGGCGACCAGCCGTCCGGGGGCGGCCCGGTGACCACGGCGGCGGCCGCCGCGCAGCCGCCGCAGATCGCGACGCCCGGACCGGCCGCCAGCCGCACGCCGGCGCCCTCCTCCACACCACAGAACGCGCAGCGCACGGCGCGGATCAGTCCCGCAGGTCGTAGCGGTAGACGGTCGACTCGCGGGCCACGAACCCCTCCCGCTGGTACAGGCGGTTGGCCGCCTCCCGGGACGGCCGGGAGGTCAGATCGACGGTGATGCACCCCAGCTCCCGGGCCCGGTCGACCATCGCCTGGGTCAGCGCGGTGCCGACGCCCTGACCCCGGCCGGCGCCGTCGACCACCACGTCCTCGATCCAGGCCCGCATGCCGGTGGGGATGCGGAACGTCACGAGCGTGGACATCCCCACGATCCCGCCCCCGTCGTCGAGGGCGATGAACAGGTCGGTGGCCGGCGACTCGACGATCTCGCCCAGCTCCGGCGTGGTCGGCGGCGGGCTGGACTTCGACAGCTGGGGCACCAGACGCTTGATGGCGTCGACGATGGCGGGGGTGAGCGTGGTGGCGATCTCGACCTTCACGCCGCGACGGTACCCCCGGCCGGACGGCGGGCCCGTCACCCAGGATCGGGGACCGGCTGGGGCGGCGGCGGGCCGACGTAGCGGGCCGACGGCCGGATGATCCGGTTGTCGGCTGCCTGCTCCAGGATGTTGGCGCACCAGCCGATCACCCGGCTCGACGCGAACGTCGGGGTGAACAGCTGGGACGGCAGGCCCGTGTGCTCCATGACCACGCCTGCGTAGAACTCGACGTTGGCGTACAGGTTGCGGCCAGGCTTGAGCTCGGCCAGCACGTCCACCACCGTCTGCTCGACCTGCTTGGCGAAGTCGACCTTCTGCGCCCCGATGCGCTCGGCAACGCCCCGCAGGAACACCGAGCGGGGGTCGTCGGTCTTGTAGACCCGGTGGCCGAACCCCATGATCTTCTCGCCCTTCGTCACCTGTTCGACCAGGTAGGGGCGGGCGTTCTCGGGGGTGCCGATGGCGTCGAGCAGGTCGAGCGCCCGGGCCGGGGCCCCACCGTGCAGCGGGCCGGACAGGGCGGCGATCCCGCCGGTGACGGCGGCGGCCAGGTCGGCGCCGGTCGAGGTGATCACGCGGGACGTGAACGTCGACGCGTTGAAGCCGTGGTCGATGGTGAGCATCTGGTACTGCT
>DASRJM010000185.1:0-2528 GCA_035649475.1 Acidimicrobiales bacterium
GCCTCGGTGCGCAACGGTTCGATCTCGGAGATGGCGCCGACGAAGGTCGTCTTGCCCACACCGAAGCCGCCGGCGATGACGAACTTGACTGACGTGATGCGCGTGGCGGTGTTCTCAGCGGTGGACTGCACGTCGCGGAACCTCTCGGGAAATGGTCTCGGGCGCCAACTCAGATCGCCCTGACCCGTTCGATCATCTTGGTCAGCATCGACAGCTCGATCTCGACGGGATCGGTGTGGTGGACATCGAGCAACCCGGCCGAGATCAGGTCGTCGGCCAGGATCATGACCACGCCGACCACCAACCGCAGGTGCGCCGCGACCTCGGCGACGGAGATGGCACGCGTGCACTGCTCGAGCACGAGTTGCTGCTCTTCGGGCAGGACGGCGGGGATGTGGCCCGCCTTGGTCTGGAGAAGGGTCTCGATCCGGAGGTCACGCCTCTGAGCCCGGGTCCGCCCCCCAGTCATGATGTACGGCCGGACGAGATCGTGACCTTCGCTCATGCGACGACTCCCGCCTTGAGCTCAGCGACCAGCGCTGGGGTGAGCACCTGCCCAGCCCGCTCGACCAGCAGCGTGGTCTGGTAGCCGACGAGCCCGATGTCGCAGGTGCGGGTGGCCACCACGCCGAGGCAGCTCCCGTCCGAGATGGCGGACACGAACAGGAACCCCTGGCGCATCGCCACGATGATCTGCTCGAGCCCGGCGAAGTCGAAGCAGCGGGAGGCGCCGTGCCCGAGGCTGACGAACCCGGAGATGATGGCCGCCAGCTGCTCGGCCGCGGCCCGGTCCAAGGAGCTCGAGGCCGCCATGAGGAGGCCGTCTGACGACACGGCGACGGCGTCGGTCACTCCGGCGGTCTGGTCGACGAAGCTGTTGAGCAACCAGTTGAAGTTCCTGGCCTCGTCGCTCAGGCTCATTGGTCCTCCTCGGGAGTGGTGTCGCGACTGTGGGCCTCGTCAAGGCCGCGCTGCACGCCAGCGCTGAAGTTCGACAGGAAGCTGTACACGTCCTTGGCGGAGCTGTTCGCAGGGTTGGCGTCGGAGGACGATACGTCGTCACGCGGCGCCGCGTCGCCTTCCGTGCGGGGAACAGCGGGGTTATCGCGCGGAGCGGGGCGTCCGGGCGGCATTTCGACCCCGTTGCCGACCGGCTGTGACCCTCGTCGCAGCCCGACGAGCTGCGTGCGGGGGGCCTGGGCCCCCGGCACCCGCCGCGCCAGGCCGCTCGCCGTGTGCTCGGGGCGGAGGCCGTCGGTGGACGGCATGACGTGCGGTGTCGGACCGGTAGGCGGCCCCGCGGGTGGCCCACCGGGCGGCGGGCCGTTCGGGTCGGTCCGCAAGGAGCCGGGCCAGATGGTCGGCGTGCCGGGCGCCGGTGTGGGGTTGAACGCGGGGAAGGCCGAGCCCGATCCCGCTGGTGGGGTGACCGGGCGGCTGGTGTCGATCTGGCGGTGGAGGTGGGTGGTGTAGGTGGCCAGCGTCTGCAGCAACTCCTCGCTGGGGCGCGCCGGCTGGGTGCCGCTACCGGGACGCGGCGCCCGCTTGACCAGCCCTCCGGACGTCCGGTCCCGGCCGCTGAGCGGCGGGCGGGACGAGTGGCGGGCCGCCGCCGGAGGAGCGACGGGCCGGGACGGCAGCGGCGGCAGTGACGGCGACGGCGGCGAGGGAGCCACCGCGGGCGGCGAGGGGAGTCCGGGCGGGACCGCCGGCGGCGGTTGGTTGTGGCCGGGGGTGACCCGCAGATGGGGTGACGACAGCGGCGGCGTGCCAATCGGCGGGCCCTGCGGACCGGGACCTGGACCCGGCGGCGGTGCGGGTGGCGCCGGGGCCGGCGGCGCGGTCGCCGGGGGCACCGGTGGCTGCGGGATGGCGTCGAACACCGAGGCCGCGGGAGCCGCGGGGTAGTCCTGCTGGTATTCGGGCTGGTACTCGGGCTGGTAGTCCGGCCGATACTCCGGCTCCGGGGGTGGTGCCAGCGGCGGTTGGTCGAACACCGAGGGCGACGCCGCAGCGGCCGGAGGCATCTCCAGGTCGGCGGGCGGGCCGGGTGACGGCGGTGGCCCCAGCGCCGGTGGCGGCGACTCGAACACCGAGGCCCGCGTCACCGTAGGCAGCTCCAGGTCCGGCGGGTACATGTCGGCCGCGGCCGGGGGCAGGGACGGCGCGGCGGTGGCGCCCATCGAGGGCAGCTCCAGCTCGAGCAGCGAGGCGTCCATCGGGACCACGGGTGGCGGTGGCGGCATGAGCTCCGGTGCGCCGGGCGCCGAGTCAGCCGGCGGGAGGCCGGTCGCGGCGGCGTTGTCCGTCGTGAGCAGGGTGTGGGGGAGGTGGACGGTGACCGTGATGCCCCGACCGCTGCCCGCGGCGCTGTGCTCGGACGAGGCGTGGAGGGTGACGTTGATGTTGTGGCGGGCGGCGAGGTTTCCGGCGACGTAGTGGCCGAGGTATTTGGAGGGGGCGATGGTGAAGCTTTCGGCGCCGGCGAGGCGGCGGTTGGCGCGGGCGAGTTCGTCGGGGGGCATGCC
>DASRJM010000186.1:0-2055 GCA_035649475.1 Acidimicrobiales bacterium
CTGGCCTATCACCACCAGCTTGGTGATGCCGGGGTTGTCCGCCGCGATCTGCTCGTACTCCTCCTTGAGGCCGCCCTCGCCGCCGTACTGCCGGAACACGGTGAAGCCGGCCTCGGCCTGGAGCGTGGCCGCCTCGGCCACTGTCTGGCCGTCGATGAGCTTCGGCGCCAGCTCGACGCCCGCGTCGTTGAGCTCGGCCGCCTGCTCGGCGCTGAGCACGACCTCGACGTCGGCTTGCGTGCCGGAGGTGCGCTTCATGCTCATCTCGTGGGGGTCGACGCCCGCGGCGCGTAGCGTCCCGAGCTCGCCCAGGTCGATGGTCCCTTGGAACACGTCCAGGTGGTCGCTCCCGGCGACCGCCGGGGCGGACGGGGGCGGAGACGCCCCCCGGGTAGGCGCGGCGGTGGCGGGCACTGCCCCCAGTGCTCCGACCATCACGCCCGCGGCAACGACGGCTGACAACTTCGACCTCATGGCCACCCCCTGGGCAAAGTTGGCGGCCAGGGTAACCCTCGTGTCAGAGCGACGCGGCGAAAGACTCGATGGCCTCCTCGGCCGAGCCCACTCCCACGTCGAGGACGAGCGCGCGTTTGAGGAACAGGTGAGCGTCGAGCTCCCAGGTGAAGCCGATGCCGCCATGGACCTGGATGCAGGTGCGGGTGGCCCGCTCCGCGGCGCGAGAGGCGACGATGCGGGCGGCGTCGACGGCCCGGCCGGCCGCTCCGTCCTCGTCGATCTCCACCCCGGCGGCGGCGACCGCGGCCCGGGCGACTTCGACCGCCACCTGGGCGTCGGCCAGCAGGTGCTTGAGCGCCTGGAAGCTGCCGATCGGGCGGCCGAACTGCACCCGCCCCTGGGCGTAGTCGGTGGCCATGGCCAGCGCGCCGCCGGCCAGGCCCACCTGGAGGGCGGCAGCCAGCAGGGACGCGTCTCGCCGCAGCCGGCCGGCCAGGTCGGGCCCACCGACCGGCTCGCCGTCGGGTAGGGCGTCCACCACGTCGACCGGGGTCAGCGGATCGAGCGGGCGCGCGACCGGACGGCAGGTGGCCGCGTCCGGCGGGCCTGCCAGCGTGACGCCCTCGGACGCCACCACCAGCAGCGCATCCAGCGCGGCCCGGTGCTCGACGAACACCGGCTGACCCGCAGGCACCAGCCCGACGACCGCCTCGCCCGCGGCGGCCCGGGGCGACACCGCGAGGTCCAGGCCGGCAGCCAGGAACGTTCCCACCAGCGGGCCGGGCACCGCGGCCCAGCCGAGCTCCTCGAACACGAGCGTCGCCTCGGCCATCCCCAGGCCCACGCCGTCCCGATCCTCGGGGACGACGAGCCCGAACGTGCCCAGCTCTCCCAGGGCCTGCCACAGGTCCCGGTCGACGGCCCCGGGCTCGTCGGCCGCCGCCCGCCGGACCTCGGGGGTGACCCGGTCGGCGAGGAACCGGGCCAGCTCGGCGGTCAGCGCGGCCTGGTCGTCGGTCGGTTCGAGGTCCATCAGCGCTCCTTGGGCAGGCCCAGGAGGCGCTCGCCCACGATGTTGCGCTGGATCTGGGCCGTCCCGGCCGCGATCGACAGCGACAGGGCGTACAGGGTCTGGGCGACGTGGTCGAGCTGGCGGGCGGACACGCCGGTGGGGTCGTCGAGCGCGAGCCGGGCCCGGCCCAGCAGCCGCAGGGCCACCTCGCCCATGCGCTCGCGGGTCTCGTGGTAGGCCAGCTTGAACACCGATCCGCCCACCCCCGGGTTGCCGTAGCGGGCAGCCCGCGAGACGTTGCGCTTGGTCAGGGCCCACTCGGCGTCCAGCTCGGCCCGCAGCACGGTCAGCTCGCGGCGGATGCCGGCGTCGTCCCAGGCGGTGCCGGGCCCGAGCGGCGTCTTGCGGGCGATGTCGACGAGATCGGCCAGCAGCCGCATGGAGCCCAGCAGCTCGCTCACGAAGGCTGTCCCCCTCTCGAAGCCGAACGTGACCATGGCGACCCGCCAGCCGTCGTTCTCCGCGCCGACCACGTTCTCGACCGGGATGCGCACCTCGTCCAGGAACATCTCGCTGAACTCGCTCTC
>DASRJM010000187.1:0-11280 GCA_035649475.1 Acidimicrobiales bacterium
CCATGGTTCGGGCTCTGTGGCGGTTGGCTTCAGTTTCCCATACCGGGCGGGCGGACGGCGCGAACCGGACGTGTCAGTCGGGCGTCGTCTCGCGCTGTCCCAGGACCCAGAACGCTATCCCCGCGGCTACCCCCACATTGAGCGAGTCGACACCGCCCCGCATGGGGATCCCGGCCCGCACGTCCGCCGCCGCGAGCGTCTCGGGGGACAGGCCCGGCCCCTCGGCGCCGAACAGCAGCGCCACCCGCTCGGTCGGTGCTAAGCCCAGGCGGTCGATGGGCACGGCCCCGGGGTCGGGGGTCAGCGCCACCACCCCGAACCCCTCGCCCCGCAGGAGGTCCAGCCCGCCCGGCAGCCGGGGGATCCAGGCCCACGGGTAGGCGTAGCTCTCCCCCATCGCCACCCGGGACGTGCGGCGGTACAGCGGGTCGCTGCAGGTCGGGTCCAGCAGGGCGGCGTCGATCCCCAGGCCGGCGGCCGAGCGCAGCACCACGCCCAGGTTGGTGGGGTTGCTCACCCGTTCCAACACCACCACTCGGCGGGCGTCGGCCACCACCTCGGCGGCGGGCCGGGCCGGCCGCCGCTCGAAGCACCCGAGCAGGCCCCGGTGGACGCCGAGGCCCGTGATCCGCTCGAGGACCGGCGGCGCGGCGGCGTACACCGGCGCGTCCGGCGGCACGCCCGGCGGCAGCGGGTCCGTGCGGGTGGCGTCGACCAGCAGGGCCAGCAGGTGGTAGCCGGCCCGGATCGCCCGGTCGGCAACGATGTCACCCTCGGCGATGAACACCCCCGGCTCGCCCGGGGGGACCCGGCGGGCCAGCTCGCGGTCGCGTAGGCCGACGAAGTGGGCGATGCGGGGGTCGCCCGGGTCGGTGACCGGCTCAACCATCTCGGCCGTCGAACGCCCCGAAGGCGTCCCGGTCCCGGGCGGCGCCGGTCAGGGGTACGGTCCATGCCCGGACGAGCCGGTCCACGAGCGCGGTCACGCCCCCGACTGTCGCACGCAGGCGGTCCGGCTCCTAACATGTACAAGTCCGATACAAGTGCGCCCGGAAGACGCCAGGGAGACGGTCATGCCCAAGATCAAGGTGGAGAACCCCGTCGTCGAACTCGACGGCGACGAGATGACCCGCGTCATCTGGCAGTTCATCAAGGACAAGCTGATCCTCCCCTACCTCGACGTCGACCTGCACTACTACGACCTGTCGATCCAGAGGCGGGACGAGACCGACGACCAGATCACGGTCGAGGCGGCCGAGGCCATCAAGGAGCACCACGTCGGGGTCAAGTGCGCCACGATCACGCCCGACGAGGCCCGGGTCGAGGAGTTCGGGCTCAAGAAGATGTGGCGATCGCCCAACGGCACGATCCGCAACATCCTCGGCGGCGTCGTCTTCCGCGAGCCGATCATCTGCTCGAACGTGCCCCGGCTCGTCCCCGGCTGGACCAAGCCGATCGTCATCGGCCGTCACGCCCACGGCGACCAGTACAAGGCGACCGACTTCGTCGCTCCCGGGCCCGGCACGCTGACGATGACCTACGCCCCGTCCGACGGCCGTGAGCCCATGGAGTTCGAGGTCGCCCGGTTCCCCGGCGGCGGCATCGCCATGGGCATGTACAACTTCGACGACTCGATCCGGGACTTCGCCCGTGCCTCGTTCCGCTACGGGCTGGAGCGGAACTACCCCGTGTACCTGTCGACGAAGAACACGATCCTGAAGGCCTACGACGGACGGTTCAAGGACCTGTTCCAGGAGATCTTCGACGCGGAGTTCGCCGACGAGTACGCGGCCAAGGGGCTGACGTACGAGCACCGGCTGATCGACGACATGGTGGCCCAGGCCCTGAAGTGGGAGGGCGGCTACGTGTGGGCGTGCAAGAACTACGACGGCGACGTCCAGTCGGACATCATCGCCCAGGGCTTCGGCTCCCTGGGGCTGATGACGTCGGTGCTGATGACGCCCGACGGCCAGACCTGCGAGGCGGAGGCCGCGCACGGCACGGTGACCCGGCACTACCGCCAGTGGCAGAAGGGTGAGAAGACCTCGACCAACCCGATCGCGTCCATCTTCGCCTGGACGCGGGGCCTCAACTTCCGGGCCAAGCTCGACGGGACCCCCGACGTCGGCCGGTTCGCCACCACGCTCGAGGACGTGTGCGTCAAGACGGTCGAGGGCGGCCAGATGACCAAGGACCTGGCTCTGCTGGTCGGCGGCGACACCGCCTGGCTGACGACGGACGAGTTCCTCGACGCGCTCGACACCAACCTCGACAAGGCGATGGCCCAGTAGGTCGTTCGGTACCTTTCGATATCTGTTGCCATCCACCCCGTCACGGCGCTAGCTTTCGTGCATGGCCATGGTCGATGCCCTGATTACGGCTGATGACTACTTCGACGCTGCGGCCGGCGTCCGAGAGCCCACACAGCTCATCGACGGGGTCATCGTGCCGAGCCAGCCGAAACCGAGACACCAGCAGGTCACGCTCAGGATCGCGCGGTGCCTCCTCGAGTGGACCGAGGGTCCCGGGTTCGGCCTGGCCGGCATCCCGATCGACGTGATCGTCGATCGCTACAACGTCTACGCCCCCGACGTGTGGTGGGTGGCGGAGGCCTCGCGGGTCGACCCGGACGAGTACTTCCGCGGTGTGCCCGACCTGGCGGTCGAGGTGCGGTCGCCGTCGACGTGGCACTACGACGTCGGGGTCAAGCGGACGCGGTACGAGCAGCACGGGTTGCCCGAGCTGTGGCTGGTCGACACCTCCGACCGGAGCGTCCTCGTGGCGCGGCGGTCAGCGCCCCGGGTACGGGGGTTCGACCTCGAGGTGAAGGTGACCGCGGACGAGGTGCTGACCTCGCCCCTGCTGCCGGGGTTCGAGCTGCGGCTGGCGGACGTGCTCGCCGGCTAGGGCTCGGGCTCGGGCGCCCGTTCGGGCGGTGGCTCGACGCCGGCCCGCTCGGCCATGGCCCGGCGGACGGTGCCGCGCTCGTGGATGATCCGGGTCAGCAAGCTGACGAGGGTGCCCACGAACGCCAGGTTGAACGCGATCTGGATGATCACCACTATCCGGGCCAGCTGGCCGGCGGCGTGGACGTCCCCGAAGCCGACCGTGGCCAGCGTCGAGACCGTGAAGTACAGCGAGTCGGTCTTGGTGGTGAGCTCGTCGAACTGGCTGGGGTCCGCCTTCTCCAGCCCGAAGTAGCCGAGGGCGAACAGCGGCACGACCACGTACACGAGGAACAGCAGGCCCTCGATCCGGACCGATTCGTCGCCCGGTTCGCTGGCCATCAGCCGGCGGAGCTGGCGCAGGGTCAGCCACACCGTGAGGCCCATGCCGCCGAGTACCCCGAGCACGCTGAACACGATGCCGAGGTCGGAGGGCACCTCGCCCACGGGGACCGCGTAGTAGAAGACCATCGTCGCCACGATCACGAGCAGGGCGCGCCGGACCCGGACGGCCAGCGGCGTGGGCCCCGGGCGTGGACTCATGGGCAGAGTTCTAGCCCTCCGGCGTTCGTCCGTGGCGGAGCCGAGACGGACGACCCCCGGTCACGTCAGCGGCCAGTAGCCCGGAACCTGGTGGTGCGGGGTGTCGAGGTAGACCTTGGCCTCGGGCGGGTTGGCGAAGCGGCCGTGGCTCCAGCGGACCTCGACGTGGCCCGCGACCGTGCGGTCGGCGCCCGCCTCCCGGTCCTCGACCGTCGCCGCCCACGTGACCACCGGCTGGCGGGACCCCGCGGCCGGTTCGACGTCGAACCGGCGCAGCCGGAACGACTGGCGCCAGTCCCACGGGCTGCCGACCCGCATCCGGACCATGCGGCTGCCGTCCGAGCCCAGGACGAAGTACGTCGCCGCCGCCACCCGCAGGAACCGCCACAGCGTGGCCTCCCGCTCCCGCTCGCGGCGCAGCCGCTCCCGCCACCGGCGGGCCGACCCGGCCGCCACGGCCGCCGACAGCGCGGCGTACGCCTCGGCCGCCGCGGGCGACGTCCACCGGCCGCCGCCCAGGGCGACCGCCAGCTCCCGGCGCTGAGGCGGCGACAGCGCCCCGACCCGGGCCGGCAACGCGGCCGACAGGCCGGTCTCGAAACGGACGGTGTCGTACAGCGCCTGGGTCTCCTCCGGAGCCACGTCCGTGTACCAGTCGCCGCCCGGGTCGCCCGCCGGGGCGAAGACCGACCGGGGCGACACGTTCAGCGTGATCCGGGAGTTGTACTTGCAGCTGACCAGGTAGACGTGGTCGATGCGCAGGTCGGCCGGGACCGGCTCGGTACCCGGCGGGCGCTGCGGGCCCTTCCACTCGACGACCTCGGGCGGCCGGCCCCGCAGCCCGTCCCGGGCGTGGAGGAAGCAGGTCCCGTTGGCCCAGGCCGCCGCGAACTCCGCCCGGTAGCGGCCCTCGGCCGCCAGCCGCCGGAGCCGCCCCCAGCGGTCGTCGCCCACGCTGCCGAAGGCAGCAGGCGGCTCGGCGAGCGCCGACGCCAGGTCGGCGGCGCCGAACGTGGCCAGCCCGGTGACGACCTCCGTGACCTCGGTGCGGTCGGCCGGCACCGCGCGCCGCTCAGCCGCGGCCGGTGATCAGGTCGCCGATCGGATCGGCGGAGGCGGCGCCGGCGTAGGCCCGCAGGCGCTCGACGGCCGCCTCGCCCGCCTCGACCGGCACGACGTCCACGAACACCCGCCCCCGGGCCGACGCCAGCGCGGCCGCGCCCGCCGACCGCCGGCCGGGGACGTCGGTGGCCAGCACCAGCAGCCGCTGCGCGCCGAAGCCCGACAGCCGCGCCGCCCGGCCCAGGGTGCGCTCCAGCACGTCGGTGCGCCGCAGGCCGGGACGGGCGACGGTGAACCCGCCCACCACGTCGACCAGCCAGTCCCTGCCCCCCGGATCCGTCGCCACCAGCGTGACATCGACGCCGCCCGACTTGCGCCCCCGCGACGCCACCACGGAGAACCCGGCCTCCCGCAACAGCTCGGCCGCCCGCTCGACCGCCTTGTCGGCCCCCGCCGCCACACCCGGATCCGCCCCTTTCGGCCCGGTGCCGGCCGCCGGCGGCGGGCCGCCGAGGCGCACCGGCCCGCCGGCGCCGGCGACGCTGTCGCGCTCGGACGCCACCCGGCGGCGGGCGGCGTCGACATAATCCGCGTCGGTCTCGTAGCCGAGGTAGTGGCGGCCCGTGCGCACCGCGGCGACCGCGGTCGTTCCCACGCCCATGAACGGGTCGAGGACCACGTCGGCCTGCCACGTGTAGAGCTCCACGAACCGCTGGGGCAGCTCGACAGGGAACGGGGCCGGGTGGCCGACCCTCGTCGCGCTCTCCGGCGCCAGCTCCCAGACGTCGAGCGTGGCCTCCATGAACTCGTCGGCCGTGGTCGTCGCCTCGTGGGGCAGCCCCCGCGCCGCCCGCTCCGAGCGGTCGACGGCGCGGTCGAAGCGTCCCTTCGACGCCACCACCACCCGCTCGGTCAGGTCCCGCAGCACCGGGTTGGCCGGGCTGCGGAACGACCCCCACGCACAGTTGCCCCCGGCCCCCCGGGCCTTGCGCCAGACGACCTCGCCCCGCAGCAGGAGGCCCAGCCGGTCCTGGAGGATGCCGATCACGTCGGCCGACAGCGACCGGTACGGCTTGCGTCCCAGGTTGGCCACGTTGACGGCGATGCGGCCCCCCGGCTCGAGCTTCGCCACGCATTCGGCGAACACGTCCTCCAGCAGCTGGAGGTACTCGGCGTACGACGCCGGGATGCCCTCGCGCCCCAGCTCCTCCTCGTACTGCTTGCCCGCGAAGTACGGCGGCGATGTGACCACCAGCGCCACGGAGTCGGACCGGACCCGGTCCATCGACCGGGCGTCGCCCAGGTAGATCTCGTCGACCACGCCGGGCGCCTCGACGGTCGAGTCCGACGACAGCACGGGCGGCACGAACCGGCGGTAGAAGCCGGCCGAGTCGTGGTTCTCGCGGCGCGACACGCCGAAGGCGGACGTCGCCGTCGCCCGCCTGCGCCCGTTGCCTGAGGCCACTCGCAACCCTCTCGCTGCCATGCCGGCCACAGTACGGACGGGGTGTGACACCCGAGCCGGCGCCGTCCGAGCGTAGCCACCCGGCGGCACCGGCCCGAGGACCGTTCTGGCGTCCCTCAGCCCTCACATTCCGACGGAGAGACGCCGGAAGAACTAGCGCAGCCCCAGGTTCTCGACGATCCGCAACGCCGAGTACGAGCGGTTCAGGGCGTACAGGTGCAGCCCCGGGGACCCCGCGTCGAGCAGACGCCGGCACAGCTCCGTGGCCACCTCGATGCCGATGTCCCGCACGGCGTCGGTGTCGTCGGCCACCGGCTCCAGCCGGGCCATCAGCGCCTCGGGCAGCACCGAGCCGTTCATCGTGGCCATGCGGATGAGGCCGGGCACCTGGATCGGCGGCATCACCCCCGGCAGGACCGGGGTCGAGCACCCGAGGGCGGCGAGCTCGTCGACCATGCGCAGATGGTCGTCGGCGTCGAAGAAGAACTGCGTGACCCCGAAGTCGGCGGCCTCCAGCTTGGCGGCGAGGAAGCGACGGTCGGACGTCCGGTCGCCGCCCGACCGGGGGTGCAGCTCCGGGTGGGCGGCCACGCCCACGGAGAAGTCCCCCGAGTGGTCGCGCACGATCTCGACCAGCTCGGTGGCGTAGGTGAAGTCGCCGCCGGGGTCGCTGCCGTCGGCGGGAGGGTCGCCCGCCAGGGCCAGGATGTTGTGGACCCCGGCCGCCGCGTACTCGTCGAGCAGCTCGGTGATCTGCGCCCGGGTGTGCCCCGAGCAGGTCAGATGGGCCATGGCCGGGAACGGCTGGGTGCGGTTGACGTCGATGACGATGTCGCGGGTGCGGTCGCGGGTGGACCCGCCCGCCCCGTAGGTCACCGACACGAACGATGGGTGCAGCGGGGCCAGCTCGTGGATGGTCTTCTCGAGCTGCCGCTCCATCTCGTCGGTCTTCGGCGGGAAGAACTCGAAGCTCAGCGTGCGGCCGGCGGCCAGCAGGTCGACGATCCTGTCGCCGGGCCGGGGCGCGGTGGTCATGGGTCAGCTCCTCGATGACGTCGGATCTGCGTCACCGGGCCGGACGCACCAGCGCCACCCATGTCGGCCCGAAGCGCCACAGAGCCTACCCGACCGCACGCTCCGCGATCTCCACGGTGTTCCGCAAGAGCATGGCGACCGTCGTCGGACCGACGCCGCCGAGCCGCGGCGTGATCCACGACGCCACCTCGCCCACCGACTCGTCCACGTCGGGCAGCAGCACGCGCCCCCGCCAGCTCACGCCGCCGGACACCACCACGGCGCCCGGCCGGACCATGTCCGGAGTGATCGTGCCGGGCACGCCGACGGCGGACACCACGACGTCGGCCTCCCGGGTGTAGGCGCCGACGTCCGGGACCCCCGTGTGCACGACCGTGACGGCAGCGTTGGCGCCCGGGGCCTTGAGCGTGAGCAGCAGCGCCAGCGGGCGGCCCAGCGTCGGGCCCCGGCCCACCACCACCACGTGCTTGCCGGCGATCTCGATGCCGTAGTGGACGAACATCTCGCGGATGCCGGCCGGCGTGGCCGGCACCGGCCCGGCCTCCTGGAGGACGAGCTTGCCCAGGCTCACCGGGTGGAGGCCGTCGGCGTCCTTGGTCGGGTCCATGGCGAGCAGGGCCTGGTTGAAGTCGAACTGCTCGGGCACCGGGTGCTGGATGAGGTAACCGTCGACCTCGGGGTCGGCGTTGAACTGCTCGACCGCGGCCAGCAGGTCGGCCTGCGTCCCGTCCCCGGGGACGCCGACGTGCTTGGAGATCACCCCGACCTCGGCGCACAGCTCGTGCTTCTTGCGGATGTAGCCGGCCGACGCCGGATCGTCTCCCACCAGGATCGTGCCCAGCCCGACGGTCCTGCCCCGCTGGCCGAGGGCCTCGACGCGCTTGCCGACGTCGGCCACCACGGCGTCGGCGACGGGGGCTCCGGCCAGCAATTGCGCGCTCACCGGTGCACCCTTCGGGCGCACGGGTGAGCGCATCGCCACTTCGTGGCGACGGAGCGACGGTGCTTCTGGACCTCGCTTCGCTCGGTCATGGCACCCATTGTGGCGGGTCGTAGCCTGGGCCTCATGACCATTGACGGCCCGGACGACCTCGACGGCCTGCGGCGCGCCGGCGCGGTGGTGGCGGAGGCCCGCGACGCCATGCTGGCCGCGGTGGGCCCCGGCGTGACCACGGCTGACCTCGACGCGGTCGGCCGCGCCGTGCTGCGGGCCCACGGGGCCCGGTCGGCGCCGATGGCGGTCGGCTTCCCCGCCGCCACCTGCATCAGCGTGAACGACGAGGCGGCCCACGGCATCCCCTCGCCCACCCGCGTCCTGCGGGCCGGCGACCTGGTGAACGTGGACGTGTCGGCCGAGCTCGACGGCTATTGGGCCGACACCGGGGCCAGCGCGCCCGTGGGCGCGGTCGCCCCCGTCGCCGCCCGCCTGCTGGCCGCCACCCGGGAGGCCCAGGCCGACGCCATGGCCGCCGCCCGGGCCGGACGCCCGATGCGGCACATGGGCCGGGCGGTGCAGCGCTGCGCCCGCCGCCACGGGTTCAGCGTGATCGCCAACCTGTGCGGCCACGGCGTGGGCGGGTTCCTGCACGAGCCCCCCAGCGTCCCCAGCGTCGAGGACATCACCGACCGCACCGTCCTCCACGAGGGCCTGGTCCTCGCCGTCGAGCCGTTCCTGGCGACCGGCGGCACCCACGCCTGGCAGGACGCGGACGGCTGGACGCTGCGCACCGACGACGGCAGCCTGGCCGCCCAGTTCGAGCACACGATCGTGGTCACCAGCGGTCGCCCGCTGGTGCTGACTCAGCCGTCGTCGCGCTTGTAGATCGACCGCTTGGGGCTGCGGAAGAAGTCCCGCAGCAGCGGCTCGAACTCCTCGAGCGCCATGGTGGGGTAGTCGGGGTCGAACGCAGGCTGGTCGTACTCGGCGCAGAACTCGGCCGTGAGGTCGTAGTACGGGTGGCCCTCGAACTGGTCCCGCATGTTCCGGTCGAGGCCCAGGTGGTGGAAGAAGTAGTAGCCCTGGAAGACGCCGTGCTTCTCCACCATCCAGTGGAGGTCGTCGTCGACGAAGGGCTTGACGACGGCCGCCCCGACGTCCGGGTGGTTGAACGACGCCAGCGTGTCGCCGATGTCGTGCAGCAGGGCGCAGGCCACGTAGTCGTCCGGCCGGTCGGCCCGGTAGGCGCGGGTGGCGGTCTGGAGCGAGTGGGTGAGGCGGTCGATCTTGAACCCACCGAAGTCGCCGTCGAGCAGGCGAAGGTGGGTCATCACCCGGTCGGGCAGGCCGGGGTAGAAGGCCAGCGACGAGGCGGCGATGCGCTGCCAGTCCTCGGCGGTCCCCTCGGTCATGGCGGTGAAGGTGGCGCGGAGCGGCTCGGTGGTGGTCACGTCCCCACGGTACGGGGTTCCGGTCAGTGGAGGAAGTGGCGCTCGCCCGTGAAGACCATCGCCAGGCCCAGCTCGTCGGCCCGGGCGATGTTCAGCTCGTCGTGCATGCCCCCACCCGGCTGGATGACCACGGCCACGCCCGCGGCGGCCGCGGCCTCGATGCCGTCGGGGAAGGGGTAGAAGGCGTCGCTGGCGCAGGCCCCGCCCGCGGCCCGGCCGGCGGCCTTGGCCGTGGCCAGCTCGCCCGACTCGACCCGGTTCTGCTGGCCGGCGCCGATGCCCCAGGCCACGCCGCCGTTGACGAGCACGATGGCGTTCGACTTCACCCAACCGCACACCCGCCACGCCAGCTCGGCGTCGGCCAGCTCGGCCGCGGTCGGCCGGCGCTCGGTCACGACCCGCCAGTCGTCCCGCCCGGCCACGAACCGGTGCGGGTCCTGGACCAGCAGGCCGCCGGTGATCGGGCGCAGGTGCCAGCGATCGGACGACGGGGCGGGAGCCTCGAGGACCCGGGTGTTCTTGCGCTTGGCCGCCAGCGCCGCCACCGATCCCGGGGCGTAGCCGGGCGCGATGACCACGTCGGCCTGGGCCGCGGCGACCATGCGCTCGACCGTGGCCTCGTCGACGACCTCGCTGACCGCGACGACGCCGCCGAAGGCGGAGCGCTCGTCGCACTCGAACGCCCGCTGGTAGGCGGCGGCCGGGTCGTCGGCCACTGCGGCGCCGCACGGGTTGGCGTGCTTGACGATGACCGCCGCGGGCCGCCCGAACGTCCGGGCGAGGTCATGGACCAGCTGCCAGGCGGCGTCGGCGTCGTAGAGGTTGAGGTAGCTGAGCGCCAGGCCGCCGTGCTGGGTGAGCGACGCCCACCACGGGTCGGCGCCGTCCGCGCGGTACAGGGCGGCCCGCTGGTGGGGGTTCTCGCCGTAGCGCAGCGCCAGCGGCTCCCGGGTGTAGGCGAGGTGGACCGAGGCGGGCAGGTCGCCGGCCTCCGGACCGGTCTCGTCGAACCACGTGGCGACCGCGGCGTCGTAGGCCGCGGTCCGGGCGAAGGCCGTGCGGGCCAGCCGCCGGCGGGTGACGTCGCTCAGCCGCCCGTCGGCCCGCAGCTCCTCGAGGACCGCGGGGTAGTCGGCCGGGTCGGTCAGCACCCCCACGACGGCGTGGTTCTTGGCCGCGGCCCGGATCAGGGCCGGCCCGCCGATGTCGATGAGGTCCTCGGCGCCCGTGGCCCCGTGCTCGAAGGCGGCCGGGTCCGACCCGAACGGGTACAGGTTGGACACCACCAGGTCGAACGCCTCGATGCCGTGGGTGGCCATGTCGGCGGCGTGGGCCGGGTCGGACGGGTCGGCCAGCAGCCCACCGTGGACCAGCGGGTGCAACGTCACGACCCGGTGCCCGAGGATCGGCGGGAAGCCGGTGAGCTCGGACACGTCGGTCACGGCCAGCCCGGCGTCGCGCAGGGCCGCCGCCGTCCCGCCCGACGACACCAGGTCGCAGCCGAGATCAGCCAGCTCGCGGGCCAGTTCGGCGATGCCGGACTTGTCGTAGACCGAGAGGAGGGCCCTCACTGCTGCTCCTTCTCCCCGAGCTCGTCGAGGAACCGTCGGATGGTGGCCGGGTACAGGCGGCGCTCGACCTGCTTGATGCGCTCGTGCAGCGTCTCCTCGGTGTCGCCGGGGAGCACGGGCACGACCTCCTGGGCCAGGATCGGGCCGTCGTCGACCTCGAGGCGCGCGTAGTGCACGGTGACACCCGTGACTTTCACGCCGTACTCGAGCGCGTCGCGTACGGCGTGCCAGCCGCGAAAGGCGGGCAACAACGCCGGGTGCGTGTTGACGA
>DASRJM010000188.1:0-22726 GCA_035649475.1 Acidimicrobiales bacterium
GGCGGCCTACTCGCCGGACACCGACGATGTCGTCCCGGGCCTGTCGCCGGCGGATACCAAGGCGCTCGACGTCCCGGCCCTCGTGTTCCGCAGCGGGGCCGCGGACTTCCACCACCCCCGGTCCACGTCCGAGCGGGTCGCCGCCAGCCTGCCTCACGCCCTCCTGGTCGAGCCCCCGTGGGGCGACCGGGAGTGGCGCGAGCGCCAGGACGAGCGTACCCGGGGCGTGGCGGACGGGCTGTTCGTCCGCTGGCCGCTGCTGGTGCCGCAGCTGGCGTCGTGGGCCGACGAGGTGGTGGCGTGAACGACCGGGAGAGAGGGGACCGATGACGACCGTCCGGATCAGCGACGTCTACTACGACCCGTACGACGCGGAGATCGACCGCGACCCGTACCCGACCTACGCCCGCCTCCGGGACGAGGCGCCGCTCTACTACAACGACCGCCACGACTTCTACGCGCTGAGCCGGTACGAGGACGTCGAGCGGGGCCTGGTCGACCGGACGACGTTCATCTCCGGCAAGGGCGGCGTGCTGGAGATCATCAAGGCGGGCATCGACATGCCGCCCGGGATCGTGATCTTCGAGGACCCGCCGACCCACACGATCCACCGCAGCCTGATGTCCCGCGTGTTCACGCCCCGCAAGGTGGCGGCGCTCGAGCCCCAGGTCCGGGCGTTCTCCGCCGCCTGCCTCGACCCGCTGGTCGGCACCGGCCGGTTCGACCTGATCGCCGAGTTCGCGGCCCAGATGCCGATGCGGGTGATCGGCATGCTGCTCGGCATCCCCGAGGCGGACCAGGCCTCCATCCGGGACAAGACCGACGCCAACATCCGGACCGAGGCCGGAGAGGCCATGACCGTCTCGGGCGAGGGCTTCGTGAACGGCGCCATGTTCGCCGAGTACCTCGAGTGGCGGGCCGAGCACCCGTCCGACGACATCATGACCGACCTGCTCAACGCCGAGTTCGAGGACGAGACGGGCACTCGCCGCCGTCTCAGCCGCCAGGAGGTGCTCACCTACATCGAAGTCGTGGCCGGCGCCGGCAACGAGACCACCACCCGGCTGATCGGTTGGGCGGCCAAGCTGCTGGCCGAGCACCCCGACCAGCGCCGGGAGCTGGTGGAGGACCGGTCGCTCATCCCCAACGCGGTCGAGGAGATCCTCCGCTACGAGCCACCCGCGCCCCACGTGGGCCGGTGCACGTCGACGGAGGTCGAGCTGTACGGCTCGACCGTGCCGGCCGGCGCGGCCGTCCTGCTCCTGGTGGGCGCGGCCAACCGGGACGACCGGAAGTACCCGGAGCCCGACCGGTTCGACATCCACCGCGATGTCGTGTCCCACCTGGCGTTCGGGTACGGGCCCCACTTCTGCCTGGGCGCCGCGCTGGCCCGGCTCGAGGGCCGCGTCGCCCTCGACGAGCTGTTGGCCCGGTTCCCGGAGTGGGACGTCGATCTGGCCGACGCCAGGCTGGCGCCGACGTCCACGGTCCGGGGCTGGGAGCGGCTGCCGCTGGTCATCCCCTGACCGGGTCGGTGCCGGCCGCCTGCCGGAGCCGCTCGCGCAGCACCGCCTTCTGGACCTTGCCCGACGGCGTGCGGGGCAGGTCGTCGCCCGGGTGGACCTCCTCGGGCCACTTCTGGCGGGCCAAGCCGGCCGCGGCCAGGGCGTCCCGCACCACCGCCAGCGCCGGCACGCCTGCGCCCGCGTCGGTGCGCAGGAACGCGCACACCCGCTCACCGAGCCGCCGATCGGGGCCCGCGACCACGACCGCCTCGACCACCCCCGGCATGCGGACCAGGAGCTCCTCGACCTCGGCGGCGCTCACGTTCTCGCCGCCCCGGATGATGACGTCCTTCTTGCGGTCGGTGATCCGCAGCCAGCCGTCCTCGTCGAGGACGCCGACGTCCTCGGTCCGGTACCAGCCGTCGTCGTCGAACGCGGCGGCGGTGAGGTCCGGGTCCGTGTAGCCGACGCAGCAGTCCGGCCCGCGGCTGAGGATCTCGCCCGGGACGCCGGCCGGCACGTCGGTGCCGTCCTCGTCGACCAGGCGCATCTCGACCCCGGCGGCGGCGTGGCCGTCGCTGTGGAGACGCTTGTCCTCGGGGTCGTCGTGGGTGGCGCCGGTGATCGACGGGTGCTCGGTCGAGCCGTACTTGCGCACGATCGAGATGCCGAGCCCCCGGGCCCGCTCCGCCACCGCCGCGGGGACGGCCGCGCCGCCCAGGCCGGTGTAGCGCATCAGTGCCAGGTGCTCGGGGGTCAGGTCCGGGTGGTCGAGCAGGCTCTGTAGGAAATAGGTGGCTCCGGACCCGGCCGCCACGCCATGCGAAGCCATGACCTGGAGCACCCGGGCCGGGTCCCACACGTCGATGAGGTGGATCGGGCGCCCCATCACGACCGGGGCCAGGAGCGCGCCGAGCATCCCGATGGCGTGGCCGACCGGGGCGCCGATCAGGTGGGGCGGGCCGTCGGCGGGCGACTCGGCCACCATCTGGCGGACCTCGGCGCCGATGGTGCGGTGCGAGTGCACGACGCCCTTGGGGTCGGCGGTCGTGCCGGACGTGTAGGCGACCAGCGCCGGCCACCCCGGGTCGGCGGACACGGGCGCGTGGATCGGGTCGCCGGCCTCCACGTCGGCGAACGGGGTCCAGCGGCCGCCCGGGTCGTCGACCACCGCCGCCACGTCGGCATCGGCCAGCTCGGCGGCCAGGGTGTCGAGGCCGGCGAGGAAGTCGGTGCGCCCGAAGGACCCGATGGTCACGAAGGCTCGCACCGGCGTGCGCCGCAGGATGTACGACACCTCCTTGGTGCCGTAGAAGTGGACGATCGGCACGACCGCGGCGCCCGCGAACGCGGCGGCGTAGAACGTGACCGCGGCCTCGACGCAGTTGGGCAGCTGGAAGGCGACGGCGTCGCCGGGCCCGATGCCGAGCGCCCGCAGGTGTCCGGCCATCCGCCGGGCCCGGTCCCGGACCTCGCCGAGTGTGGTGGCCGCCGGGCGGGTCGCCGAGTGGACGACGAACGGCTGCGCCGCGCCCGCGGCCAGGCCGCGGTCGAGCAGCGCGCCCAGCGTCTCGTCGACCCACAGTCCCGACGCCCGCCAGCGCTGCTCCACCTCCGCCGGGACGGGGCGGGGCCGGAAGTCCCCGAGCGAGCCGGTCACGCGATCTTCGCCGACCAGCCGCCATCGACCGGGATGATCGCCCCGGACACGAACGACGCCTTGTCGGAGGCCAGGAAGGCGGCGACCTCGGCGATCTCCTCGGGCTGGCCGCCCCGACCCAGCGCCGCCTTCTCCAGGATCCCGGGGGTGTACTCGGGGTGGGCGCCCATGATCTCTGTGTGGACGAAGCCGGGGCAGATGGCGTTGACCCGGATGCCCTTGCTGCCGAACTCGACGGCCGCGCACTTCGTGGCCCCGATCACGCCGTGCTTGGCGGCGTTGTAGACGCTCGTGTACTTCGAGCCGCCGAGGCCGCCGGTCGAGGACCAGTTGATGACCGAACCGCCGTTGCCGGCCTCGACCATGGCTCGGATGGCGTGCTTCATGCCGAACAGCACGCCCCGCAGGTCGACGTCCATGGTCCGGTCGTAGTGGTCCTGGGTGATGTCGACGACCTTGACGCCCTCCGCGATGCCGGCCACGTTGAGCATCACGTCGATGCGGCCGTACTCATCGACGGCGGCGCGGATCATCGCCTCGATGTCGGCCTCCTGCGTCACGTCGCAGTGCACGGGCAGGACGTCGTGGCCGACCTCGGCGGCCGTGTCCTTCTCGGCCCCGCTGATGTCGCCGGCGACGACTCGGGCGCCCTCGCGCACGAAGACCTTCACCGACGCCTTGGCCATCCCGGACCCCGCGCCGGTGATGACGGCCACCTTCCCCTCCAACAACCCCATCAGGCCCCCGTTCGGTCGGTCGGACGCCACGAGTGTGGCACGTCGGGCGCCTGTAGGTGAGCGAGCGCTCACCTGCTACGGTCCGCCGCCGTGTCGAGCGTGCAGGCCGGGGCCGCCCGGTATGCGGGAGCGAGGGTGCCGAGGGTCGAGGACGCCCGGCTGCTCACCGGGCGGGGGACCTACGTGGACGACGTCCTGGTGCCGGGGGTGCTCCACGCCTGCTTCGTGCGCAGCCCGTTCGCCCGGGCCGCGGTCCGGGGCGTCGAGGTCGGCGAGGCCCAGGCGGTGCCCGGCGTCCGGGCCGTGCTCACCGCGGCCGACCTCAACCCCGGCGTCCGCGAGCAGTGGCACACCTCGATCGGCCCCCAGGGCCCCGAGACGGCCCGGCCGCCGCTGGCCGAGGGCGAGGTCCGCTTCGTCGGCGATCCGGTGGCGCTGGTGGTGGCCGAGAGCCGGCACCTGGCCGAGGACGCGGCCGACCTCGTCGACGTCGATTACGAGCCGCTGCCTGCGGTGATCGACTACACCACCGCCGAGCAGGCGGACGCCCTCGTGCACGAGGCCCACGGCTCGAACCTGATCGGCACGATCGCCATCCCCGCGTCCGACCGGCTCACCGAGACCTTCGCGTCCGCCGCCCACGTGGCGTCGGAGACCATCCGGCAGCAGGGCTACGCGGCGGTGCCGATGGAGGCCCGGGGCATCGTCGTCGTCCCCGACCCGGCGACCGGCGACCTCACGATCTACGCCGCTACCCAGGCGCCCCACGAGTGGCGGCTGTTCTGCTCGCGCCTGCTCGGTATCCCGGAGCACCGGATCCGGGTGGTCATGCGGGACACCGGCGGGGGCTTCGGGCAGAAGGTCCTCGTCCAGCGGGAGGACATGTGCATCATGCTGGCCGCCCCCCACCTGGGCGTGCCGGTCAAGTGGGTCGAGGACCGGCGGGAGAACCTCATGGCCGCCGGCAAGTCCCGCGAGGAGCAGGCCGACGTCCGGATGGCCTTCGATGAAGACGGCACCATCCTCGCCGCCGACATCGACTTCGTGTCCGACTGCGGCGCCTACCCGACGCCGTGGCCCGTGATGACCGCCGCGGCCGTCGGGGCGCTGTTCCCCGGGCCCTACCGGGTGCCGGCCGCCACCTTCGCCACCCGGTCGGTGTACACGAACACCGTGGGGCGGACGGCCTACCGGGGGCCGTGGCAGTTCGAGACCCTCGCCCGCGAGGTCCTGCTCGACATCGCCGCCCGCGACATGGGCATCGACCCCGTCGACCTGCGCCGCCGCAACCTGCTGCGCCACGACGAGCTGCCCTTCCGCAACCCCAACGGCATGGCCTACGACAACGTCTCGCCGCTCGAGACGCTGGAGCAGGCGGTGGAGATGCTCGGTTACGAGGCCTTCCGGGCTCAGCAGGCCGCGGCCCGGGTCGAGGGTCGCTACCTGGGCGTCGGGGTCTCGACCTACGTCGAGCCGTCGACGCCGGGCTACGGCGCCTACGCCACCGAGGCGGCGACGATCCGCATCGAGCCCTCCGGCAAGGTCAACGTGTACATCGCCGGCGGCTCCACCGGGAACAGCATCGAGACCACGGTCGTCCAGCTCACCGCCGACGCCCTCGGCGTCCCGATCGAGGACGTTGCCACCATCCAGGGCGACACCGCGGTGACCGGGTTCGGCGCCGGCGCGGCCGGGAGCCGCAGCGGGTCGATGACGGCCGGGGCCGTCCGGGACACGGCGGCGATCCTCCGGGAGCGGATCAGGGCCATCGTGGCCCACAAGCTGGAGGCGGCCGCCGAGGACGTCGAGCTGGCGGACGGCCGGGCCAGCGTGCGGGGCACCCCGTCGGCTGGCCTGACGCTGGCCGAGGTCGCCGGCCTCGCCTACTTCGACCCCTACGGCCTGCCACCCGGCGTCCCCGCGGGCCTGGAGGCGAGCGCCCGCTACACGGCCGAGGCCCGCTCGATCTGGGTCAACGCCACCCACCTGTGCACGTGCGAGGTCGATGTCGCCACCGGGGCGGTGCGGCTGCTGCGCTACATCGTCAGCGAGGACTGCGGGCCGATGATCAACCCCAACGTGGTCGAGGGCCAGATCGCCGGCGGCGCCGTCCAGGGCATCGGCGGCGTGCTCTACGAGCACCTCGCCTACGACGACGCCGGCAACCCTGTGACCACGACGTTCATGGACTACCTGCTGCCCACAGCCACCGAGGTCCCGGTGATCGAGTACGGCCACATCGAGACCCCGAGCCCGGGACCGGGCGGCTACAAGGGCGTGGGCGAGGGCGGCGCCATCGGCGCCCCGCCGGCGGTCGTCAACGCGGTGGCCGACGCCCTGTCCCCGTTCGGGGTGCGGATCACGAGCCTGCCGCTGTCGCCGTTCGAGGTGGTCGCCCTCCTCGACCCGTCCGTGCGGGAGCCGGCGTGAAGGCGGCACCCTTCGCCTACGACGCCCCGACCACTCCCGAGGAGGCGGTCGGGGTCCTGGCCGAGCACGGCGACGCGGCCAAGGTGCTGGCGGGCGGCCAGAGTCTGCTGCCGATGCTGGCGCTCCGCCTGGCGGTGTTCGACCGGCTTGTCGACGTCGGGCGGATCGGGGCGCTCCAGGGGATCGAGCGGCGGGGCGACGCGCTGTGGATCGGGGCCGGGACGACCGACGCCGCGGTCGAGCGCAGCGCCGAGGTGGCGTCGGCCGCGCCGCTGGTGGCCCGGGCCACGCCGCTGATCGGTCACCTGCAGATCCGGAACCGGGGCACGCTCGGCGGGTCGATCGCTCACGCCGACCCCGCGGCCGAGTACCCGGCCGTCGCCCTGGCGCTGGACGCGTCGATGGACGTTCTCGGCCCCGGCGGCCGGCGCACGGTGGCCGCGGCCGACTTCTTCACCGGGCTGTGGTCCACGGTCGTCGAGCCCGACGAGCTGCTGGTCGGTGTGTCGTTCCCGGTGTGGTCCGGCCGGTGCGGGTTCGCGGTCGAGGAGTTCGCCCGGCGCCACGGCGACTTCGCCATCGCCGGCGCGGTGGTCGCCGTCGAGCTGGGCGGGGACGACGGCGTGAGGCGCTGCGCCGTCGGCCTGATCGGCATGGGCTCGACCCCGCTGCGGGCGCCGACGGCCGAGAAGGCCGCCACGGGCGCGGCGGTCGGCGGCGTCGACGCTGACGAGATCGGCCGGCTGGCTGCGGCCGACGCGGTCGGCGTGCCGTCGGACCTGCACGGGACCGCCGGCTACCGGCGCCGGGTGTGCGCCGCCGTCGTGACCCGGGCGTGGACGAAGGCCGTCGAGGAGGCCCGCCGTGGATGAGATCGTCGTCGAGGTCCGGGTGAACGGCGCGCCGCGCCGCGCCCAGGTCGAGCCCCGGCTCACCCTGGCCGACTTCCTGCGCGAGCGCTGCCGGCTCACCGGAACCCACCTGGGCTGCGAGCACGGGGTGTGCGGGGCGTGCACGGTGCTGCTCGACGGCGCCGCGGTGCGATCCTGCCTCGTCCTGGCCGTGCAGGCCCAGGGCCGGGAGGTGACGACGGTCGAGGGCCTGGCCACCGACGGCGGCCTCACCGACGTCCAGCAGGCGTTCCGGGACTGCCACGGCCTCCAGTGCGGCTTCTGCACGCCGGGGTTCGTCGTCACCGTGACGGCCATGCTGGCCGACGACCCGGCCCCGGACGACACGGCGGTCCGGGAGGCCCTGTCCGGGAACCTGTGCCGTTGCACCGGCTACCAGGGCATCCTGGCGGCGGTCCGCAGCGTCGTGGACGAGCGGGCGAAGGAGGCGAGCTGATGGAGCACATCGGCCACTGGGTCGGCGGCCGGGCCGTCGACGGGGTCTCGGGGCGGACCGCGCCGGTGTACGACCCGGCTCGGGGGGTCCAGGTCGCCGAGGTCGCGCTGGCGTCGGCCGCCGAGGTCGCCGACGTGACCAAGGCCGCCCGCGAGGCGGCCGGGGCGTGGGGCGAGTCGTCGCTCAGCCGCCGGGCGGCCGCCATGTTCCGGCTGCGGGACCTGCTCGACCGGCGCCGCGACGACCTCGCCGCCCGCGTGACCAGCGAGCACGGCAAGGTCCGGTCCGACGCCCTCGGCGAGGTCGCCCGCGGCCTGGAGTGCGTCGAGTTCGCCTGCGGCATCCCCCAGCTGCTGAAGGGCACGCTCAGCAGCGAGGTCTCGACGGGCGTGGACGTCCACACGGTGCTCCGGCCGGTCGGGGTCGTGGCCGGCATCACGCCGTTCAACTTCCCGGTGATGGTGCCGCTGTGGATGCTGGCCAACGCCGTGGCCTGCGGCAACGCGTTCGTGCTGAAGCCGTCGGAGAAGGACCCGTCGGCGTCCCTGCTGCTGGCCGAGCTCGTGCAGGAGGCCGGGTTCCCCGACGGCGTGGTCAGCGTCGCGCAGGGCGACGCCGAGGCGGTCGACGCGCTGCTCACGTCACCCGACGTCGATGCGGTGTCGTTCGTCGGCAGCACGCCCGTCGCCCGCCACATCTACGAGACCGGAACAGCCCACGGCAAGCGGGTCCAGGCCCTGGGCGGCGCCAAGAACCACATGGTGGTACTCCCGGACGCCGACGTGGACGCCGCCGCCGACGCCGCCGTGTCCGCGGCCTACGGGTCGGCCGGCGAGCGGTGCATGGCCATCTCGATCATCGTGGCCGTGGGGGCCGTGGGGGACCGGCTGGTCGACGCCATCGGCGGCCGTATCCCCTCGGTCGTGGTCGGGCCCGGCGACGACGAGGCGTCAATGATGGGGCCGCTCATCACCCGCGAGCACCGGGACCGGGTGCGGTCCTACGTGGCCGGGGCCGAGGCCGAGGGCGCCCGGGTCGTCGTCGACGGTCCCGCGCCCTCCTCGGACGGCTTCTTCGCCGGGTGCACCCTGCTCGACGGGGTGGCGCCCGGGATGCGGGCCTACGACGACGAGATCTTCGGGCCGGTGCTGGGCGTGGTCCGGGTCGACACGTACGACGACGCCGTCGCCCTGGTCAACGCCAACCCCTACGGCAACGGGGTGGCGCTGTTCACCCGGGACGGCGGGGTGGCCCGCCGGTTCGAGCGCCAGGTCGACGTGGGCATGGTCGGGATCAACGTGCCGATCCCCGTGCCGGTGGCCTGGCACAGCTTCGGCGGCTGGAAGGCGTCGCTGTTCGGCGACAGCGCCAGGTACGGCCCCGAGGGCGTCAGCTTCTACACCCGCCCCAAGGTCGTCACGTCCCGGTGGCCGGAGCCGGAGTCGAGCGCGATCGACCTCGGCTTCCCGACCAACGGGTAGCTCCTGGCGTTCGTTCGCGTCGGGATCCGACACGAACGAACGCCAGTCAGCCCGTGCGGATCCAGACGGCCTTGGTGTCGAGGTACTGGTCGAGGGCGTCCGGGCCGCACTCACGGCCCCAGCCGCTCATCCGGTAGCCCCCGAACGGCACGGCCGGGTCGAACAGGTTGTAGGTGTTGACCCACACGGTGCCGGTCCGCAGGCCCTGGGCGACCCGGTGGGCGGTGCCCACGTCCCGGGTCCAGACCCCGCCGGCCAGGCCGTAGTCCGAGGCGTTGGCCCGGGCGACCACCTCGTCGACCGTGTCGAACGGCAGCACGCAGGCCACCGGGCCGAAGATCTCCTCCCGGGCGATCCGCATGTCGTCCCGCACGCCGGTGAAGATCGTCGGGGCCACGAAGTACCCGGCGGCCAAGTCGCCGTCCTCCAGCCGGTGTCCGCCGGCCGCCACGTCGGCGCCCTCGTCCCGCCCGACGTCGAGGTAGCCGGTCACCCGCGCCAGCTGCTCCGCCGACACCACGGGCCCGATGCGGGTGGCGGGGTCGAGGCTGTCGCCCACCCGCAGCGACCCGGCGAACTCCACGGCGGCGGCGAGGAAGTCGTCGTACGCCGGCCGCTCGACGAAGATGCGCGTTCCGGCGCAGCAGGCCTGGCCCGAGTTGGCGAACACGCCCATCGCCGCCCCCGGCACGGCCTTGGCCAGGTCGGCGTCGGCGAACACGATGTCCGGCGACTTGCCGCCCAGCTCGAGCGTGACCCGCTTGAGGTTGCCGGCCGCGGCCCGCACGATCTCCTGTCCGACGGCGGTCGACCCGGTGAACGCCACCTTGTCGACACCCGGGTGGGCGGTGAGCGCCGCTCCCACGGTCTCGCCGAAGCCGGTGACGACGTTGAGCACGCCGTCGGGCAGGCCGACCTCGGTGGCGATCTCGCCGATGCGCAGGGCGACGAGGCTGGCCTCCTCGGCCGGCTTGAGCACCATCGTGCAGCCTGACGCCAGGACCGGGGCGATCTTCCACAGCGCGTTGCTGATCGGGCTGTTCCACGGGATGATCGACGCCACGACGCCGACCGGCTCGCGCAGCGTGTAGGTCAGCACGGGGAACGGCATCGAGTTGGGGAGCGTGTCGCCGTGGGGCTTGGTGACGAACCCTGCGAAGTGGCGCAGCACCTGGACCGCGTGCTCGGCGCCGGCCCCCGGCGCCTTGCCGGCGGGCAGGCCCATGTCGACGGCCTCCAGCAGGCGGAGCTGCTCGTGGTCGGCGGCGATGGCGTCGGCCAGCGCCAGCATCAGGTTCTGCCGCTGGGTCGGGCGCAGCGTGCGCCAGGGGCCCTCGAACGCCCGGCGGGCGGCGGCCACGGCCCGCTCCACATCCTCGGGGCCGGCCTCGGCGACGTCGGCGATCTCCTTGCCCGTCGAGGGGTTGACGCTCGGGAACGTCCGCCCCGACGCGGCCTCGGCCCCCTCGCCCCCGATGAGCAGGCGCTTCGGCCGCCCGTCGAGGAAGGGGATGGCGGGGGTGCTCACGGCGCCCGACCATAGCCGCTTGTGAGCAAGCGCTCGCTTTCTTGTAGGGTCGGCCCGATGGGTGACGCATGGATCGTGTCATCGGCCCGTACGGCGATCGGCACCGCGTTCAAGGGCACGCTGGTCGACGTCGACCCGATCACGCTCGGCACCACCGTCGTGGCCGAGGCGGTCCGGCGGTCGGGGCTCGACCCCGCGCTCGTGGACGACGTGGTCATGGGCGAGTCGCGCTACGGCGGCGGCGACATGGCCCGCCACGTGGCCATCACCGCCGGCCTCGGCCACGTCTCCGGCCTGGCCCACAACCGTCACTGCGCCTCGGGCCTCGCCGCGCTGACCACGGCGGCGGCCGGGGTCCGGGCCGACATGGAGCGGGTCGTGGTGGCCGGCGGCGTCGAGTCGGCGTCGACCGCGCCGCGGGCCCGGCGGCGGGTGCTCGGCACCGACGAGTTGGAGGACTGGGCGCCGCCCAGCCACCCCGAGACGCCCGACGCCCCGTGCGAGGACATGTCGATCACCGTGGGCTGGAACGCCGCCGTCCAGGCCGGCGTGAGCCGCCAGGACATGGACGCCTGGGCGTGGCGCTCCCACCAGCGGGCCATCGCGGCCACCGACGACGGCCGCCTGGCCGAGGAGATCGTGCCCATCGAGGTGATCCGGCGGGACGGCACGACCGTGACCTTCGCCGACGACGAGCACCCCCGGCGGGGCACGACGCTGGAGAAGCTCGCCACGCTCAAGCCGATCCACCCGGAGATCGAGGGGTTCAGCATCACCGCCGGGAACGCCTCGGGCATCAACGACGGCGGCGCCGCGGTGGTCGTGGCCGACCGGGCCGTGGCCGAGGCCGCGGGCCTCGGCCCGCTGGCGGTCGTCCGGGCCTGGGCGTCGGTCGGCGTCCCGCCCGCCCGCACCGGCCTGGCGCCGACCGAGGCGATCCCCAAGGCGCTCGGCCGGGCCGGCCTCGACGTCGGCGACGTCGACCTGTGGGAGATCAACGAGGCCTTCGCCTCGATGTGCGTCGGGACGGTGCGGATCCTCGGCATCGACGACGAGATCGTGAACGTGGTCGGCAGCGGCTGCAGCCTCGGCCACCCCGTGGCCATGACGGGGGCGCGGATGGTCATCTCGCTGGCCCACGAGCTGCGCCGGCGGGGCGGCGGCACGGGCGTCGCCGCCATGTGCGCGGGCGGCGGCATGTCGACCGCCGTCGTGCTCGACGTCCCCACCGCCTGAGGATCGATGTGGCGGCACTCACGGCGCATGTTCGACGTGAGGGACGCCAAATCGGCAGTCGCTAGGGTCGGGCCGTGACCGTCGACGACCTGTTCGGCCTGGACGGCGCCGTCGCGATCGTGACCGGCGGGTCGTCGGGGTTGGGCGCGGCTCTGGCCCGGACCCTGGCGGGCGCCGGCGCCCGGGTCGCCGTCGTCGCCCGCCGGAAGGACCGGTTGGAGCCGCTGGCCGAGGAGGTCGGTGGGGCGGCCCTGGCCTGCGACCTGCTCGACGCCAAGGCCGTCGACGGCCTGGTGCCCCGGGTCGTGGACGCGCTCGGCCCGCCGAGCATCCTGGTGAACGCCGCCGGCGCCATCGCCGCGGTCCACCCGGCCGAGGAGGAGCCGCTGGACGACGTCCGCCGCACCGTCGAGCTCAACCTCGTGGCCCCGTTCCGGCTGTCCCAGGCCGTGTTCCCCCACCTGGTGGCGGCGGGCGGCGGGGCCATCGTCAACATCTCCTCGATCAGCGGCCACGTGGGCATCCCCGGCATCCCCCAGGCGTCCTACGCCGCCAGCAAGGCGGGCCTGTCGGGCCTGACGACCGAACTGGCCGTGCAGTGGGCCCGCCACCGGATCCGGGTGAACACGGTGGCGCCCGGCTTCTTCCGCAGCGAGATCACGGCCGAGGCGCTGTTCGACGACGAGCGGGGGAGTGCGTGGCTGCGGCGCAACACCCCGCTGCCGGACGAGGGCCGGGCCGAGGACGTCGTGGGCGCCGTCCTCTGGCTGGTGAGCGACGCCGGCCGCTTCACCACGGGCCAGACGATCGTCGTCGACGGGGGCTGGACCGCCCGCTGACCGGGGCAGGCGACCAGAAAGGGAGTGAGTGTACACTCGCTTCCGACCCGTTCGCCGGGGAGGACCTCATGGACAGGGAAGCGTTCGACCGCAGCCTCGCCCGCAGGCTTCTCCACCACATCGAGCACCGCACCACCGACCTCGCCGAGGACGTGATGGAGCTGCCGGCGGAGGTCTACACGTCGCCCGAGCAGCTCGAGCGCGAGGTCGAGGCCCTGTTCCTCGACCAGCCGCTGCTGCTGTGCCTGTCCGGGGCGCTGCCGGACCCGGGCAGCTACGTCACCGTCGACGTGTGCGGGACGCCGGTGCTCGTCACCCGGGACGGCGACGGCAAGGTGCGGGCGATGGCCAACGTCTGCCGCCACCGCGGGGTGCGGGTCGTCGACGGCCGCGGCAAGGCCCGCCGCTTCACCTGCCCGTTCCACGCCTGGACCTACGACCTGGAGGGCGCGCTCGTCGGGATGCCGACCGCCTCGGCGTTCGACGGCATGTGCCGGGAGGACAAGGGCCTCGTCCCGCTGCCGGTGGCCGAGGGCTACGGCCTGGTCGTCGGACGCCTCCGCCCGGGCGAGCCGGTCGACGTCGACGGGTACCTGGGTCCAGGGTTGTCCGAGGAGCTGGCCCTGCTCGACTTCGCCGGCTGGGGCACCTACGGCGAGGCCCACGTCCACGAGGTGGGGGCCAACTGGAAGGTCACGCTCGACACCTTCCGGGAGAACTACCACTTCGACCACCTGCACCGGGCGACGCTGGCGAGCTACGCCTACGGCGGGGTGCTGACCTTCGACGCCTTCGGCCCCCACCTGCGGAACTGCTCGGCCCTCCGGTCGATCGACGAGCTGCGGGACCGCCCGGAGGAGGACTGGGGCGACGTGTCCCGCCACGTCAGCTACCAGTACTCGCTGTTCCCGAACACGTGCCTGACCTTCGACAGCCGGCACATCGAGCTGTGGCAGATCCTGCCCGACGGGGTCGACCGGTCGGTCGTGCTCCACACCCAGTTCGTCCGCCCTGGGCTGCCAGAGGACGAGCTGGCCACGCTGGTCGAGATGGCGCCGTGGATCTGCGAGACGGTGGTCGATGGTGAGGACTTCTGGGTCGCCGGCCGCACCGAGCCCGGCATCCGGACCGGCCTGATCGACACGGTGGTGTTCGGACGCAACGAGCCGGCGCCCCAGCACCTCCACCGGGGCTTCCTCACGGCGATCGAGGCCGCCGGGCCCCGCTAGCTAGCCCTGGGTCGCCACCTCGGCGGCGAGCAGGGCGTCGATCGCGTCGGGGGCGAGGCCCAGCTCGGCGAGCACCTCGACCGTGTGCTCGCCCACGCCCGGCAGGTGGAGGGCCGGCCCGCCGCCCGCGTCGGGGCCCCATCGCAGCAGCGGGCCGATCTGCTCGAACCGACCCCAGTCCGCGGTCTCGTAGGCCACTGCCCGACCGAGGTCGCGGTTGACGCGGTCCTCCAGGATCCGGCGGCGGAAGGCGTCGCGGGAGACGTCGTCGACCGTCTCCGCCAGCACGCCGAGCGCACGCAGCCGGGGCAGCCAGTCCTCGGCCGGCGCCGTCGCCAGGGCGCGTTCCAGGACCCGCTCGGCCGCCCGTGCATCGGCGTCGGTCTTCCCGCCCCGCAGCGGGGCGTAACGCTCGGGCAGGTCGGCGGCGTCCGGGAGCAGGCGGAGGGCGGCCCAGGCGTCCGGGTCCGGGACGACCACGGCCAGCCACGTGTCGCCCGCGGCGCGGTAGAGGCGGTAGCCGGGGCCGAAGCCGGTCTGGGCGCCGTCGAGCGCCGGACCACGGACGATGGCGCCGTCGCGGGCGAAGACGCCGCCGTGGAGCAACATCCCGGCCCCCAGCAGGCTGGTCCGGACCCGCTGGCCGCAGCCGGTGGTCGCCCGCGCGTGAAGGCCGGCCAGGATGCCCGCCGCAGCCAACCAGCCGCCGGACATGTCGATCGGGATCCAGGTCGCCGCGGTGGGGTCGTTGCCCTCGCCGCCGATGGCCCGCTCGAAGCCGGTCACCGCCTGCATCAGGGCGTCGTTGCCTGGGGCGGCCGCCCGCGGCCCCGACGACCCGAACGCGCTGGCATGGCAGTGGACCGCGCCGGGGTTGAGCGCGGCCACCGTCTCCTCGTCGATGCCGAGCCGCTCGGCCACCCCGACCCGGAAGTTGTGCAGCACCACGTCGGCGCCCCGCAGCAGCGCCTCGACCGCCGGGCGGGCGGCCGGGGCGGTGATGTCGAGGGCCAGGCTGCGCTTGCCCCGCTGGCAGGCGGCGACCGCGTAGGCCGCGGCCCGCATCGCCTCGCCCTCGGGCGGCTCCACCTTCACGACGTCGGCCCCGAGGTCGGCAAGGACCTGGGCGGCGAGGGGGCCCGCCACGAAGGCCGAGAAGTCCACGACCCGGACGCCCTCCAGCAGCCGCGTCCCCGGGGCGGGCGGCCTGGCACGCGCCTCGGCCAGCGGAACGACCTCGACCGGGGCGCCGACCACCACGTCGTCGTGCCCGTCGAGGCGGTCCGGGACGGCCAGGCCCACCTCGACCAGGTGGGGATCGGCCAGGGCCTCGCCGGGGGCCAGGATCGGCTCGCAGGCCACGCCGGCCGCCCGCAGCCGGTCGATCCAGACCGGGCGGGGCGCGGTGTCGAACGTGGCCTTCCAGCGCTCGGCCCGGGCGTTGAGGTGCCCGTTCATCTGCTCCGCGTAGTACCCCTCGGTGCTGGGCTCGTCGCCGAGGACCTCGATGACCTTGGCGTACATCCCCTTGCCGCCGAACCAGATCTGCAGCAGCTCGCCGTCCGAGCAGCGGTAGAGGAAGTGGGGGAAGAACGAGCCCTCCGCCCAGTACGACTCGATCTTGGGGGCGGCCCGCTCGGACCGCCCGATCATGCAGCCGAGCGTGGCCAGCAGGCCGTCGTACAGCGACGTCTCGGCCCAACCGCCCGCGCCGGTCAGCGCCCGCCGGCGCAGCAGGGCCAGCGCCGAGGCGGTGAGCAGGAACGCCGCCCCGGACGCGCCGGCCCGCACGTCGACCAGCATCGGCCCCGGGCGGTGCGCGGCGAGCTGCGTGCAGAACCCGGCGTTCGCCTCGACCAGCAGGGCGAAGTCCGCGACCTCGCCCGCCGCGGTGCGGCTCGGGCGGCAGCGGGCGTACACCAGCCCCGGGTTGACCGCCGCCATGTCGCCGACGCCGAGCCCCCGGCCCTCGACCATGGCCTCGCTCCCGTAGACGAAGGCGACGTCGGCGGCCGCCAGCCGGTCCCGGATCGCGCCCGGGTCGTCGGTGGCCACGACGTCCTTGCCCCGGTGCCAGGCTCGGCCCCAGGGCACGCCGGCGTCGATCGACGGCGCCGCGGTGCCGACCACCCGGGTCACCGAGGCGCCGAGGTCGGCGAAGAGCCGCCCGGGGAGCCCGCCGGCGTGGCCCAGCCCGAGGTCGGTGACCCCGACCGCCACCTCCACGACGGACACGCCGGCCAGGGGACCGGTCACGCGGCCGGCACCGTCAGCCGGGGGAGGACCTCCTCGGCGGCCAGCCGCACGACCTCCAGCGTGTCGTGGTGCGCCGCGGGCGAGATCACGACGTGGCGGGCGCCGGCGTCGACGTAGGCCTGGACCTTGGCCGCCACCTCCTCCGGCGTGCCGGCCGGGGCGATCCGGTCGAGCATCGCCCCCGGCTTGTCGCCGTAGGCGCGGCCGAGGAACGACGCCACGTCGTCCCGGGCCCGGTCGCCGTCGGCCCGGATCGAGCAGTACAGGTACAGCATCCAGTCGAAGCCGCCCAGGTCCCGCCCCACACGGCCGGCCTCGTCGCAGACCGTGGCCACCGACCGGCCGTAGGCACCGGGCGACACCAGGTACGGCATCCAGCCGTCGCCCCGGCGGGCCGCCCGGCGCATGGCCGCCTCCTTGCGGCCGGACACGACGATCGGCGGTCCTGCGGGCTGCATGCGCGGCCCGCCGGCGCCCGGCGGGACGACGGGGCGGAGCTCCGCCTCGTCGAGCCGGACGAAGCGGCCGTGGTGCGTGACCGGGCCGCCCCGCCACAGCGCTCGCAGCACGTCGATGGCCTCGTCGGTGCGGGCGCCCCGCTCGCCCACCGGCACCCCGGCGGCCGCGAACTCGGCGGCGAACTCGCCGCCGACGCCCACGCCGACGGTGACCCGGCCGCCCGACCGGGAGTCGAGGTCGGCCAACTGCTTGGCCACCACCACGGGCTGGTACAGCGGGAGGACCAGGACCGCAGTGCCGACCCGCACCCGCTCGGTCCACGCCGCCAGCAGCGCCAGCCGGGTGATCGCCTCGCCGGTGCCGGTGGGCGGGAGCACGTGCCCGCCCTGCCAGACCGATGCGATGGGGAGCCGCTCGACCTCTGCCAGCCACGCCCGGTCGGGCTCCGGCAGCGCGGCGGCACCCAGGGTGATGGAATCGGCGGGCACAGGGCGGCGAGTGTAACGGGAACGAGTGAGCGTGTACTTTCTCCCGCCGTCATGACCATCGGGATCCCGCCCGCCGTGACCGAGGAGACGGCGCCCTTCTGGGCGGCCGCCGACGAGGGCCGCCTGCTGGTCGAGCACTGCACCAAGTGCGGCGCCGACGGGTTCCCGCCCCGCGGCATCTGCCGGGCCTGCCGGTGCCGGGAGACGTCCTGGGCCGAGGTCGCCGGGCCCGGCACGGTCTACAGCTACACGGTCAACCACCAGCGGTGGCTTCCGCACCTGGAGGTCCCCTACGCCGTCGTGCTGGTCGAGTTCGCCGACCACCCCGGCGTCCGCGTCCCCGGCCGGCTGCGGGGCTGCGCGCCCGAGGAGGCCGCCGTCGGCATGGCGGTCGAGGTCGGCTTCGAGCCCGGCCCCGGCGGCTTCGCCGTCCCGAGCTTCGTGGCGGTGCGATGACCGCGCCGGAGGCCGCCGAGCGCCGCGCCGTGATCGCGGGCGTGGGCCAATCGGCCATCGGGCGCCGGCTCGACCGGTCGGGCCTGCAGCTCACGCTGGACGCCATCCTCGCCGCGGTCGCCGACGCGGGCCTCGACCTCGACGACGTCGACGGCCTGGCCATGTTCCCCGGCGGCGGCGCCGCCAACCTGCCCGGCTACGCCAACGGAGACATCTACGAGGTCCAGGACGCGCTGCGCCTGCGCACGACCTGGCGCCAGGGCCAGGTCGAGGGCATGAGCCTGCCGTTCTACGGACCGGCGATGGCGGTGGCCACCGGCCAGGCCCGCCACGTCGTCGTCTACCGGACGGTGAAGGAGGGCAGCGCGTCCCGCGCCGCGGGCGGCCGCCCGGCCTACGGCTCGACCAAGCCGGTGGCCGAGGGGCCGCTGGCCTGGCTGCTGCCGGTCGGGATGCTGTCGCCTGTGGTCCAGGTGGCGCCCTACGCCACCCGCTACATGCACGACTTCGGCGTGACACGCGAGCAGCTGGCGTGGATCCCGGTCGTCCAGCGGGCCCACGCCGGGCGGAACCCCGACGCCGTCTACCGCGACCCGCTCACGGTCGAGGACTACCTGGCCGCCCGGATGATCTCGACGCCCATGTGCCTGTACGACTGCGACGTACCGGTCGACGGCGCCACCGCGATCGTCGTGTCGGCGGCGGCGACCGCATCCGACCTGCGGGCGCCCGTGCGCATCGAGGCGATGGCCGGCGTGATCGACGGCCGGCCGTCGTGGGACCAGTGGGAGGACATGGACCGGGTCGGGCACGCCACCGCCGCCGCCATGTGGTCCCGGACCGACCTGCGGGCGGGCGACGTCGACGTGGCCCAGCTGTACGACGGGTTCACGATCGAGGTCGTGTGGTGGCTCGAGGCGCTGGGGTTCTGCGGCACCGGCGAGGCGGGCGAGTTCGTGGCGGGCGGGTCGCGCATCGGGCTCGAGGGCGAGGTGCCGCTCAACACGTGGGGCGGACAGCTGTCGGGCGGTCGGCTGCACGCCGCCTTCGGGCACACGGCCGAGGCGGTCCGCCAGCTGCGGGGCGAGGCCGGCGCGCGCCAGGTGACGGGGGCCGAGGTGGCGGTGGTGACGAACGTCGGCGGGTACGAGGCAGGCGCGGCCCTGCTCACCCGCCTGTAGGAGGAGGAGACGATGGTGGAGCGAGCGGGGCGCGTCGAGGGCAAGGCGGCGATCGTGACGGGGGCGGGGTCGACGCCCGGCCCGGGGATCGGCACGGGCAAGGCCGCAGCGGTCGTGTTGGCCCGCGAGGGGGCGCGCGTGCTGCTGGTCGACCTGTTCCCCGAGCGGGCCGAGGAGACCCTGGCGCTCATCGAGTCCGAGGGAGGGACCGCCCGCGTGTTCCCGGCCGACTGCACGCGCTCCGACGACTGCGCGGCGATGGTGGCTGCCGCCGTCGACGCCTTCGGGGCCGTGGACGTCCTGGTGAACAACATCGGCCGGGCCTTCGTCGGGACGGTCGTCGACACCAGCGAGGCGGACTGGGACCGGGTGATCGACCTCAACCTCCGCACCGCCTTCCTGGCCTCCAAGCACACGGTGCCGGTGATGGCCGGCAACGGCGGCGGGTCGATCGTCAACGTCTCGTCGATCTCGGCGGTCCGGGGCGACGGCACCGTGGCCTACTCGGCGGCCAAGGGCGCGCTGCTGGCGATGACCGTCGACATGGCGTACTCGCACGGCCGGGACGGGATCCGGGTCAACGCCATCGCCCCGGGCCACATCACCACGCCCATGGTCCACTCGGTGCAGGCGCCGGGGCCCCGCGCCGAGTTCATGGACACGATGCGGCGGGAGGCCGGGCTGCTCGGCACGCCGGGCGACGGCTGGGACGTCGGCTGGGCGGTCGGGTTCCTGGCCAGCGACGAGGCCCGCTGGATCACCGGCACCCTGCTCCCGGTGGACAGCGGGGTCCTCAGCGTGGCCCCGCTGATGATGGCGTCCCACTTGCGGGCGGTCCCGGAGCCTTCGTAACGTAGGTGAGCGATCACTCATTATTGGGAGGGGTGCCCCATGGCCCTGTGCGAGCGCTACGCGGTCGCCGATGTCGACTCGCACATCATCGAGCCGGCCGACCTGTGGACCTCCCGCGTGCCGTCGCGCTGGGGTGACCTCGTCCCCCACGTCCGCTTCCACGAGCGGCGCCAGGAGGACTACTGGTACGTCGGCGACACGAAGCTGTACGGGGTCGGCGCCTTCGCCCAGGCCCGGTGGCCGGAGTTCCCGCCCTCGCACCCCCGCCGGCTGTCCGAGGCGTTCGAGCCGGCGCTCGACGCCAAGGCCCGGCTCGCCTACCTCGACGAGGTCGGCGTCCACTACCAGCTGCTGTACCCCAACATCCTGGGGTTCCACAGCCACGTCTTCCTCAACCACATGCCCCCGGAGCTCGCCACGGAGTGCGTGCGGGCCTACAACGACTGGCTGGCCGAGTGGTGCTCGGCCGACTCGCGCCGGCTCGTCCCGATGATGATGCTGCCGTTCTGGGACATCGACGAGTCGGTGGCCGAGATGCGGCGGGCCCACGAGCTCGGGCACAAGGGCGTGCTGTTCGCGGCCCGCTACGACAAGGTCGGGCTGCCCCGCCTGGTCGACGACCACTGGGAGCCGCTGCTCGGCCAGGCCCAGGACATGGGCCTGAGCATGAACTTCCACGTCGGCTTCCTGAGCTCGCCCGACGACCTCAAGGGCGCGGTCGACCAGTCCAAGAAGCTCGACTTCACCAAGGAGAGCTCGCTGGTCCTGCTGGGCAACGCCCAGAACATCGCCGAGGTGGTGCTGAGCGGCGTCTGCCACCGGTACCCCGACCTCAACTTCGTGTCGGTCGAGAACGGCGCCGGCTGGCTACCGTTCCTGGCCGAGAGCATGGACTGGCAGTGGCTCAACGTCGGCGCCCACAAGGACTACCCCGACCGGCTGCTGCCGAGCGAGTACCTGTACCGGCAGGTGTACGGCATGTTCTGGTTCGAGCGGGAGGCGGTCCGATCGGTGATCGACCAGCTGGCCGACAACCTCATGTTCGAGACCGACTTCCCCCACGCCACGAGCCTGTCGCCCGGCCCGGCGTCCGAGTCGCCGAGCCCGCGTGACGTGGTCGAGGAGGCACTCGGCGGCCTGCCCGACGACGTGGTGGGCAAGGTGCTCCAGCACACCGCGACCCGGCTGTACCACCTCGACCCCCCGGCCGCGGCGTGACAGCCGAGGTGACCGAGGGCTCGATCACCGACGACTGGATCGCCAACCACTTCGACCTGCACGCCCACGAGCTGGGGCAGGACCTCCACCCGACGCTGGCCCGGGCCCGGCGGCTCTGCCCGATCGCCCACAGCGATCAGCACGGGGGCTACTGGGTGGCGACCCGCTACGAGGACGTGCTGGCGATCGCCCAGGACTGGGAGACGTGGAGCAACGAGCTCGGGATCACGGTCCCGCACGTCGCGCCGTCGGGCGGGTCCCGCGGGTCGGGGCGGATGCTGATCCTGCCGGTCGGCATCGACCCGCCCCTGCAGCGCACCTTCAAGCGGTTGATCAACCGCTACTTCACGCCCGCCGCGGTCGCGCCGTGGGAGGACGAGACCCGGGCGCTCGTCACCCGGCTGATCGAAGGGTTCGCCGACCGGGGCCAGTGCGAGTTCATGGAGGCGTTCGCCCGCCCGTTCCCCGGCCTGGCGTTCTTCGACCTGGCGCTGCACGCCCCGGCCGACGACCTGGACCAGGTCAACGCCTGGGCCACGGTCGCGTCGTCGACCCACCTGCCGGAGTCCCGGGACGGGATCATGCAGCTGGCGATGTGGATCGCCGAGTTCGTGAAGCGCCGGCGGGAGGAGGGACCGCGGGGCGACGTGGTCGACGCGGTGATGGCCGCGGACATCGACGGCCGCCCGATCACCGAGGCGGAGGCGATCGGCACCATCCACCTGCTCATCCTCGGCGGCCTGGAGACGACGGCCGGCGTGCTGGGGATGGCGATGCAACGCTTCTGCGAGCACCCGGAGATCCCGGACCTGCTGCGCGCCCGGCCGGAGCTGATCCCGGACGCAGTGGAGGAGCTCCTGCGCCTGGACGGCTCTTTCATCGCCATCGGCCGCACCGCCCGCCACGACACGACGCTGGGCGACCGTGAGGTCAAGGCGGGCGAGCGGGTGATCATCTACTGGGCGTCGGCCAACCGCGACGAGGCCGAGTTCCCCGAACCGGACGACTTCGACCTGACCCGCGCCCAGAACCGCCACATCGCCTTCGGCGCCGGCCCCCACCGCTGCGCCGGCTCGAACCTGGCCCGGATGAACCTCCGCGTGGCCCTGGAGGAGCTCCTCCGCCGCCTCCACGACATCCGCCTGCAGCCCGGCGCGGACATCCAGTTCCACTCGACGTTCAACCGCGCCCCGCGCTCGATCCCGATCGCCTTCACCCCGGCGTAGGCGGCCGCCGGCCGCTCAGCCGCTGCCCTGCGCTTCGATCGCGTCCGCGGTCGCGCCTGCCGGCGGCATCGCCGCGATCTCCCGGCCGAGCGCCGCGGCCGCCTCCTTCGGCCCCGACCCCCCGAGCACCGTGCGAAGTGCCTGGGCCTGGGCCGGGACGTCGGCGGCATCCGACCCGGAGACGGTGACTCCCGCGCCGACGCGCTCGAGGTTGGCGGCGTTGGCGAACTGGTCCGCACCGCGCGGGAGGCTGACGAGGGGAACGCCGTGCGCCAGCGACGCCAGCACCGTGCCGGAGCCGCCGTGGCACACCACCGCGGCGGAACGGGGCAACACCTCCGCCTGCGGCACGTACCGCTCGACGACCACGTTCGCCGGGACGGTGCCGAGGCTGGCGGGATCGCCCGTGGGGCCGACCGTGACGAGGACCTCGTCCGCCAGGCTCGCCGCTGCCTGCACCGCGGCGTGGAAGCCGGCGTCGACGTCGTTCCACACGGTGCCGAAGGTGACGTACACCAGCCCACCGGATGCCGCGACGCCCTCCGCCGGGCGGCAGAGCTGTGTCGCCGTGACGTGCGACATGTCCTGCGAGCGGAGC
>DASRJM010000189.1:0-2485 GCA_035649475.1 Acidimicrobiales bacterium
CCGGGCCCCGGCGCCAGGACCGCGCCCGCGGCCAGAAGGGCCAGGTGGGCGGCTCGGGCGGCGAGCAGCGCCGGCGGCAGGTTGTAGAGCGGTCGGGCGAAGGCGGTCAGTCCCCGCAGCTCGCGCCAGCGGTCGATCGGCCCCTGAAGGCCCGCCCGCAGGTCGGGCGCGACCCGCAGGGCGGAAGCGCCCGGGGCGTAGCGCTGAGCCCGGGTGGTGAAGCGGGCCAGCTCGCCCCGGTCAGCCGGCCGAGCAGGCGGCAGATCCACGCGGGCGGCCACGGCCGGGTGGAGCGCCACCGCCTCCTGGGCGCCGCCCGGCGAGTGCAGCGGGTCGGTCGCCACCCGGGCGGGGTTCAGGCGGCGCAGCAACCGCAGCGCTCGCTCGGCGGGCAGGTCCGCCGGCACGAGGTCGACGACCACGGGCCCACCGCCGGCCAGCTCCCGGGCGACCGCGTCCCGGGTGGCGGGGTCGACGTGGACGCCCCGGGCGGCCACCACGACGGGATCGACCCCGCCGACGCCGCTGCCCTTCGACGGCGCCAGCGGGGCGATCCGGGCGGCCCGGCGCCGCAGCACGCACGCTTCGGCGAGGTGGGCGGCGGCCAGGCCCCACAGCGCGGTCCGGATGGCCCGGTGGGCGCCCGGGCGGTCAGGCATCTCCCTGCACCCCGTCGGCCGGGGCAGGCCGGCGCCGGCCGTGGCCGAGCGAGGCGGACATCAGCTCGTGCGAGCACCGGGCCACCACGACCTGGTGGACGGCGTCGGCGCAGGCGATCTCGTCCAGCGCGGCGGCGGTGCCGTCGGGCACCCGGATGAGCCCCATGCCGCTGTCCTCGAACACCCGGGCCAGCTCGGGCGACACCATGCCCGAGCCCGGGGCCCAGGGGCCCCAGTCGAGGGCGACGACCCGGCGGGCCGCGCCCGCGTGCGCGGCCGCCAGCACGTCGAGGGCATCGTTGGCGGCCGCGTAGTCGACCTGGCCGCGGTTGCCGCACACGCCGGCGATGCTGCCGAAGAACGCCACGAACAGCGGCGGTGGGCGGCCCTCTGCGGCCCCGTCGGCCAGGGCGGCGAGCAGTGTCCGCGCGGCCTCGACCTTGGTGGCGTAGACCCGGGCGAACGAGTCCGGCGCCTTGTCGGCGATCACATGGTCGTCGAGCACCCCGGCGCCATGGATCACCCCATCGAGCCGGCCGTGGGCCTCGTAGGCGGACCGCACCACCCCGGCCAGCGCGGCGGCGTCGGTGACGTCGACACGGTGGTAGCGGACCGCCGCGCCGGCCTCGGCGAGCGCCGACATCGTGACCCGCACCTCCCGCTCGGCCAGCAGCCGGTCGCACTCGGCCTCGATCGCCCGTGGCTCGCGCATCCCGGTGGCGATCAGCGCCCGGCGCAGCTCGCCCCGGTCGGCGGCGGCCGCCAGCGCTGGATCCTCGTCGCCCTCGGGCAGGGCGGAGCGGCCCACCAGCTCCAGCCGGCAGCCCGACGACCGGGCCAGCGCCACCGCCACCTCGGCGGTGATGCCCCGCGCGCCGCCGGTGACCAGCACGACCGAGCCCGGCGCCAGCGGCGAATCCGCGGGGGCGGCCAGCTCGGGCCGCAGCACCGCCTCGGGCGCCCGCCGCACGCCGTCGCGCCAGGCCACCTCGACAGGCGCATCGGCCTGGGCGACCTCGTCGGCCACGTGGCGAGCCAGCGTCGCCGGGTCGGCCGCGGGGTCGACGTCGACGAGCCGGATGCGGCGGTCGGGGAACTCCAGAGCCGCGGTCTTCACCAGGCCCCGGACCCCGGCGCCAACCGGGACGACCCCGTCTGCGGGCACGGGGGCGGGTGGGTCGATGCCCAGGCCACCGCCCAGCGGCGTGACCACCAGGACGTCGGCGGCCGTGTCCAGCAGCAGCGGCCGCAGCCGGCCGTACAGCTCGGGGACCGTCACGACGGCGCCGCCCTCCCCGTCGACCGCCAGCAGGTCCGTGACGACGACGAGCGACGGTGAACCGTTGCCGGCGGCGCCCGGAGCGCCCGCCTCGACGCCCCGGGCCACCAGCTCGTCGACGAGAAGGGCGGCGACCGCCCCCGCACCCGTCACCTGGACGGCGACGCCGGCGGCGACGGTCACCTCGCCGAGCGGCTCGTCGGCGAGCAGCACGGTGAAGCGATTGGCCACGGGCGGGATGTCGCCGGACGAGCTGGCGGCCCCACCGACCGCGCCTGGGCGGGTCGGCGGAGTCGCCATCGAGCCTGCCGTGGGCGTCTCCGCCGCCGCGGGCACCGGCGCTGGCACCGACGGTCCGGTCCCGCCGGTCAGCCGGTCGGCGTGCTCGAACAGGAAGTCGACGACACCCCGCAGGGTCTTGCGGGCCGCCAGCTCCTCGACCAGGTCCTCCAGCTCGTCCAGCGAGCCGTCGTCGGTCAACCCGATCTGGTCGGCCAGCTCCCCCAGGATCTCCAACCGCTTGATCGAATCGATCGACAGGTCCGCC
>DASRJM010000190.1:0-2047 GCA_035649475.1 Acidimicrobiales bacterium
TCAGCCCCTACGACGCCGAGACCCTGGAGCGCGTCGCCGGCCTGCCGCTGGCCCCGTGGGCGCGGGGCGACAAGCCCCACTGGATGCGGCTGGTGCCGGACCGCATCAGCGGCCGGCGCATCACCTGAGCCGGCCGGCTCCGGCTACTGGGAGCCGCCGCCCACGTGGAGGCTGGCCACGATCGACGGGATCGACAGGACCAGCAGGATGATCCCCCACACGATGGCGATGATGGCCACGATCAGCGCCCCGATGTCGTCGAAGATGCTGACCAGGATGATGGGGACCACGAGGAAGGCGACGCGTTCTACTCAGAGCCCCCGCTGCTCGCGGTCGAGCCGCTGGGCCCGCTCGGGGTCGAGCCGCGCCAGGCCGGGCGACCAGGTCTGCTGCTCGGCGTCGTCGGGCAGCGCCGGCCAGCGCCCCGCGGTGTCGTCACGCGAAGGCTCGTCGGCGGGCGGCGCCGGCCGAGCCGCGCCGGCCATCGGCTCTGGGGCGCGCTCGTCCGGGGGCCGCGCATGGAGCCGCGGCCACACGGGCCGGTGGTCGAGCGGCCGTGAGGGGCTCGGCCACTCGAACGACGGGCGGGACGCCCGAGTGGCCTCGCCCGCATCCAGTATCTCGCGTTGGCGCACGGGATGCGCCCTGACCTGCGAGATCGGGAACGAGAGAAGTGCGCCCAGCGGAGCCGCGCCCGTGGCGGGGTCCGGATGGAGCGGCTCGGGGGGAGCCGGAGCGTGCTGGCCGGGCGGATCGTTCAGCCCGAGGCGGTGGAGCCCGTTCGGGCCGGCCGGCCCCCGCCCTGCAGGCTCGCTCGGCCCGTGCCGCCCGCCCCCGGGTGCTCCCTCGGCCCGATCGACCCGTGCCCGGGCCCGACCGATGCCGGCGCCTGGTGCGCCGCGAATGTCGCTCCCCGATCCGGCGGGCCGGCCGCGCTCCGGGACCACCACGCGGCACCCGGGGTGGGACCGGCTGGTCTCGGGCCATCCGGCCGGACCGGCCGTGGGCCGGGGCCCCGGCGCTCGGGCGGGGGCGGGGCGCCCGGGGTCGATGGATCGGCCGCCTCGGTGTCGTCCGGGGGGCGGGGAGCGGCGCGCCAGGCCCGCGGGCGGGGGTCGAGCCTGTAGCCCAGGCCGCGACCCTCCAACAGGTGGGGCGCCGTCTCCCGAACCACCGCCAGCCAGTGCTCGGGCGGTCCGCCGTCGTCCGGCGGCGGAGGCGGGGGCGCGGCCGAGCCGTCGGTGGCATCGGCCCAGCGGGACAGCCGCCGGGACAGCCGCCGAAGCCCCGCGAGCCGGCGCTTCGCCCGCGACCGCAGGCTCATGGCAGCCGGGTGATGCCCTCGTGCGCCAGGACCAGCGTCTCGATCGCCAGTTCGGTGCTCGACGCCGACAAGGGCGCACCCCGCCACTCGCACGGCCAGGCCCGCGCGAGGTTCCAGCGCATGACCTCGCCCGAGCTGGTCGGGTCGAGGAGCGCGATGGACACCTCCTCGCGGCGGATGCCACCCGACTGGATGGTGGTGAGCCACTCCCACATCACCTTGTCGCTGGTCAGCCCGTACAGCAGCTCGACCGGCGAGTACGACACCTGGCCGGGCACCTGCCGGACGATCGAGTTGAGCCCCGCCTCGCGGTAGGCGATGCGGTCGACCCGCACTCCCAGGCCCCGCACCTCGGTGAAGTGGGCCGCCACCATGTTCGAGATCAGCAGGTTGAACGTGTAGGACCGGTAGGGGTCGACGATGTTGCCGGGCTGGGCCGCGGGCGCCGCCGTCGCATCGGTCGCATTGCTCGTGTCGGTCATGTCAGCCACCCACCGTCTCGACTTCGGCCCCGCCAGAGGACTGACTCAGCTTGAACACCACGAACTCCGCGGCTTCACCGGCGCCACTCCGACGAGGCAGCTGATCCGGCGGTTGCCCTAGCGTCCGGCGAATGAAGGCGCTCACCTACCACGGCCCCCAGGACGTCCGCTACGAGTCGGTGCCGGACCCCACGCTTCCCAGCGAGCGCGGGGCCGTGGTGCGGGTGCGCTCGGCCGGCAT
>DASRJM010000191.1:0-22893 GCA_035649475.1 Acidimicrobiales bacterium
GGGGCGCCGCTGTGCCGGCCCGAGAGCCTGGTGCAGGGCCACGCTGCGTGGCACGTGCTGACCGCGCTCGGACTGGCACTGTGGCTCGCCCGGGCACGGGCACCGGCACGATCCGGGCCCCCGCGTCCCGGGGCAGCGGCGAGCAGTCGGTGACCCGGGAGACGGCTCAGGCGGGGGCGCGGAACTCCAGGCCCTCGAAGGCTCCCGACCGTCGCCAGCCGTCGATGTAGGCGAAGTACGCCATCGCGCCCATCGGGTAGCCCCGCAACAGCTCCCAGCCGATGCCCGGACGGCCCTCGTTGTTGTAGTAGCCCGGGGTGCAGTCGAGGCTGCCGATGATGCCGGTCATGCCCGTCCCCAGCAGCTCCATCCAGGCGTTCTCCGCCGCCTCCGTGACCTCGACCTCGACGCCACCCCGGTCGAGGGCCGCGCGCACGATGGTGGCGATCGTGACCGCCGCGTCGCTCAGGTTGTGGGGAACGTTGGAGATCAGGTTGGCGCCCTGGGCCGGCTGGACCAGGAACAGGTTGGGGAACCCGTGGACGTGGACGCCGTGCAGCGTCCGCATGCCCCCGGCCCAGTGGTCCGACAGGCGGCGCCCGTCGCGGCCCTCCGGGTCGTAGCCCGCCCGGCTGGTCGGCTCGGTGCCGACCTCGAACCCGCTGGCGTAGATGATGCAGTCGACCGGGTACTCGACGCCGGCCACCACCACGCCGGCCTCGGTGATGCGCTCGACGCCCTGGCCGTCGGTGTCGATCAGGTGGGTCGTCGGGTTGTTGAACGCCTCGAGGTACTCGTCGTGGAAGCACGGCCGCTTGCACAGCTGGCGGTACCAGGCCTTCAGGTTCTGCGCCGTGTCCGCGTCTCTGACGATCGCGTCGACCCGGGACCGGATCTCCTCCATCTTCTCGAAGTCGGAGTCCTCGAACGCCTCCATCATCTTCTCGGGCGTCATGTCGTCGGGCGGCAGGGTCAGGATCCGCTCCCGCACCCGGCGGGCGAGGTCCGTCCAGCCGTCCTGCACCAGGTCCTCGCCCGGCAGGGCGCCGGACTGGTTCGCGCAGAAGTTCTCCAGCCACCGCTGCTGCCAGCCGGGCGTGGCGATCTCGGCGAACCAGTCGGGGTCCGTCGGCCGGTTGTCCCGCACGTCCACCGACGACGGCGTGCGCTGGAAGACGTACAGCTCGCCGGTGGCCCGGGACAGGTGGGGGACGCACTGCACCGCGGTGGCGCCGGTGCCGATGATCGCGACCCGCTTGCCGGCCAGACGGTCCATCGGCGTGCCGTCCGGGCCGCCGCCGGTGTAGGCGTAGTCCCAGCGGCTGGTGTGGAAGGAGTGGCCCCGGAACGACCCGATGCCGGGGATGCCGGGCAGCTTGGCGACGTGCAGCGGGCCGGTGCCCGTGCCGAGGTACGTGGCAGTGAACTCGTCGCCGCGATCGGTGCGGACGATCCAGCGGGAGCGGCCCTCGTCCCAGGTCAGGTCGGTGACCTCGGTGTGAAACAGCGCGTTCTCGTAGAGGTTGTACTGCTTCCCGATCCGCCGGCAGTGCTCGAGGATCTCGGGCGCGTGCGCGTACTTCTCGGTCGGCATGTGGCCGGTCTCCTCGAGGAGCGGCATGTACACGAACGAGGCCGTGTCGCACTGGGCGCCGGGGTAGCGGTTCCAGTACCAGGTGCCGCCGAAGTCGCCCGCCTTGTCGAGGATGCGCACGTCCTCGACACCGGCCTCCCGGAGCCGGGCGCCGGTGAGGAGGCCGGCGAAGCCGCCGCCGATGAAGGCGAAGGTGACGTGGTCGGTCACCGGCTCGCGGGGGACCAGCGGCATGTAGGGGTCGTCGAGCTCGCGGCCCAGCTGGTCGGCGAGCCGGGTGTACTGGCGAATGCCGTCGGGCCGGAGGCGCTTCTCCCGCTCGTCCGCGTAGCGACGCTTCAGAGCCTCCTTGTCGACGGTCGTCCCCGAGCCCGCGGTCATACACGCCCCCTCAGCATCGCGTAACACATGTTCCGGCAAAGTAGTGGTCGGCGCCCGGATCGCGCAACACCTGTTACGCAACGGCTAGGCTGCGCGCCGTGCCGAAGGTCATCGACCACGACTGGCGCCGGGCCGAGCTGGTCGATGCCACCTGGCGGGTGATCGCCGAGGAGGGTGTCGAGGCGGCGACGGTCCGTCGCATCGCCGAGGTCGCGAACTGCACCACCGGCCGGGTCACCCACTACTTCGCCAACAAGGGCGAGGTCCTGCGGGCCGCGCTGCGCCAGGTCCACGGGGCCACCGTCGAGCGCATGCTGGCCCACCTGAGCGGCGACGACCCGGTCGAGGTCCTGCGGTCGGTGGTGCTGGAGGCGCTGCCGCTGGACGACACCCGCCGCACGGAATGGCAGGTGCGGCTGGCGTTCTTCGGGCTGCTGGCGGCGGACCCGGCCCTCGGGGCCGAGCAGGAGCGGCGCTACGACGAGTGGCGGGAGTTCCTCGACGGGCGGGTGCGGCGGGCTGCGCCCGCCCTGGGCGACGACCGGCGGGGCGCGTCGGTCGACGTGCTGGTGGCCGCCGTCGACGGCCTCGGGGCCCAGGCCGCCCTCGACCCCCGCCGCTTCCCCCGGGAGCGGCTCCAGGGCGCGGTCGACCGCCTCATCGAGGCGACGCTGGCCTGAGGTCGGCGACCGCAACCCGTCCGGACACCACGGCCCGGCGGTGGGCGACCGTGATGCCCAGCCCGCGGGCGAGGTCCGCCAGGTGGTCAGGCGGCTGCCGAGAACGGCCGAACGGATGCGAGCAGGGCTGCCGCCCGGTCGCTGGGGAGAAAGCTGACGAACCGGACCCTCGTGGTGCCGTCGGCCATGACGCCGTCGCCCAGGAACATCGTCCCGCTGAACGATCCGACCGTGAACGGTTGCGCCCGCACGTCGGCGTGGACAGGGTCCGGGCAGGAGGCGGGGGTGACGACGAGGGACATGCCCTCGGACCGCCACCCGCCGAGGTCGTCGTAGCGCAGCTCCATCCAGTCGCAGTCCCGCGCCGCAGGATGGACCCCGCTTCCGGCGGGCCCCCGCCCGGTCGTGGCACTGGTGAGCGCCCATCCGGTCGGGAGCGTCCCCAGCTCCACCGGGGTGGCGCCTGCGCTCAGCAGGCCGTCGACGCGCACGGTTGCGCGCGGCGCCGCCGCGATGTCGGCGAGGTCGAGCGAGCCCAGGTCGGGGATCCGCAGCACGCTGAGCTCGAGCGTCATCCACACCTCCCCGCGTGCCGCGACGAGCTTGGCCCGGACGATGTCGCCGTCGGCGTCGAGCGTCACCGTCGCCTGCCCCCCGGCCAGGGCGGGATCGAGGCGGCAGTGCGCGCATCGCTCCCGGCGCTCGCGCTCGTCGGCCGGCAGGCGGGCCTCGAGGACCCGCCGGCCGCCGCTGGCCGACACCTCGCGGGCGCCCGCCCCCGTGCGGATGGCGTCCGCGACCAGGGCGAGGCCGAGTCGGTCGGTCCCCGGGTTGCCGGCCGCCGCGGCCCAGGGGGCGCTGGCCAGGTCGCGGCGGCGGGGGGCGGACCGGGCCCACACGCTGGACGCCGACGTGGCCACCTCGACCGCACGGCCGCTGGCGTCGACCGCCCGCTCGTGAGTGATCGACAGGGGCAGGTGCACGCTGCCCTCGACCGTGGCGTACCCGGGCGCGGGGTCGGGCCGCAGCCAGGTCGGGACGCCGGCGCGGACGGTCCCCCGGAACGAGAACGACCACGCACCCAGCAGGCGCTTCGCCCCGGTCAAGTAAGCGTCGGCTGCGGGCGGGGCCGGCTCGGGCGGGGGCGGCTCGTCGTCGTCGCCGAGTCGCGTCACGCCGACCGCCCCGAGGGCAACGACGGCCGCGACCGCGACCACGCGCGCCCCGCGGCCGCGCCGCCGCACGATCCTGGTGGACGATTCGGCAGCACCGACGGGGAAGCTCACGCTCCGCCCACGGTACCGCCCGCTCAGGAGGCGAAGTCGGGCTGGTTGCCCCGGACCGCGTCACTGCGGCCCTTGGGCTCCTCCCAGTCCTCCTGGCGGCCGAGAGCGGTCAGGTCGAGGAAGTAGTACGACCCGCCGGTCGACTCCAGGCCCCGCGCGTACTGCGAGTACGTGTGGAACACCCGGCCGTCCGTCCGGAGGAAGCAGCTGCGGCCCGGGAGCTCCATCGACTCGCCCGGCTCGCCGAGGGACGAGCCCATCGCCTCCCACTCGGCCCGGGTCCGGTAGTTGTACTCGGGCGGCCGCACGCGGTCGTCGATCGTGACCCCGAAGTCGTAGTTGAAGTCGCTGCCGTTGGACGAGTACCAGGGCAGGTCCCAGCCGCGCTGCCGCTTCCAGCGCTCCAACTTCTCGAGCGGCGCCCGCGACACCAAGGCGTAGCTGGTGTCCCGCGTGTGGAGGTGGTCGAGGAACCCGGCGCTCAGCTCGTCGGTCCCGGCGGTGCAGCTGGGGCACCCCTCGTCCCAGTCGGGGTCGAACATGAAGTGGTAGATGATCATTTGCGGGCGGCCGCCGAACATGTCCGGCAACCGCACAGTGCCATCGGGGCCGTCGAACGTGTAGTCCTTCGTGATCTCCACCATCGGCAGGTTGCGGCGCTCGATGTTGAGGGCGTCGCGCTGGCGGGTCAGCTCCTTCTCCTTGGCCAGCAGCTCGGTCCGCGCCGCCAACCACTCGTCACGGGTCGTGATCCTGGGAAGGCTCATAGGCGTTCTCCTCCTCATCTCGCCATACCCACTCTGACGTCGCGGAGCCCCGCGAGTCATCGAGGCGAGGCTATGGTTAGCTAACACTTACGAACGGGGGGCGACATGGACGAATCCTGGTTCTGCTACGTGCTGCGGCCCACCCGGCCCGAGATTCTCCAGACCGGACCGACGCCGGACGAGGCGGCGCTCACCGCCCGCCACTGGGACTACACGCTCGGCCTGTACCGGGACGGGCGGCTGGCGGTGGCCGGGCGCACGACCACGCCCGGCGACACGTTCGCGACCATCGTCGTGCGGGCCGAGGGCGAGGACGCCGCCCGGGCGATCATGGAGGGCGATCCGGGCGTGGCGGAGGGGCTGTTCAGCGCCGTCCTCCACCCCTTCGAGCTGTTTATGCTCCAGGGCTCGGTCGAGCCGTGACTGCCGCCGTCCGGTAGAACGGGCGGCCATGCGCGACGAACCGGTTCTCCTCGTCCACGGCTTCGCCACCTCCGCAGCCCGCACGTGGGGCGACAACGGGTGGATCGACCTGCTGGGCGACGCCGGCCGCCCGGTCATCGCCCCCGACCTGCTGGGCCACGGCGAGGCGCCCAAGCCCCACGCGCCCGAGGCCTACGCGGGCATGGAGGGCCACCTGGCCGCCGCGCTGCCCGATCGGCCGGTGGACGCCATCGGGTTCTCGATGGGTGCCCGGATGATCCTCACCCTGGCCGTCGAGGACGCCACCCGGTTCTCGCGCATCGTCGTGGCCGGGGTCGGCGCCAACCTCTTCCGGACCGACACCTCCGACGTCATCGGCCAGGCGATCGAGGGCCAAGGCGACCCCGCCAACCCGGTCGTGCAGTACTTCGCCGGCCTGGCCACCCAGCCGGGCGCCGACCGGGCCGCCCTGGCCGCCTGCATCCGCAGCCCCCGGCCGCGCCTCGACACCGGCGTGCTCGCCAAGGTCACCTGCCCGGTGCTGGTGGTGCTGGGCGACCGGGACTTCGCCGGCCCGGCCGATCCGCTGGTGGAGGCGCTGCCGGACGCCACGTTCGTCCCGTTGCGGAACGTCGACCACTTCGCCACGCCGAAGGACTTCCGCTTCATCGACGCCGCGCTCGGCTTCCTCGACGCCCACGTCTGAAGAAAAGTACTCTCTATTCCACGCCGAACGTCCGAGGAGCCACGATGCAACTGTCCATGCAGCTCTCCTACGCCGGGGGGTTCAAGGAAGGGGTCGAGCAGGTCGTCGCCTACGAGAAGGCCGGCCTCGACCTGGTGTGGGTGGCGGAGGCCTACACCTTCGACGCCCCCACGAGCATGGGCTATTTGGCCGCCCGCACCGAGCGGGTGAAGATCGGGTCCGGCATCCTGCCGCTCTACACCCGCACGCCCTCGGTGCTGGCCATGACCGCCGCCGGCCTCGACGCGCTGTCCGACGGGCGCTGCGTGCTCGGCCTCGGCGCCTCCGGGCCCCAGGTCATCGAGGGCTTCCACGGCGTGGTCTACGACCGGCCGCTCGGCCGCACCCGGGAGATCATCGACATCTGCCGGCAGGTGTGGCGCCGCGAGAAGGTCGAGCACCAGGGCACCAGCTACCAGATCCCGCTGCCCCCGGGGCAGGGGACCGGACTCGGCAAGCCGCTCAAGCTGATCAACCACCCGGTGCGCAGCGCGATCCCGATCTACGTCGCCTCGCTCGGCCCCAAGAACGTGGAGATGACCGCGGAGCTGGCCGACGGTTGGCTGCCGCTGTTCTACCTGCCGGAGAAGGCCAAGCAGGTGTGGGGCGACGACCTGGCGGCCGGCGCCGCCAAGCGATCACCCGACCTGGGCCCGCTCGACGTCGTGGCCGGCGGGCTGCTGTCGGTCGGCGAGGGCGCGGAGCGCGTGCGCGAGTTCGCCCGGGGGACGGTGGCGCTCTACACCGGCGGCATGGGGGCCAAGGGTCGCAACTTCTACAACGACCTGATCAAGCGGTACGGCTACGAGGCCGAGGCCGAGCAGATCCAGGACCTGTACCTCGACGGCCGCAAGGACGAGGCCGCGGCGCTGGTTCCGGACGGCCTGCTGGAGGCCATGACCCTGTGCGGCTCCGAGGGTTACGTGCGGGAGCGGCTGGCAGCGTTCAAGGAGAGCGGCGTCACCACCCTCAACGTGACGCCGATCGGCCCCGACCCGGTCAAGCTCATCGAGCAGGTGAAGGGCTGGATCGCGGACCTGTAGACGCGATTTGGCGGCGTATGCGCCGAGATGTCGGCGTGCACGCCGCCAGATCGACTAGGACGGCCGGTGGCGCTCCAGGAAGTCGAGGATCGCCCGGTTGAACACCTCGTTGCGGTCGCCGGCCACCATGTGGCCGGCGCCGGCGACGTCGGCGAACTCGGCGTGGGGGGCGAGCGCCATGAAGTCGCGGGCACCCTCCTGGCTCAGCAGGTCGCTGCTGCGGCCCCGGACCAGCAGGGCCGGGATCCCCAGGGACGCGACCGCGTCGCTGAGGAGCGGCGCGTTGCCGAGCGAACGGGTCTCGTCGACCGAGCCGAACTTGCCCTGCACGAACGCCGGGTCCCAGTGCCAGACCCAGCGCCGGTCGGGCCGCTGGCGCAGGTTCTTGGCCAGCCCCGACAGGTCGGTGGGACGGGGCCGGTGCGGGTTGTAGGCGGCGATGGCGTCGGCCGCCTCCTCCAGCGAGGCGAAGCCGTCGAGGTTGCCGGTCATGAAGTCGCCGATCCGCTGGGTCCCCGCCTCCTCGATCCGGTGGGCCACGTCCACGAGCACCAGGGCCCGGGCCGTCGCCTCCTGCGGGTCGCTCTCCGAGATGGCGACGAGCGACGACAGCCCGCCGAGCGACGCGCCGACCAGGATCGGCGGGGTCGGCAGCGACGTGGCGATCGCCCGGGCGTCGTCGGCGAACGCACCCAGGGAGTAGTCCCCGTCCGGGGCCCAGTCGCTGTCGCCGTGCCCCCGCATGTCGACCGACCAGCACCGCCATCCCGCGTCCACGAGCGTGCGCCAGGTCCCGTGCCACGAGTGGCGCGTCTGGCCGCCGCCGTGCAGGAGCACGACGGCGGGCCCGTCGTCGGGCCCGCCGACGTCGGCGGCCAGGGTCAGGCCCCCGGCGCCGTGCAGGCGCACGACGACGGGCTCCGTGGTGGCGCGGTCGGGGGGCACGGGGGAGGTGCCTACTCGACGGCCGTGTGCGACCGCTACTTGATGAGCGGATCGCGGGGCAGCCCGAGGATCCGCTCGCCGATCTGGTTCCGCTTGATCTCCGACGTTCCGCCGGCGATCGACATGCCCCGATGCATGAGCACGAGGGCGTTGCTCATGGCTCCCGGGCCGTCCATGAACACGGCGTCGGGGCCGCTCAGCTCGGTGAGGATCGCGGCTGCCTCGTGGCCGATCTCGGACAGGATCAGCTTGGTCATCGCGCCCTCCGGCCCGGGGCCGGCGCCGGCCACCGCCCGGTTGGCGCTGCGCAGGTTGAGCAGGCCCATCGCCTGGTGGGCGGCCGCGTAGCGCCCGATGCGCCCCGCGCCGCCGGTGAGCCGCTCGGGGTGGGCGTCGAAGCCGGGCAGCAGCGCCGAGCCGGGCATCGACATGCCGCCCTGGCCACCGCCGATGCTCACGCTCTCGTTGCCGAGCGTGGCCCGGGCCACCGTCCAGCCGCCATCGACCGGGCCGACCACGTCGTCGTCGGGGACGAACACGTCGTTGAAGAACACCTCGTTGAACTCGGAGCCGCCGGTCGTCATCTTCAGGGGCCGGACCTCGACGCCGTCGGCGTGCATGTCCATGACCATCATCGTGATGCCGTCGTGCTTGGGGACGTCGGGGTTGGTCCGCACGGTGGCGAAGCCCATGCCGGCGACGTGGGCGCCGCTGGTCCACACCTTCTGGCCGTTGACCAGCCAGCCGCCCTCGACCCGGGTGGCCCGGGTCTTGATGCCGGCGGCGTCGGACCCGGCGTCGGGCTCGGAGAACAGCTGGCACCAGATGACCTTCTGCTCCAGTGCCGGCCGCACCCAGCGGTCGATCTGGTCCTCGGTGCCGTACTGGAGCAGCGTGAGGATGACCCAGCCGGTGATGCCGTAGCCGGGCCGCTTGACGCCGGTGTCGGCGAACTCCTGCTCGATGACCAGCTGCTCGACTGCGCCGGCCTCACGCCCGTAGGGCTTGGGCCAGTGGGGCATGACGTAGCCGGTGTCGATCAGCTCGTTGCGCTGCTCGTCGGACGGCAGGTCCTTGATCCGGTCGGCGAAGGCCCGGACCTCGTTGCGGATCCCCTCGGCCTCGGGCGGCAGCTCGACGGCCTTGGCCCGGATCACGCCGCGGCGGGTGAGGTCGGTGACCTCCTCGGCCGCCTCCTCGGCGGCCAGGTAGGGCAGCAGCGTGGTGGCCCGCCGCATGTAGAGGTGGGCGTCGTGCTCCCACGTGATGGCGATGCCGCCGTGGACCTGGGTGTTGAGGTTGGCGCACAGGTCGGCGGCGGGCGCGGCCAGCGTGGCGGCGACCGCGGCGGCGTAGGTGAACTGGTCGCCGCCGGTTGCGGCCGCCCGGGCGGCGTCCCACACGGCGCTGGTGGCCAGCTCGGCGGCGACGGCCATGTTGGCGCAATGGTGCTTGACCGCCTGGAACATGGCGATCGGCCGGCCGAACTGGATGCGCTCCCTGGCGTAGGCGGCCGCCTGCTCGGTGCACTCGCGGGCCACCCCCACGGCCTCGGCCGCCAGGATGGTGCGGGCCACGTCGACCAGGGTCCGGCGGGCCCCGGGCAGCACGGTCGCCGGTGCGCCGTCGAGGGTGACGCGGGCACTCCGGCGGGTCGGGTCGAGGTTGGTCGGGGTCTCGATCGTGACGCCCTGACCCGCCCGGACCACCGCCACGTCGTCGCCGACGGCGACCAGGAGCACGTCGGCCATCCCGCCACCCAGCACGGATCCGGCCGGGCCGGAGGCGGTGCCGCCGTCGACCGTGACGTCTCCCGCCAGGGCCACGGCGCCCGCCAGCGAGCCGTCGGCCAGGCCGGGCAGCAGCTCGGCCGCGGCGTCGCCGCCGACCTCGGCCAGCACCGCGCTGGCGATCACCGTGGGGACGAAGGGGCCGGGTGCGACCACCCGGCCCAGCTCCTCGACCACGACCACGAGCTCCTCGAGGCCGAAGCCCGAGCCGCCGTGCTCCTCGGGCACGTGCAGCCCCGGCCACCCAAGGCCGACCAGGTCGTCCCAGAACGGCGGGCGCCCCTCGTCCGGTGCCTCCAGCAGCGCCCGGGCGGCCCCCCGGGCGTCCCGCTTGCCGAGGAAGTCGGAGGCCGTGCCGGCCAGTGCCCGGTGCTCATCGGTGATCGCGATCGACATGAGCGGAAGAGTACGCTCAATTCGCGGCGGCCCGCCCGGCGCCGGTCAGGACGTCCAGGTAGTGGGGGTTGTACATGACCCCCAGGATGTTGCCGAACGGGTCGATCACGGTGGCGGTGACGAAGCCCTGGCCCCGGTCGCGGGGGGCCTCGTGCAGGTCGGCACCCAGGCCGACCAGCCGGTCGACGGCTGCGTCGACGTCGTCCACGTGCCAGTAGACGACGGTCCCGCCCGGTCCGCCGGCCACGCCCTCGGGCTGGTAGCGGCGGTCGATGAGGCCGAGCTCGTGTTGGTAGTCGCCGATCCGGAACTCGTAGTAGCCGCCGCGGGCGCCGGCGAAGTAGGGCTCGATTCCCAGGACCTCGGTGTACCAGTTCGCGGCGGCCTCCAGGTCGTCGGCCCAGTAGCTCACGGTGGTCAGTCCTCGCAGCATGGCTGCTCCTTTCGCTCGGTTGGCTGTGACCAGCATCCGCGACAAAAGTGTTCACGTTGTGACCACTTTGCGAGGGAAGATCGGTCCGTGCGCGCCGACCGCCTCGTGGCCGCCCTCCTCGTCCTCCAGGCCCGCGGGCGGGTGACCGCGGCCGAGCTGGCCGGCGAGCTGGAGGTGTCGGTGACCACCGCCCGCCGCGACCTGGAGGCCCTGTCCGCCGCCGGCGTCCCCGTGTACCCCCAGGTCGGCCGGGGCGGGGGCTGGTCGCTGCTCGGCGGCGCCCGCACCGACCTCACCGGGCTCACCGCCGGCGAGGCCAGGGCCCTGTTCGCGCTGGTCGGCCCGGCGGCCAGCCCCGTCCCCGAGGCCCGGGCCGCGCTGCGCAAGCTGGTGGTCTCGCTGCCGGGCACCTTCCGCGACGAGGCCGAGGCCGCAGCCCGGGCCGTGGTGGTCGACGCGGCGCGGTGGGGCGAGCGGGAGCGGGCCCGGCCGCCCGTGGTCGACACCCTGCGGGACGCGGTCGCGCGTCGCCGGCGGGTGCGGTTCGGCTACGCCGGCCGGGGCCGACCCGCCGCGGTCCGGGTGGTCGACCCCTGGGGCCTGGTCGACAAGGACGACGCCTGGTACCTGGTGGCGGGCACCGACCGCGGTCGGCGGACGTTCCGGGTCGAGCGCATGGAGGACGTGGAGGTGACCGCCGACGCCGCCACCCGACCCGAGGGCGCCGACCTCGACGCCCTGTGGCGGGAGGTCGTCGAGGAGGTCGAGCGGGCCCGGTCCCGGGTGGCGGCCACCGTCCTGGCCCCGGCCCGCCTGGTCCCGATCCTGCGCGACCGCTTCGGTCGCCACTGCCGGGTCGTGGCCGAGGCCCGCGACGGCACCCCCGCCAGGCTGGTCGTCGCCGCCCACACGGCCACCGGCCTGGCCGAGCAGCTCGCCGGGTTCGGCGTCACGATCGAGGTCCTGGAGCCCGAGCCCGTCCGCACCGAGCTGGCCCGCATCGGCGCCGACCTGGCCGCCCGCTACGGCACGTGACCCCGCCTACCCACCGTGATGGTGCAACACTGGGGCCGCGGGCGACCCCCCGTCCGCAAGCTGTCCGACACCGACAACCCGTAGCGTCCGCGGCGGGGGTGTCCCGCTGGACAGTGATTGAACGGCGGTTCAGAATCCCGCACATGTCGATCGCCAGCGGGGACTTCTGGGGCGGCGACCCCCACGCGACCCTGGCCCGCCTGCGGGCCGACGACCCCGTCCACTGGGACGAGGCGGGCCAGGTGTGGGGCGTCACCCGCTACAACGACGTCCGGGCGGTGTCGACGGACCCAGACACGTTCAGCAGCGCGGGCGGCATCCGGCCCGACTCCGGGCCGACGCCGATGATGATCGACATGGACGACCCCGACCACCTGCGGCGGCGCAAGCTGGTCAACCGGGGGTTCACGCCACGGCGGGTGCGCGACCAGGAGGCCCGCATCACCGAGGTCGTCGACAGGCTGGTCGACGGCTTCTGCGAGGCGGGCGCCGCCGACATGGTCGGCGACTTCGCCGCCTGGCTGCCGCTGGTGATGATCGGCGACGCGCTCGGCGTAGCCACCGAGGACCACCCCACGCTGCTGCGGTGGTCGGACGACCTCATGCGGGGCCAGGGTCAGTCCGACCCCGAGCTGGTGGCCGGCATGCTCGGCGCGTTCGAGGCCTACACGTCCTACATCGGCGATGTGATCGACGACCGGGCGCGCTGCCCCCGGGACGACCTGATGAGCGTGCTCGTCCACGCCGAGGTGGACGGCGACCGCCTGAGCCACGACGAGGTCGTGTACGAGTCGCTGCTCATCCTCATCGGCGGCGACGAGACCACCCGCCACGTCATCACGGGCGGCCTCTACCAGCTGCTGTGCGACCCCGACCGCTGGGACCGTCTCGCCGCCGACCGCAACCTGGTGCCGGGCGCGGTCGAGGAGTCGCTGCGGTGGGTGTCGCCCATCAAGAACATGGCCCGCACCGCCAGCCGGGACGTCGAGCTGGCCGGGTCCCGCATCGCCGCCGGGCAGAAGCTGCTGCTGCTGTACCCGTCGGCCAACCGGGACGGCGACCAGTTCCCCGACCCCGACGCGTTCGACCTGGCCCGCACGCCCAACGAGCACGTGGCCTTCGGGTTCGGGCCCCACTTCTGCCTCGGCGCGGCGCTGGCCCGGCTCGAGGTCCGGGTGGCCTACGAGCGGCTGCTCGACCGGTTGCCGGACCTCCACCTCGCCGAGGATGCCGAGCCCACCCGCCGGCCCGCCAACTTCGTCAGCGGCTACGAGAGCATGCCCGTGGCCTTCACCCCGACGGCCGCGATCGGAGCCTGACCCATGTCGACCATCACCGGCCGCACCGCCCTGGTCACGGGCGGCGGCAGCGGCATCGGCCTCGCCGCCGCGACTCGGCTGGCCGCCGACGGCGCCCACGTCGCCGTCTGCGGCCGCACCGAGGACAAGCTGGCCCGGGCCGTGGAGGCGATCGGGCCGCAGGTCGGCGAAGGCGGCTCGATCCGCCACGTCGTCGCCGACGTCACCGTCGAGGACCAGGTGGCAGCGGCCGTGGTCTTCGCGGCCGAGCCGACCGGCGGGCTCGACATCCTGTTCGCCAATGCCGGCGGGTCGCTCCACCTGGGCGGGTTCGACACCGCCGACGCGGACGCCATCCGGGCCACCGTCGACCTCAACCTGGTCGGCACGATGCTGTGCATCAAGCACGCGGTGCCGGCCATGAAGGCGGCGGGCGGCGGCTCGATCGTCGGCATGTCGTCCGGTGCCGGCCACTTCCCCCACCGCTGGCTGTGGGCCTACGGCGCGGCCAAGGCCGGCATCGACATGGTGTGCCGGTACGCGGCCGAGGAGCTAGGTGACGCGGGGATCCGGGTCAACAGCGTCCAGCCCGGCATCGTCGACGACGATCTGATGGCGCCGATCACCGGGGGCGGGAAGCTGCTCGACGACTACCTGGCCGGGATGCCGCTCGGGCGGGTGGGCACCGTCGAGGACATCGCGGCGGCCGTCCGGTTCCTGGCCGGGCCCGAGTCGTCGTGGATCACGGGGGTGAACCTGCCGATCGACGGCGGCCACCACCTCCGCAAGGGCGCGGACTACTCGCTGCTGTTCGGCTAGACCCGGGGGGATGGTCACCGCCACCGTGCCCGGCGAGGCCCGCCCGCGCGTCGACCGCTACCTGCGCCACGTGGACCGGCTGCTGCCCGGCCGGGTTCTCGGCCTGTACCTGGTCGGCTCCGCCGCCCTCGGCGCCTACCGCCCCGGCTACAGCGACCTCGACGTCGTGGCGGTCACCGACGGCCCCTTCGGCCCCGACGACCTGCGGCGCCTGCGGCTGGTCCACGTGGCGGCGGGGGCGGGCTCGGTGGCGCGGGCCCTGGCCCGGGGGCGGCTGCGGATCCCGGGCACGGTCAACGCCGTGTACGTGGCCGCCGGCGACCTGTCCCGGCCGGTCACGACGATCGTGCCGGTGGCGTCGCACGTCGGCCACGAGTTCCACCCCGGCCGGGGCTTCGACGTGAACCCGGTGATGTGGTCGGTGCTGGCCAGCCGGGGCGTCGCCGTGCGGGGACCGGGCCCGGCGAGCCTCGGCCTCGACCCCGAGCCGGGGGCGCTGCGGGACTGGAACCTCGCCAACCTGGAGGGCTACTGGTCGTCGTGGGCGGCGGGCGTGCTGGCCCGCCCGCGGGCCCGGCGGCTCGGCGCCCGGTGGCTGGTGTCGTGGGGCGTGCTCGGCGCCCCCCGCCTGCACTGCACGGTCGCGACCGGCGAGGTGGTCAGCAAGGAGGCGGCCGGCGAGTACGCGCTGGCCACGTTCGACGACCGCTGGCGGCCGGTGATCGAGGAGGGGCTGGCCTACCGGACCGGCCGGCCGTCGCCGGAGCACTTCCCGTCGCTGACAGCCCGGGCCCACGAGGCCGGCCGGTTCGTCCAGGAGGTGGTGGCCGATGCCCGCGCGTGACCGCTACGACGTCGTGATCGTGGGCGGGGGGCACAACGCCCTGGTGGCCGCGGCGTACCTCGGCCGGGCCGGGCGGTCGGTGTGCGTGCTGGAACGAGCGGACCACGTCGGCGGTGCGGCGGTCAGCGGCCGGGTGTTCCCCGGGGTCGACGCCCGGCTGTCCCGCTACTCGTACCTGGTCAGCCTGCTGCCGGACCGCATCGTGGAGGACCTGGGCCTGCCGATCCGGCTGGCGTCCCGGCCGGTGGCGTCGTTCACGCCGGTGCGGCGGGAGGGCCGGGACCTCGGGCTGTTCGTCGAGCGAGACCCCGGCCCCGCCACCGAGGCGTCGTTCCGCGAGCTCACGGGCTCGGGCCGCGGGTACGCAGCCTGGCAGGCGTTCTACGCCGACGCGGCCGCACTCGCCGCCGCGGTGGCGCCCACGCTGCTGGAGCCGTTGCGGCCGGCCGGCGAGGTCCGGGCCCGGATCGGTGACCGGGCCTGGGACGACCTGGTGGCCCGGCCGCTGGGCGAGGCCCTGGAGTCCCGGTTCCGGGACGACACGGTGCGGGGCGTCGTGCTGACCGACGCGCTGATCGGCACCTTCGCAGCGGCCCATGACCCGGGGCGGGTGCAGAACCGCTGCTTCCTGTACCACGTGATCGGCAACGGGACCGGGGAGTGGCGGGTCCCGGTCGGCGGCATGGGCGCGGTCACCGCCGCACTGGAGGCGGCGGCCCGGTCCGCGGGGGCCGAGCTGGTGACCCGGACCGAAGCCACCTCGGTGGCGGCCGACGGGCGGTCCGGCGAGGTCACCTACGTCGAGGGCGGCGCCGAGCGGACCGTGGGCGCCGGCGTGGTGCTGGCCGGGGTGGCGCCTGTGGTGCTGGACCGGCTGCGGGGGCGTGCGGCGGCGGGGCCCGGGCCGGAGGGCGCCCAGGTCAAGATCAACATGGTGCTGGCGCGGCTGCCCCGGCTGCGCAGCGGCCACGACCCGGCGGTGGCGTTCGCCGGCACGTTCCACATCGACGAGGGCTACGCCCAGCTGGAGGCGGCCCACGCCGCGGCCGCGGGCGGCACGCTGCCGGACCCCCTGCCGGGCGAGGTCTACTGCCACACGCTCACCGACCCGTCGATCCTCGGCCCGGATCTGGCAGCGCGGGGGGTGCACACGCTGACGCTGTTCGGCCTGCACGAGCCGGCCCGGCTGTTCACCGGCGACGGCGGGCCCGCGGTGCGCGACGAGGCCGCCCGCCGCCACCTGGCCGGTCTCGACGCCTACCTGGCGGAGCCGCTGGCCGACTGCCTGGCCACCGACGCCGATGGCCGCCCGTGCGTGGAGGCGGTGAGCCCGCTCGAGCTGGAGGCGAGCCTCGGGATGCCGGGCGGCCACATCTTCCACGGCGACCTGGCCTGGCCGTGGGCGGGCGACGATGGCGACGACGGGCCCGCCGGTCGGCCGGGGGCGTGGGGCGTCGAGACCGACGTCGCCAACCTGTTCGTGTGCGGCTCGGGCGCCCGCCGCGGCGGGGGCGTGAGCGGCATCGGCGGCCACAACGCCGCCATGGCCGTGCTGGCCCGGGGCTAGAGCGAGGAGTCCTCGACGCACGAGCCGGTGGCCTGGCGGCGGTCGGTGCCGGCGAACGGGCCGCAATCGTTGGGGACGACCCAGACGTGGAGCATCGGGGCGCTGGGTCGGTTGACCCCGCCGGGGCGGCAGGCCCCGTCGACGACGGCGCCGGCCAGCCGCACGGTCCCCGGGGCGAAGCACAGGTTCCCGTGGGTGTGCCAGACCGTGAGGTTGCCGGCGATGTCGGGGACGTCGTCCATCGTCGAGCCCGGCGCCAGCGTGTACATGATGGTCGTGAACCGCCGGGCGCCGTCGGCGCCGACCTCGTAGACCAGCGACTCCGGGCGCTGCGGGTCGAGGACCGCGCCGTCGGCCATGAATGCCGGGTTCACGAAGTGCTCGTAGCCGCTGGCCCCGTCGCCGATCGAGCGGTAGCCGGCGGCCGTCGCCGCGTTGACGTCGGCGTAGCCGGTGGCGGCGGCGGCGGTCTCGTCGATGAGCTCCCGGGCGGCGTCGAGCTGGTCCTCGGTCGGCTCGTGGTCCAGCCGCTCGGGGACGTCGTGGTGCTCGTGCCCGTTCGCCTCCGCCGCCGGCTCCGACGCCTCGTGGGTGTGGTCGACCGCGGCGGGATCGCCCGGGACGTGTTCGCCGGCCGGGCGGTCGTGGCCGTCGTCCCCGCCGTGGGTGTGGCCCGCCGCCATCGCGGGGACGGCGGGCAGCACCAGCGCGGTCACTCCCAGCGCCGCGAGCACCGCCGGCAGCGCCAGCCGGCGGGGGACCACCAGCGCTGCGCCGGCGCCCAGGACGGCCGCTCCCGCCAGGAGCGCGGCGATCAGGTCCTGCGTGCCGACGTCCTCTGCCTCCCGCAGGGCGTCGATCACGGGCAGCCCGCTGGTGCGCGACAGCGCCCACGCCACGAGCGCCGCGCCGTTGAGCGCCAGTCCGGCCACCGCCGCCGGGCGGGACGGGCGCAGGGCGGCGAGCGCCGCCCAGCCGACCTGGGCGATGGCGCACACGGCGAACAGGGCCGCCAGGCTCCGGTCGCCGCCGTGGGCGCCGGCCGCGGCGGCGTGGACGAGGCCGGCACCGGCCGAGGCGGCGGCCGCCCCGGCCAGGCAGGTCCGGTTGAGGCTGGCGGAGGAGGTGTCGCTCACGTCCCCGAGGGGACCGCGCCCGTGTGATGGGCGGGTGAGGGCGGCATGAGGGGTAGCCGCATCTCCAGCCGGGCCCCCCGGCCCGCTCCGACCACCGCGGCGTCGCCGCCCATGGCCCGGGCCAGCTCCCGGACGATGGCCAGGCCCAGCCCGGTGCCCGGTCCGGCCCGGGCGGCCGGCCGGGCGCTGGTGTGGAGCCGGTCGAACACCCGGGCGGCCTCGTCGCGGGGGATGCCCGGGCCGTCGTCCGCCACGGTGAGCGAGGCCGTGGCGCCGTCGGCCCGGACCGCCACTGCGACGCGGGAGGTGGCGTGCCGGCCGGCGTTCTCGAGCAGGTTGGCGGCGATCTGGGCCAGCCGGTCGGCGTCACCGTCGACCGTGACAGGGTCGTCGGGGAGGTCCACCGCCACGGTCACGCCCGCATCGGCCAGCTCGGGACGCACGGCCTCGGCGGTGGCGGCGGCGACGTCCCGCAAGTCCACGGGTCCCCGGGCCAGCGTGAAGGCCCGGGCCCGCAGCCGGGCCAGGTCCAGGAGGTCGTGCACCAACCGGTCCAGCCGGCCCGCCTCGGCCTGGATGGTCCGGCCCGCGGCCGCCGGGTCGGGCGCGGTGCCGTCCGCCAGCGCCTCGGCCCAGCCTCCGATCGACGTCAGCGGCGTGCGCAGGTCGTGGGACACCGACAGCAGGAAGTCCCGCTCGGTGCTGCGGGCCCGCTCCAGCGAGGCCGCCATGGCGTTCACCGACCGGATCAGCCGGCCGAGCTCGTCGTCGGCGGGGGCCGGCTCCGGTACCCGGGCGGCCAGGTCGCCCCCGGCGATGCGGCGGGTGGCCTCTTCGGCCGCCACGATGGGGCCGGCCAGCGACCAGGACAGCCGCACCGCCACCAGCGCGCCGACCAGCACGGTCGCCGCCCCGGCGATCACGAACCACCGGCCCGCCGCCCCGACGCCGGCGACGGCCGCGTCCTCGGCCACCAGCACCCGCGTCGCCGGCACGCCGTCGGCCGGCGGCACGGGAGCGGCGGCGTAGGTCCGCCCGCCCCGGCGGTCCGAGACCGACTCGCCGGTCTGCAGCCGCGCCCGGTCGGCCTCGCCCAGCCACCGGGGGGCGGCGTCGATGTCGACGAGGTCGACCTCGTCCGCGTCGAGGGCGGGGGCCAGCAGGTCCGCCGCCGCCTCGGCCCGGACGGGGCGGACCTCGGCCACCACCGCAGCCAGCTCCGTGGTCCGCCGGGCCATGTCCTCCTCGTCGCGGTGGCGCATGTCCAGCCGGGTCAGCAGCAGCGTCCCCAGGCCGACCACCGCCACCGCGGCAGCCACGGCCCCGGCGATGGCCACGAGCAGGCGGCGGCGCACGCGACCTAGGCCAGCCGGTAGCCGGTGCGCTTGACGGTGGCGAGGGGCAGGCCGTCGCCCAGCTTGCGGCGCAGCTGGCGGACGTGGACGTCGACGGTCCGCTCGTCGCCGTACCAGTCGTAGCCCCACGCCAGGTCGAGCAGCTGGCGCCGCGACAGCACGATGCCGCGGTTGCCGACCAGCGCCGCCAACAGGGCGAACTCCCGGGGCGCCAGGGCGACCGGGCGGCCGTCCCGGCGCGCTTCGTGGCGGGCCAGGTCGACCTCGACGTCGCCCACCACCACGGTCCCGCCCGTGGCGGGCGCGTCCTCGCTGCGGCGCAGGATCGCCCTAATGCGGGCCACCAGCTCGCGGGGCGAGAAGGGCTTGGTCACGTAGTCGTCGGCGCCCAGCTCCAGGCCCACGACCCGGTCGGCCTCGTCGCCCCGGGCCGTCAGGATCAGAATCGGCACGCGGCTGTCGCGGCGGAGGCGGCGGCACAGCTCCAGGCCGTCGACGCCCCCCGGCAGGCCGATGTCGACGACCGCCAGCGCCGGATGGTGCTCGGCGACCAATGCCTCACCCTCGTCGGCTCGGCTGGCCCGGGCCACCCGGAAGCCGGACTGGCCCAGGTAGAGCGCCACCAGGTCGGCGATGTGATCGTCGTCCTCCACGACCACGACGGTCCGGCCCTCCATCGGGCCGTATGGTCCCACCTCTAGCCGGCGCGGGCGATCGAGGCCGTGAACGGAGCGCCGAACGGGTCGGTCACCCGCACCTCCCCGCTGTGGCCGGTGCGCTGGGAGGTCCAGGTCACCTGGTCGGCCGTCCACACGTGGAGCATGCGGCGGCTGCCCGTGCACGGCGCCTCCGCCGTGACGAAGAACTCGGCACAGCCGGGGTCGTGGGTGTGCCAGGTCACGAGGTCGGGGGCGGGGGAGGGGGCCTCGGCATCCCGGGGCGCGACGAAGAACGCCCCGAGAAGGACCGGGTCGCCGCTGCCCGTGTAGTAGACGAGGCCCTCGGGCCGGGTCGGGTCGAGCACCGCACCGTCGTGGACGGCGTCGCGGTTCACGTAGTGGCGGACGCCTCCCGGCGCCCGGCCGGGCCGGGGCGGCCGGTAGCCGGCGGCCTCCGCGTCGGCCGCGGTCGGGAAGGCGGCCAGCGTGGCCCGCATCTCGGCCACCAGGTCGTCGGCCGCCTGCTGCTCGCCGGCGGGGGCGGCGGCGTAGCGCTCCTCGTAGGCGGTGCGGTCGGCGTTGCCGTGGCGGTGGGGGGCGGGCCGGGCGCCGCCCACGCCCGGCCCGGGGACCGTCGTGCCCGCGCCGGCGGGGGCGGTGGCCCGCTCACCGGTGCCCGCATCGTCCGCACCGGCGCCGGCGCCGGCCCACGCGGCGGCCCCGGCCGCCACGACCGCGGTGACCGCGACGGCCGCGGCCACGGCCCAGCGGCCGGCGCGGCGGGGCGTTCGCGGGGTCGGGTCGTCGGTCATGGCGGACAGGTCACCACCCCCGTGTGAGGGCGGTGTGATGGCGGAGAGCCGCGCCCGCTACTCGAACTCGGGGTGGATGACGACCGGGTGGCCGGGGGCACTGGTCTCCGCGTAGTCGGGCGGGGCCGGGGCCGGCGGGTTGGGCGGGGGCTCGCCGTAGTCGTCTTCGCCGGCGACCCACTCGTAGCCGTCCTCGAGCCAGCCGTCGTCGTCCTTCTCGGCCTGGACCCAGCGCGCCCAGTTGATGCGGTTCTGCTCGCCGCGGGCCTCGGCCCACTTCTCGGCGAACAGACCGGCCAGGCTGCGCAGGCCCTCCTTCACCGTGCCGGCGTCCGCGCCGGCCGTCGACAGGTTGTGGGTGAAGGTGTCGCGGTGGCCGCCCTCCCAGTCCGCGGTGGCCTTGCCGGCCTCGGTGACCCACGCGTCGTGGCGGTCCTCGACGGTGCCGGAGAGCTCGTAGAGGTCCCGCGCCGCGGACAGCGCGAGGTCGTAGGCGAAGTTCACGTTGGCGGAGCTGGCCGAGTAACCACCCATCGCCCGGCGAGTGTAGGTCCCGCCTCCGCCCGGTTTGCCGCGCGACACCAACCCGGGCGCGGGCTGTGCTTCTATCGCCCACATGGTCACGGCAGCAGCGGACCTCGGCAAGCTGGCGGCCTTCGTGGCGGCCGCGGACGGCATCCTCGACGGCGGAGCCGGCGCTCCGGCCGGGCTCAACCAGCGCATCACCGACCTGCGGGCGAGCTACGACTCGTTCCAGGCCCAGGTGGCCGCCGGGGGCTCGCTGGGGGTCGCCAACCCCGACCTCATGGGGTCGGGGCCGTCGGGCGGCGAGCTGGGCCTCCTGGTCACGCACTACCGCAACGACCGCCTGTTCGTGGAGGCCGTCCGCCGGGCCTTCGTCGACGCCGCCGGCGTGACCGCGGGGCTGGTCAGCGCCGACCAGCAGGCGTTCGACACCGCGCTCACCGCCGCGCTCGAGGCCGTGGCCGCGCAGCACGACCTCGACCCGGCCGAGCTCACCCGGCGCTCGCCGGTCACGGTCGACGACCCGATCGCCGCGGGCGTCCCCCAGTCCTCCGGCTTCGTCAACGACCCGATCTGCACCGCCACCGGCCACTTCCTGGAGGTGGAGGAGGACTTCACCTGGCCCGAGCGGCTCGCACCCCTGCGCTGGGCCCGCACCTACTCGTCCCGCTTCGTCGCCTCGGGCCCGCTCGGGCGGGGTTGGGCCTCGTGGGCCAGCACGGCGCTGGTCCTCCAGCCCGACGCCACCGTCGGCTACCAGGGGCCCGACGGCCAGCTGGCGGTGTTCCACCCCGAGCGCACCGGCGCCGGCTACCGGCGCGTGTCCGGCCTGGCCGCCGCCCTGGCGGTCGTGTCCGGCGCGGGTGGCGACGGGCACGGCGGCTGGGAACTCACCTGGGACTGGCACTCGCCCCACCCCGGCGAGGTGTGGCGCTTCGACGCGGCCGGGCGGCTGGTCACGATGTCCGGCCCGGTCACGGGCACCACCCGCTGCGAGCACGACGGTGGCCGCCTCGTCGCCCTGACCCACGAGGGCGGGCGCCGGCTCACCGTGGTCTGGGACGACGACCGCATCGCCGGGGTCGAGTCGTCGTGCGGGCGCCGGGCCCGCTACCACTACGACGAGGCCGGCGACCTGGTCCGCGCCGAGCGCGTGACCGGCGACCGCGACTACGTCGTCGACGCCCGCGGGCTGCTGGTCGAGGTCCGCGACGCCGACGGCGTGCGACTGTGCCGCAACGAGTACGACGCAGAGGGCCGGGTCGTCGCCCAGGTCACGCCCTACGGCCGCGAGACCGTCCTCACCTACCACCGCGGCCGGCGAACCGAAGTGGCCGACACGAGCGACGGCCCCGTCGCCCTCTACGAGCACGACGCCGCCGGCCGGCTGGTCGGGCTGGTCGACGACCTCGGCCACCGCTTGGAGCGCACGTTCGACGCGCAGGGCCGCTGCGTCGAGGCCACCGGCTTCGACGGGGCCACCACCCGCCAGGGCTTCGACGCGGGCGGGCACACCGCGGCCCGGGTCGGCGCCGACGGCGTCGAGGAGCGGTGGGACTACGACGACGCCGACCGCGTGACCCGCCACACCGTGGCCGGCGGCGCCACCATGACTTTCGAGTACGACGGCGACGACGCCGTGCTGCCCCGGCGCGTCGCCGGCCCGCTGGGCTGGGAGATGCAGCTGGAGGTGCACGACGGGCTGCTGGCGTCCATCACCGACGCCGACGGCGTGACCGTGCGCTTCGACCACGACGCCGACGGCAACGTCGTGGCCATCACGAACGGGCTGGGGGCGGCGACCCGGTTCGTGCCCCACGTGTCCGGCGAGGTGGCCGAGGTCACGACCGCCGACGGGGCGGTGCTGCGCCTCGAGCGAGACGGCGCCGGCCGCCCGCTCGTGGCCCGCACCCCCGATGGCGCCGAGTACCGCTTCGAGTGGACGCCCGCCGGCCGCCTGGCCGCCACGGTCGAGCCCACCGGTGCCCGCACCGCCTACGAGGCCGGCTCCCACGGCGACACCGAGCGCATCGTCGACGCCCTGGGTGCCACCATCGAGCTCCAGCGCGACCACATGGCCCGGCTCGTCGGGCTGGCCGCCCCCGGCGGCGCCAAGTGGGGCTTCGACTACACGGCCACCGGCATGCTGTCGCTGGTCACCGATCCCACCGGCGCCGTGTGGCAGTACGGCTACGACGGCGAGGGGCGTCTGGTCAGCGCCACGGATCCGCTGGGCCACGAGGTGCGCCGGCGCCACAACCCCGCCGGCCGGCTGGTCGAGCTGGTCGACCGGCTGGGCAACGCGACCCGCTACGGCCACGACGCCCTGGGCCGGGTGGTCCGGGAGGAGGCGGCCGACG
>DASRJM010000192.1:0-3194 GCA_035649475.1 Acidimicrobiales bacterium
AGGAGGAGGTGGCGGTTCTGCTGGCGGCTGTGCCGGGCGACGACCCCGTGGCCCGCCGGGACCGGGCGGTGCTGGAGGTCCTGTACGGCACCGCGATCCGCATCTCGGAGCTGGTCGGGCTGCGTCTCGGCGACGTCGACCTGGAGTCCGCGCTGCTGCGGGCGTTCGGCAAGGGATCCAAGGAGCGGGTCGTGCCCATCGGCCGCCACGCCGGCGACGCGCTGGCGGCCTGGCTCGGCCCCGGGGGCCGGCCCGCGCTCGTGCCCGACCGCTGGGCCCGCCGGGGCGACGCCGAGGCCGTCTTCCTCAACCGCCGTGGCGGGCGCCTCACCCGCCAGGGGGCGTGGCTGGTGGTCAAGAGGTGGGGCAGCGAGGCCGGCCTAGCCGACCGGCTGAGCCCGCACGTTCTCCGGCATTCGTGCGCCACCCACATGCTCGACCACGGAGCGGACCTGCGGGCGGTCCAGGAGATGCTGGGTCACGCCTCGGTCAGCACCACCCAGGTGTACACGAAGGTGTCGACCGAACGGCTGTTCGCGGCCTACCGCCAAGCCCACCCACGGGCACGGGTTGGCCACGAACCGTCTTGACGGCAACGCCCAGGGTTGCGAGGCGCCAGATCCGATACCCTTCGGGTGATGCCCGACCAGTCGACGCTCTCCACGCTGCGCGGACAACTGGAAGGCGAGCGCGCCCGCCTGACGGGGCAGATCTCGGCGCTGTCGATCGGCCACGAGGAGTCACTGGCGTACGACGAGAACTTCGCCGACTCCGGGCAGGTGGCGGCCGAGCAGGGCGAGAACAAGGCCCTCCTCCACCAGCTCAACGAGCAGCTCGACGAGGTCAATCGGGCCCTGGCGAAGGTCGAGGCCGGTACCTACGGGCTCTGCGAGCGGTGCGGCCAGCCCATCGGCGAGGCGCGGCTCGAGGCCATGCCCGCCACCCGTTACTGCATCCAGCACGCGTGACGGCCAGCTGGCGCCACCTCGCCACCCGGTTCTTCGGCTCGCTCCGCCCCGGCGGCCCGCCTCCGGCTGACGAGGCCTGGGCGCGCGACGCCCTGCTGCCGGGCGAGGTGGCCCTGTGGGAGCGCATGAGCGGCGCCGACCGCCGCCACGCCGTCGGCGTCGCCCGGCGGACCGAGGCGGAGCTCGGGGCTCCGGCGGACCGGCCGGTGCTGGCCGCGGCCCTGCTCCACGACGTCGGCAAGGTCGACAGCGGCCTCGGCCCGGTGCGCCGGGCGGTCGCCACCCTGGCCGGCCTGGCCGGGAGCCATGACGCGGCCCGGCGCTGGCGGACCCGGCCCGGGCCGGTCGGACGGGTCGGCCGCTACCTCTGCCACGACGCCATCGGCGCCGACCTGCTGGCCGCGGCCGGCAGCGACGCGCTCACCGTCGCCTGGGCCCGCGAGCACCACCTGCCGCCAGACCGCTGGACCGTCCCGGCCATGGTGGGCGTGGCCCTCAAGGACGCCGACGACGACTGAGACCTGTCGGGTCGCGATGGCACAGCTCGCCGAGGGCGGCGGCCGCCGCCTGCTTGTGCTCCTTGCGCCAGGGGGGGCCGAGCTCCCGGCCCCACTCGGTCATCATCCGGTCGAGCTCTGCCCCGGTCGTGCCGAGCGCCGCCACCGCCGCGGCGCCGGGCTCGCCCGGTGGATGGCGGGCGACGGCCAGGCCGGACCGGGCGGCGGCCTCGGCCAGCGCGGCCCGGTACAGCATCCCCTCGGCGGCGTGGATGAGGGCGTGGGACGCCAGCACGGTGGTCAGCGACGGCAGCACGGCCTTCTCACCCCGGATCGTCAGCGCCGCCGGCGCGTGGCCGCCTGCGGCGAGGTCGTCCGCCAGCGACGCGAGCGCCGCCGCGGCCTCGGCCTCGGCCGCCGCGTAGACCCGGGACACCAGGTCGTCTGCCGCGTCGAGGTCCAGGCCCTCGGCGGCGTGGTACGGCTGGCGGGGCAGCGTGCCGTCGAGCAGCTCGCACCGCCGGCGGTCGACCACGCGCGCCCCGCTGTCGCCCGCGCCGACCGTCACGAGGAACGCCCAGCCGCTGTGGTCGGCGACGCCCACGACGGCCGGCCAAGTGGGTTCGGTCACGCCCCGAGCATGCACGCCAGGACCCCGTCGGTCGACCACAATGACCGGCAGTGGCAAGCAAGTCCGGGAACACCAGGATGTTCGTCGTGATCGGCGTGGCCGCCTTCCTCGGCGGGTGCTGGGTCGGCATGGGGTCCGACTCCAGCGGCGAGGCGTACTGCGTCGTGACCAACGAGACGGCGCCGTCGCACCCCGGCGTGGCGCCGGGCCAGATGGTCGACATGCCCGCGGCGGGGTGCCTGCCGGGCGAGCAGGAGGTGTGCGGGACGTTCGAGGGCTCGGGCGAGGACCGGAGCTTCGAGTCCGCCAGCTGCCCGGAGGACTAGCGCCGCGGGCCGCTACTGGGCCGGGAGCCCGAGCCGGTCCCGGACCCGGGTCATCGTGACCATCGCCCGCTCGCGGGCCTTGTCGGCCCCGCGGCGCAGGACCCGCTCGGTCTCGCCGGGGTCGGCCGCCAGCTCGGCGAAGCGCCGCTGGAGCGGGCGCAGCAGCTCGATCACCGCAGCCGCGGCGTCGGCCTTGAGCGGCCCGTACTGGCTGTACTTGCCGGCCACGACCTCGGGGTCGCCGCCGGTGGCCGAGGCCAGGATCGCCAGCAGGTTGGCGACGCCGGGCTGGCCCTCGGGGTCGTAGCTGACCTCGGTGCCGCTGTCGGTCACCGCCCGCCGGAACTTGCGGTCGATGACCTCCGGGGCGTCGAGCACCAGCACGGTGCCCTGGGGCGAGTCGACCGACTTGGACATCTTCCGGTCGGGCGCCTGGAGGTCCATGACCCGGGCCGCCACCGGCGGGATGGCGTGGGTCGGCACGACGAAGGTGTCGCCGTAGCGGGAGTTGAAGCGCACGGCCAGGTCGCGGGCCAGCTCCAGGTGCTGGCGCTGGTCGTCACCCACCGGGACCTTGTCGGTGTCGTACAGCAGGATGTCGGCCGCCTGCAGTGCCGGGTAGGTGAACAGACCCGCGGACACGAAGTCGGCCCGGTCGGACTTCTCCTTGAACTGGGTCATGCGCCGCAGCTCGCCGAACGCGGCCGTGCACTCCATGATCCAGCCCAGCTCGGCGTGCTCGGGCACCTGGCTCTGGGCGAACAGCGTGACG
>DASRJM010000193.1:0-7197 GCA_035649475.1 Acidimicrobiales bacterium
CCCGGCCGGCCGCCGCTGGGACTGGCGCTGGTCGGCGCGCCAGGCACCGACGCCACCCTCCTCGCCACCGCTGCCATCCCGGCCGCCCGGCTGTGACGGCCGTCGCCACGCTGACCGCCGCCGCGTCGGTGGCGGACGTGGCCGTCGTCGCCGCGGCATGCCTGCTGGCCGGAGCGGTCAATGCCCTCGCGGGCGGCGGCACCTTGCTGTCCTATCCCACGATGGTGGCCGTCGGTCTGGAGCCGGTCACGGCGAACGTCTCCAACACGCTCGCCCTGTGGCCCGGGTACCTGAGCGGTGCGGCGACCCTCCGGCACCGCGTCGCCGAAGCCGGCGCCCGCCTGCCGGCCTTCGCCGTCGCGGCCGGGCTCGGGGCCGTCCTCGGCACGATCCTGCTGCTGGCCGGCGACCCCGACACCTTCGAGGCGGTCGTCCCCTTCCTGGTCATCCTGGCCGCGCTGCTGCTCGCCGTCCCCGACCGCTGGCTGGACCGACTCCGCGCCAGCCGGCTCGGCGGAGGGACTCCGGCCGCCCTCGCTGGTGTCGGCCTGGCCGGCGTCTACGGCGCGTACTTCGGTGGCGGCCTGGGCGTGATCGTGCTCGCTGTGCTCAACGCCTTCATCCCGGGCGACCTGCGCGGGCTCAACGCCCTGAAGGCCGTGCTGTCACTGCTGGTCAACACCGTCGCCCTGGTGGCCTTCGTCAGCTTCGGCCCGGTCGCCTGGTGGGCCGTCGCCGCCGGAGCGCCCGCCGCGCTGGTGGGCGGCATCGTCGGCGCCCGCGTCGCCGACCGTGTTCCGGTGGACGCTCTCCGGCGGATCGTCATCGTCCTGGGGCTCGCGGCCGGCATCGCCCTCCTCGTCACCTGAGGGCACCTGACCCGACGCCGCTTCGTCCTTGCCCGGTTTTCGGGCGCGTATGATTGGAGCACGGCGGTCGGTCGTGTCCGTTCTTCGTTGGGGGGCGAATTCGTGACCACCCGGCCACTCAGCGTCGAGGATGTTCATCGAGCTCTGCTCGACCGCATCTGCACCGGCGGGTTCGCGGTCGGGTCGCGACTGCCGTCCTGCCGGGCTCTGGCCCGCGAGCTGGGCTCCAACCCGAGCACCGTCGACCGCGCCATCCATCGCCTGGCCGAAGCCGGTCTGGTGCGCACCAGCCCGCGCAGGGGGACGTTCGTCTCGGCCACCGATCCGCCCCGGCTCGACGTCTCGGGCTCCCTGGCCGAGGACATGGACCGGCTGGTGGCTCGAGCTGCGGCCTCGGGTCTGGCCATCGAGGAGATCCGGCAGCGGTTCGACGACGCGCTGCTGCGGGCCCGACAGCAGCCAGCCGTGGTGTTCGTGGAGTGCAACGCGAACGACCTGGCCCGCATGGCCGACCTGGTGGAGAACGCCACCGGCATCACCCTGGACCGCGCCCTCCTCGACGACACCGGCAGCCGGCTCGACCAGCGCTACGACGTCGTCGCCGTGCCCCTGTTCCACCTGGCCGACCTGGCCGACCACGTCACCAGCTTCGACCCGGTGGTCGAGATCAACTTCGTGGCCTCCCCCGCCGTCCTGCGGCGGCTGGCCACCCTTCGACCCGAGCAGCGGGTGGTCATCGCTGCGCCGTCGCGCCGGGTGTTCGAACGGGTCAGCGTGTTCGTCCGCCACTACTACCCCGACGAGGTCGAGCGGTTCATCATCGACGTCGACCCGGTGGAGGCCCTGGCCGGGGCGGACGTCGTGGTGCGCAGCCATGCCAGCAGGCTGCCGCGGGCGGCCGCGGCGCTGGTCGCCGACGAGGTCGTGATCGAATGGGAGCTCGACCCCACGTTCGCCAGCGCCTTCCGGGCCCGGGTCGACATGCTTTTGCGCCGCCGGCGAGGAGGAGCGGGATGAACCACACAGGCCGCCGCCGCTTGATCCATCGTCGGGGGGCCATCTTCGGGGCAACCCTCCAGCCCTCGGCCGACCGCTCGGACGCCGGGGCGCGATCGGCCCTGGTCCGGATCTCGCTGACCTTCGGCTGGCCCCGGCCGTTCCCGGACTGGACCGGCCTCGGCATCCGGCTCTTCGCCGACGGCACCGGCGCCCACCCCTCGGACCTCTCCGAGCCCTCCGCCCCGTCGGCGGCTCCCGGCCCGGACGGCCAGCCCCTCGATCTGCTCCTGGCCTCCGCAGCGACCGCGCCCGACCTGTGGTGCCGCCTGGAGGCCCACCGGGACGTCCTGGGCTGCTCGTTCACCAGCGCGGTCCGCCACCGGATCGACGGTCGGGACCAGGTGGTCGTCGCCGTGCCCGCCGAGCCGTGCCCGACGACCCTGGACGAGCTCCTCGCCGGCCGGGTGCCCGGCCCGATCCGCTACCGGCTCGACGTGACCGAGCACCGGGGGTCGTGGCAGACCCTGGGCGAACTGGTCCTCACCGAGCAGCACGACGACGACCGGGTGCTCCGGTTGGCGCCGCCGAGCATCGGGCCCCGGTGGTTCACCACCACCCGCCGGGTCGCCTACCGCCTGGCTCAGGGGCCGGCCGCGAGGTAGCGGAGGCCGCGGATCGCCGGCTGGAAGAGGTAGTCGCCGCCCCGGAGGCGGACCAGCCGCGGCAGCTGGTCGAGGAAGACCAGGCCCCGGTCCGGGACCTCGAGCACGAACCGCCGCGGCGCTGCGCCGTGGCCGGAGACCGGGTCGGGTGTGTAGCCGGCCCCGAACCCGTTGCCGTCGTTCAGCCAATGCCGCTGCACGAACTCGAACTGGCGGCCGATGTTGGCGCAGTAGGCCACGAAGATCAGCCCCCGGGGAACGCCGTCGTCCCCGGTCGCGTCGGGAGGCAACGGCGGCCCGTACGGCATCCCCCGCCGGAGCAGGCGGTGCCGGCTCACCAGCTCGGGCGGGAAGTCGAGGCCGTCGCGCGGGTTGGACCGGCGGATGTGGCTGCCCACCGGGCAGGCGGCACCCCGGGGGTCGTCGCGATACCGGAAGTCGTTCAGCGGCCGATCGTCGCCGTCGCCGGGATCGCCATGCCTGCCGCCCGTTCCCTCCCGGCCGCCGGGCAGCAACGGTCGGCCGTCCGCGTACCGGCCGACGAGCTTGGCCCCGAGGAGTCCGGGGTCGAGCTGGTGCCGATGGGCCAGGTCGGCGACCAGGGCCCGGAAGGCGGCGACGTCCTGGGCCAGCTTCCGGTACACGAGGTAGGACCCGTTCCGGGTCAGCTCGGCCGGAGCCGGGAGCGGCGGCGCCGGCTCGTCCTCGTCGGCGAGGCCGAGAACGAACTCGCCGGCGCGGACCGCCCGCCAGCCGCCGTCGCGGAGCGGGGTCCCGTGGCCGGCGACAGTGGTCGGGGGCAGGGCCCCCTCGACGGCGGGCTGGCTGGCGCCGTCGACGAAGCCGAAGTGCTCGATGCGATGGCCGGCGCTGGGCCGGCCGGCCGACAGGGCGCCGAGCCGTTCATTGGCCACCAGCTGGAGCCCGTAGTCGCTGGCATCGCTGGCCAGCAGGAAGGCGTGGGTCTCACCGGCCTCGGCCACCGAGGCGTGGACCATGAGCAGGATGTGGGCGCCGGGGTGGTGCAGGCCGGCCGGCTCCCAGTGGTCCGGGTTGTCGACGCCCACGTCGCCGAGGTGGTGCTCGGCCCGGGCTCGCATCCCCTCGCGGAAGTCGGGCGGGAAGGACGCCAGAGCCTGGCGATCCAGGCCCAGGGCCGCCAGCCCGCGGTGGGTGAAGGCCAGGTTGAGCGTGGTGACGGGCCGGGTGCGCCACGGGGTGCCGGGGGTCACGGCCGGGACCAGCTGGCCCAGCCAGCGTCGGGCCGCTGCGGCATCGGTCACGGTGAACACCAGGTGGTGGCCATGGTCGAAGCCGTAGCCGCGCAGCACGTTGCCCTGGATGTCGTCCCAGTCGATCGACGCCATCACGCCTCTCCCGACCACAGGGTTGGGATCTGGCGGCGGATCTCGGACAGCGGCTCGCCCTGCCCGCGGGTCACGAAGTCCAGCGCCCGCTCCCGCCGGTCGACCAGGCGGCGCATCTCGGCCACCGACCGGCCGTCCCGGGTGTCCACGGCCATCGTGAACCGCAGGCGGTGCCGGAGGATCCAGTCCGCGAGCACCCCGACGTCGTCGGCGCCGGGGTAGCCGACGCAGCAGCCCCAGAGCGCGTCGAGCGCCGTCTCGTCGAGCTGCGCGGACAGCCGCCGCACGAAGGCCGCCCGATCGCCGTCGAACCACGCGTTGAACAGCACGTGGTCCCGAACGGGCGGAGCCGACGCGGGGCCGCGGCCCACGCGGGGCACGATGGCGGCCCGGGCGAAGTGCACGCCGCCCAGGCTCTCCAGCAGCGCCTCGCTCCTCCCCGCCAGCTCGCCGAGCGCCGCCGCGGCGTCGGGCGTGCGGCCCTCCCCCAGCGGCACCAGCACCGTCAGCCCCGGATCGGTCGACCGACTGCGGAGGGCGGCCCACAGGCCGCGGGGCAACGACGGCACGACGGGCTGGGGCGCGAGCGCGAGCACGTCCAGGAGACGCTGGTAGGCGGCCGCGAACGCGTCGTCGTCCGCGGTGTCCGGCAGCCGCTGGAGCTCGGCGATGCGATCGGCCACCGCCACGGCCTGCTCGAGGTCGGTGAGCGTCACCTCGCGGTAGGCCGCGTACCGCACCAGCTCGCGCGTCCGGCCCCGCTCGACGAAGTCGACGAAGGGGCGGGTCGGACGGGCGCCCGGGTAGCCCTCGTAGCAGCCGAACGCACGGTTCATGCTCCAGGTGAGCACCACGCCGAACGCGGCGACGTACTCGGCCAGGTCGCCATCGTGGTCGGAGAGGAAGATCATGGCGGGCCGGGGGCGGAAGCCCGTACCGTCGTCGCTGGGGAGGTGACCGACGATGATCCAGCCCGCCGCGTGCACGAAGCGCAGCCGCACCAGCGACGACGACCGCACGAGCAGCCCGAGCAGTCGCAGCACGAGCCAGCACCACATGCGTCGCCACGGCGCCAGAGGGAGCGCGATGGTCAAGGCGTTGGTGCGGGAGGCGGCGCTCATGGCGTTGTGGGGAGACGTCCCGACACCGACACGATCTCCGGCGCGTGATGGCTGACGAGGCCCTGGAGTTCCGGGTCCTGGGACCCCTCGCCGTGCTGCGCGACGGCGTGGACCTCGCGCTCGGCGGGCCCCGCCAGCGGCTCGTTCTGGCCCTCCTCCTCGTGAACGCCGGCCAGCTCGTCCCGGCCGAGCGGCTGGTCGACGACATCTGGGGCGAGGCGGGTCCCACCACCCGGACCGGACCACTGCGCACCTATGTCTGGCAACTCCGCCAGCTGCTCGGCGGTGACGCCGCCGTCACGCTGCAGAGCCGCTCCTCGGGTTACCGCCTGGACATCGACCGGGAGCGGATCGACAGCACGATCTTCGAGGCCGGGTTCGCGGAGGCCCGGAGCTTCGCTGCTTCCGGCCGGCCCTGGCGGGCCCTGAACGCCCTGGAGACGGCGGTGAGCCTGTGGCGCGGGCCGGCGTTCGGTGACCTGGCCATGGCGGCCGCGCTGCAGAACGAGGCGCGGCGGCTGGACGAGCTGCTGCTGGCCGCGAAGGAGCTCCGGGCCGAGCTGTTGCTGGCCACCGGGCAGCACGCACTGGTCCCGGCCGAGCTCGGGGCCCTGGCCCGGACCCATCCCGAGCGGGAGCGGCTGTGGGCCCTGCTGATGACCGCGCTCTACCGGTCCGGGCGCCAGGGCGAGGCCTTGCGCTGCTTCCAGGAGGCCCGGGCCCGGCTGGTGGAGGACATGGGCCTCGAACCGGGGGTGGAGCTCCGGGACCTGGAGAAGGCGGTGCTGAGCCAGGACCCGGCGCTGGACTGGCAGCCGCCGGGACCCGCGCAACGCAACGGGGCCCCGGACGCGTTCGCCGAGGCGACCGACGCCGGGGCACCGACGTCGCTCGAAGCTCCGAGCACCGAGTCGATGGGCCTTCACAACCTGCCCCGCCAGCTGACCAGCTTCATCGGACGGGGTGCGGAGCGTGCGGCGATCGCCGACGCTCTGGCCGGGTCCCGACTGGTCACGCTGGCCGGCACTGGCGGGTCCGGCAAGAGCCGGCTGGCCCTGGCCGTCGCCGGGGATCTCGGGCCGCGGTTCCCCGAGGGTGTCTGGTTCGTGGACCTGGCTCCGGTGACCGATCCTGCGCTCATCCTCCGCACCATCGCCGGACCGTTGGGGGTGGAAACCGACCAGGCCGACCAGCTGGACCAGGTGTGCCGCCGGATCGGCGACGGTGAGCTGCTGCTGGTGGTCGACAACTGCGAGCACCTGGTCGAGGCGGTGGCCGTGGCCGTCGAGCAGCTGCTGGGGCGCTGTGCGGGCCTGCGGATCCTGGCTACCAGCCGGGAGGAGATCCGGGTGGGGTCCGAGGTGGTGTGGCGGGTGCCGCCGTTGAGCCTGCCGGCGACCGGGAACGGGGCCCGGGGCGAGGACGAGGGCGAGGACCTGGACCAGCCGTTCCTGGGCTCCGAGGCGGTGGAACTGTTCGTGGAGCGGGGCCGGGCCGCGCTGGGGAGCTTCGCGCCGCGCGGCGAGACGTTGGAGGCGGTGGCCGAGGTGTGCCGGCGCCTGGACGGCATCCCGCTGGCCATCGAGCTGGCCGCGGCGCTGGTGGGGAGCCTGCCGGTGCCGGACATCGCGGCCCGTCTCCACGACCGCTTCCGGCTGCTGGACCCGGGTGCCCGCAAGGGCGTGTCCCGGCATCGCACCCTGCGGGCCACCCTGGACTGGAGCTTCGACCTCTTGGACGAGGACGGCCGGAGGCTGTTCGTGCAGCTGGGGGTGTTCGTCGGCGACTTCACGCTCGCCGCGGCCGAGACGGTGGCGGGCCGGGACGCCGAGCCGCTGGCGGTGGTGCGGGGGCTGGGACGGCTGGTGGTGACCTCCATGGTGAACTGCGTGGCGGGCAGCGAGGGCGCCGATCGGTACCGGATGCTGGAGACCATCCGCCAGTACGCCCGCGAGAAGCTCGATGCCCTCGACGAGGCGGAGGCGGTCCACTGGCGCCACGCGGCCTACTACGCCGACTTCGCCGCCGAGGCCGAGCGCCACGTCCACGGCGCCGCCGGGTCGACGTGGCTGGCCCGGGTGGTGTCCGAGCTGCCCAACCTGCGCGAAGCGGTGGCGTGGGCCATGGGCCACGACGACGTCGAGATGGGCCTGCGGCTGGCCGGATCGCTGCGCTGGTT
>DASRJM010000194.1:0-3923 GCA_035649475.1 Acidimicrobiales bacterium
CGACGCCGTCCTCCGGCCGGACGGGCTCACCTCGCTGCTCATCCTCGACGGCCTGCGCGCCGGTCGGATCGCGGTCGGCATCGTGCGCGGGCCGGTGGCCGAACCTGGTCCCGTCGCGTCCGCGTCGCTCGCCCGAGTGCCCGTCGACCACGTGGCCGTCCCCCCGGACCATCGGCTGGCGGGCCGGGAGGTGGTCCGGGCGCGGGACCTCGACGGCGAGCCGGTGCTCGTCGTCGAGCGGGCCGACGCCCCGACGGCTCACGACGAGATCGAGTCCTACTGTGCGGCCATGGGCGCCCGGCCGCGGTGGATCACCCACGCCGCCGTCCAGGTGGAGCGCGTGCTGGACCTGGTGGCCCTGGGCACGGGGATCGGCTGGCTCAACTCGTGGCAGGCGGCCCGGGGACGGAGCCGCACGGACGTCGTCGTCCGGCGGCTGCGACCGGTGGCGCTGTACGACGAGTTCCGCGTCGCCTGGCGGACCGGCGACACCTCCGACCAGACCGCCGCGTTCGTGGCGGTCGCGCTCGCGACCTGCCGGGCCTGAGCCGGCGTGCCCTCGAGACAGGTGCCACCTCCTTCCGCGCCTTGATCCCCCATGGGACGACGCGGGGGAGGGCGGTGGTGCGGCGCGTGCGGCTACGACGCCGCGTCGTCGCTGCGGATGGCCGAGACGTCGAGGTCGAGGGTGACCTTGTCGCCGATCATGACGCCGCCGGTGTCCAGGGTGGCGTTCCAGTTGATGCCCCAGTCCTTGCGGTTGACCTCGGTCTTCCCCTCGAAGCCGACCCGGTTGTTGCCGAACGGGTCGGTGGCGGCGCCGGTGTACTCGAAGTCGATGGTGACCGGCTTGGTGACCCCCCTGATCGTCAGGTCGCCCGTCACCAGGAAGGCATCGTCGCCCTTCCCCTCGACGGAGCTCGAGGTGAACGTGATCTCCGGGTAGTTGTCCATGTCGAAAAAGTCGTTCGTCCGGAGGTGGGCATCCCGGTCCGGGTTGCGGGTGTCGATGCTGTCGGCCTTGATCGTCAGCTGCAGCCGCGAGTTCGACGGAGTGTCGGCGTCGAAGAAGCCACTGCCGTCGAAGTCGTTGAACGAGCCGCGGATCTTGCTCACCATGGCGTGGCGGACGGCGAAGCCGATCCGGCTGTGCGCGGGATCGATGGCGTACGTCCCGGTGAGGTGCGACTTTGTCTCGGCCATGTTCGCCTCCTTGTATGCAAGGGATCCTGAGTGTGCCACCACCGAGGGAGGCAGTGTGACCGAGCGCATGATCACGGCCAACGGCGTCCGCCTCTGCACCGAGCCGTTCGGCGACCCCGCCGACCCGCCGGTCCTGCTGATGCACGGGAACGGCGGGTCCATGGTCTGGTGGGAGGACGACTTCTGCCGGATGCTGGCGGGCGCCGGCCGGTTCGTGATCCGCTACGACCAGCGGGACACCGGGCTGTCCGTCACCTATGAGCACGGCCGGCCCGGGTACACCGGCTCGGACCTGATCGACGACGCCGCCGGGGTGATCGAGGCGTACGGCCTGCCGGCGGCGCACGTGATCGGGCTGTCGGCAGGAGGCGGGGCCGCCCAGCTCCTGGCGCTCGACCACCCCGGGCGGGTCCTGTCGCTCACGCTGATCAGCACGTCGCCGGCCACGAGCGAGGGCCGGGCGCCGCTGCCGCCGCCGACCGACGCGTTCATGCGCTTCGTGTCGACCGCCACCGTCGACTGGTCGGACCCCGAATCGGTGGTCGAGTACCTCGTCGACTTCTACCGGGTGCTGGCCGGCGACCGGCGGCCGTTCGACGACGCCGGCTTCCGGGACCTGGCCCGGCGGGACGTCGCGCGGGCCGACGACCCCGGGGCGGCGCAGAACCACGATGTGATCCCCGACGACGACCGGGCCCGCCGGCCGCTGTCGTCGATTGCGGTGCCGACGTTGGTCGTCCACGGCACTGCCGACCCGATGTTCCCGCCGGCGCACGGCGAGGCGCTGGCCGCCGCGATCCCCGGCGCCCGCCTGCTGCTGCTCGACGCGGCGGGCCATGGCCTCTACCGGTCCGACTGGGAAGCGGTGGTGGACGTAATATCGGAGTTGACTTATATAAGCAGCACCTGATAGATAGGAGGCCGTGGAGGCGTTCGACGTGCTCGGCGACCCGGTCCGGCGGCGGATCGTCGAGCTGCTCGCCCGCGGCGAGCTGTCCGCGGGCGGGATCGTCGCCACGGTCGGGCGCGAGTTCGGCATCAGCCAGCCGGCGGTGTCCCAGCACCTGCGGGTGCTGCGGGAGAGCGGGTTCGCCCGGGTGCGGGCGGACGGCGCCCGCCGCCTCTACTCGGTGAACCCCGAGCCGCTCGACCGGGCCGGGGAGTGGATCGCCGGGCTGCGCCGGCAGTGGGAGCAGCGCCTCGACGCGCTCGGCACGGAGCTGGCCCGCGGGGCCCGGGAGCGGCGGGCCGCCGCGGGCGACAAGGCGGCCACCAAGGGATCGAGACAACCCAGGAGGAAGGCATGAAGGACCTCATCGACGAGCTGCACGCGACGGCGCGGGCGGTCGGCACCGGCCCGCTGCCGGCCGGCGAGGCCAAGGTCGTCGAGCTGTCCCGCAGCTACCCCGCCGACGCCGGCGACGTGTGGGACGCCATCACCAACCCCGAGCGGATCAAGCGCTGGTTCCTGCCGGTCAGGGGCGACCTCCGCCTCGGCGGCACCTACCAGCTGGAGGGCAACGCCGGCGGCGAGATCCGGGCCTGCGAGCCACCCCGCCACCTGCAGCTCACCTGGATCTTCGGCGAGCCCCCGGGACCCGAGGACGCGTCGATCGTGGACGTCCGGCTCGAGCCCGACGGCGACGGCGGCACCCGCCTGACCCTCGTCCACACCGCGGTCGTGCCGCCCGAGATGTGGGACCAGTTCGGTCCCGGGGCGGTCGGCGTCGGCTGGGACCTGGCCGTCCTCGGCCTCGCCGCCCACCTGGCCGGCGAGGTGCTGGGCACCCCCGCCGAGCTGGAGGCCGACCCGGCGATGCGGGAGTGCATGACCGCCAGCAGCGGCGCCTGGGGCGAGGCCTACCGGGCGTCCGGGGTCGACGACGCCACGGCGAAGCGGGCGACCGAGGCCACCACCGAGTTCTACGTGCCGCCCTCCTGACCGCCCGGCGGGCGAGGGCCGCCGGGCGGGCACGACGGGGGCATCACCGGACGGCGTGCCGGGCGCGCCGGGCGGTCAGCGCGATCCACCGCCTGCGTGACCCGTTGTGGATGAGCCGTGTCGGCGCGTCGTGATACGCCCGGGTCGGCGTCAGAGGATGCGCTCGACCGCGTCCGCGAGCTGGCGGAGGGTGCGGACCTCGAACACGCCGCGGCAGTGGGGCGCGTACGCGTGGAGGACGGAGTCCGTGGTGTCCCACTGGGCGCGGGGCTCCGGGTTGAGCCAGTAGACGGCGCGGACCCGGGTGGCGATCTCGGCCAGGACGTCGGCGGATGCCGGCCGGTAGTTGGTGCGGGCGTCGCCCGTCACGATGACCGTCGAGCGGTCGGTGAGGCCGCGGCCGTAGCGGTCGCGGAAGTCGTGGAGGACGCGGCCGTAGTCGCTGTGGCCGTCGGGGCCGATGACGCGGCCGGCCTGGAGGATCTGCCACGGTTCCACCACGCCCGTGCAGGCGTCGACCACCGCCGTGATCTCGTCCACCGCGTCCACGAAGGCGAACGACCGGGTGCGGGCCAGCTCGTCGGCCAGTGCGGAGATCAGGGTGAGCGTGAAGCCGGCGAAGTCGGCGACCGACCCCGACACGTCGCAGAGGGTGAACACCTCCGGCTTGTGGGCGTGGGGGCGGCGGTAGGCGACGTCGAGCGGCACGCCTCCGGACGCCACGGAGCGGCGGACCGTGCGCTTCATGTCGACCGCGCCGGAGCGGATGCTCTGGCGG
>DASRJM010000195.1:0-19286 GCA_035649475.1 Acidimicrobiales bacterium
CTGCGGATGTGGATCCCCGACGCGGACGCGATCACCGTCCACGACCGCCACGCGGTGATCGGCCGCGGCGACGAGCTCCCGGGCTCCGCCGGCGAGGCCGGCGTCGTGGCGGTGCAATGGGCCGAGCCCGAGGGCCAGCTCGTCACCGTCGTCGGCTACGGCGTGGACGAGGAGGCCGTGCTCCGGGTCGCCGAGGGGATGCGCCCCGCGGACGCCGGTGAGGTCGCCGCGTTGCGGGACTCGCATGCCGTCGCCGCACCCCGCCGGTTCGGCGAGGTGCGGGCGGGGCAGGTCGCCGTGGCCACCGGCGAGTCCCGGACCGGGCAGTGGCGGATCGTGGCCAACGCCCGGCGGGGCGACAACATCGGGGCGCTCACCATCGACCGGGTGTGGGGTGCGATCGGGAGCACCTCCAGCACGACCGGCGACCGCGTCGAGCCGCCGCTCGACCTGCAGGCCGACGACGCGGACGGGACCGTCGTCGTCTGGGGCGTGCTGTGGGTCGACGCCGCCTCGGTGACCGCCGAGGCACCCGGCGTGGAACCCGTCACGCTCGACACCCACGAGGTCGACGGGTGGAGCCACCCGGTCGTCGCCGACGCGTTCCCCGACGACCACTTCGCCTCGTCGAGCGGCGAGGTGGCCGTCGTCGCCCGGGACGCTGCCGGCCGGGAGGTCGCCCGGAACACCACCGTCCTCGACGGCGGCGGCTGACCGGAACGCCGCCTGCGCAGAGCATCACCCTCGTCGATGGGTCACCGCGCCGCCTTGATCGTGCTCACAGCTTGAACACCAGCAGGTAGGTCGCTCCGGTGGAGGTCGTGAAGTCGGTGTGCACCGAACCGGGCGCGGCGGCGTAGCCGTCGCCTCGGGACAGGTCGACACCCTGGGTGCGAAGGGACCCGTCCACCACGTAGAGGAACTCCGGATGCGCATGCTCGTGCGGGTCGCCGGTGTAGCCGGCCGAGGCCTCGACGAGGGTGACGTAGTAGTCGTCGGCGACGGCGAGCACCTTGGCCCGGGCCGTGCCCGTCGAGCCTCCCCACGGGGTCCAGTCGCGCTCCGCTGACCGGCCGATGTCCCAACCTTCGAGAGAGTGGTTCATGTCGGGTCTCCTTCGAGCACGGGCGAGGACGTGATCCCGGCGACATGGTCGCGAAGGCGCGGTGACGCGTCACTCGCGGGTCAGGTCGACGCCGAGCAGGGCGGCCGCCCGCGTGACGCCCTTGTCAAGCTCCGCCGCCTCGTCGATCGCTGCGATCGCGGTGGGGACGTCGAGGTCGTCGTCGAGCGCGGCCCGGACCGCATCGAGCGCAGCGTCCCCGTTGCCGTCGCCGGACGCGGCCGCCCGCCAGCGGGCGAGCCGGTCGGCCGCCTCCGGCATGATGTCGCCGGTCCACTCCCACGGGACCCGGTAGTGGTGGGCGATCACGCCGAGGCGGACGGCCCGCGGGTCCCACAGCTTGCGCAGCTCGGAGACGAACACCAGGTTGCCCAGCGACTTGGACATCTTCTCGCCGTCCATCCGCACCATCGCCTGGTGCAGCCAGTGGCGCACGAACGGCTCGCCGGTGGCGGCCTCGGACTGGGCGGCCTCGCACTCGTGGTGGGGGAAGATCAGGTCGGTGCCGCCGCCGTGGAGGTCGATGGTGGTGCCGAGCTCGCGCAGCGCCAGCGCCGAGCACTCGACGTGCCAGCCGGGCCGGCCGGGGCCCCACAGCGACTCCCACGACGGCTCGTCGGCGGCCGAGGGCTGCCACAGCACGAAGTCGAGGGGGTCGTGCTTGTGCGGGTCGTCCGGGTTGCCGCCCCGCTCGGCGGCGAGGCGCAGCATCTCGTCCCGGTCGAGGTGGCTGACCTGGCCGAACCGCTCGAACTTGGAGACGTCGAAGTACACGCCTCCGCCGGCCTGGTAGGCATAGCCGCGATCGAGGACCATGCCGATGAAGCCCCGGATGTCGGGGATGGCCGAGGTGGCCCGGGGCTCGCTCCAGCTCGGCAGCAGGTCGAGCGCGCGCATGTCGTCGTCGAAGCGGGCGGTCTCGGCGGCCGCCAGGTCCAGGTAGTGGACGCCCAGCTCGCGGGCCTTGCGCAGGATGTCGTCGTCGACGTCGGTCACGTTGCGGACGACCCGGGTGTCGTGGCCCCGGTCCCGCAGCCGGCGCTGGAGGACGTCGTAGGTCAGGTAGATGGCGGCGTGGCCGACATGGGTGGCGTCGTAGGGCGTGATGCCGCACGTGTAGATCGTGACCGTGGGCCCCGGCGTGAAGGGGACGACCTCACCCCGAGCGGTGTCGAAGAGCCGCATGGGCTCGACGTCGGTCTCGGAGGGGTCGTGCTCACTCACGCGGTCGGCTCGGACTCGGCCGGCGCCTCGGCGCCCTCGGCGCCGTTGGGCTTCGCCGCCGCGGTCGGGTCGTTGACGGCCTGCGACGCCCAGGGCTCGTCCGGGATGCCGGTCAGCTTCACCGCCACCCGGGTCTTGTAGTGCATGTTGAGCTGCAGCAGCACGGCCGTGAACGACTCGATGGGCGTGGCCATGGCCAGCTCGCCGGCGTTGAGCGGCCGCATGTTGGGGATCTTGGCCACGATGTCGCTCGTGACCTGCACGGCCTCGTGGTGATCCGAGCAGATCAGCACGTCGCTCTCGATCGGCGCCCGCAGGTCGCCCAGCTCCTTGGCCGGCACGTGGTGCAGGGCCGCCGCGACCATGCAGTGCGGCACCGCGGCCTGGACGCTGGCGGCGACCGAGCCCCGGGGCGGGACCAGCGGCTGGAACTCCTTGCCCAGCTTGGTCAGCGCGTTCGCCATCGACACCACGACCTTGCCCCGCAGCTTGTCCTCGACCGACACGGCGGTCTGGGTGGCGCCGTCCCACGGCGTGGCGATGACGACCACGTCGGTACCGGCGGCGGTGGTGTTGTCCCCGGCGCCGATGGTGAGGCGGCGGTCGGGCCACTGGTCGAGCAGGTTGTCGACCACCTCCATCGCCCGGTACCGCGACCGGGAGCCGACGAGCACGTCGTAGCCCACCGAAGCCAGGCGGGCGGCGAGTGCCCTGCCCGCGGGGCCCGTTCCACCGAGGATGCCGATGCGCACGGCGACAACCTAGGGCGACCGGCGGGCGGTGGCCCAACCCACCGGTCACCCCGGCGCGGGCCTGTCAGCAGGCCGCCGACACGAGCGAGTACGGGTTGACGGCGGAGCCGCCGCCCGGGTGGTATTCGAAGTGCAGATGGGGCGTGCCCGCGGCGTTGCCGGAGTCCCCGACGTAGCCGATGACGGTCCCGGCCTCGACCCAGCCGGCGCCCTCCTTCTCGTAGGACGACAGGTGGGCCCCGTAGTAGGTGTTGCCGTCGTCGCCGTGGACGTACCAGGCGAGGCCACCGGCGCTGCTGGAGTGCTGCTCCAGCGAGCCGCTGACCGGGGCGACGGTGGGCGTGCCGTACTCGGCCATCATGTCGGTGCCCTGGTGGGACCGACCGCCGCTGCGGGCCGCGCCCCAGGAGTCCACGAAATCGACCCCGCCGGCCACGGGACAGACGATGGCGGCGCCCGGCACCCGCTCGACCGCCACCTCGGCCTCCTCCGGCTCGGGCTCCGGCTCGGGGGGCGGTGGTGGCGGTGGCGGTGGCGGGGCCGTCGTGGTGGTCGGGGCCAGCTTGAGGGTCGTGGTGGTCGCGATGCGGGGCCGCGGATCCCGTTCATCCGGGAAGACGTGGCCGTCCCCGACGGCCGAGGCGAGCTCGAACCGCTCCGGCGGATCGGCCGCAGGACGGTCTGGATCGACCGGTCCGTCCCCCATCCCAGCGGTGGCCAGAACGGCCACGAGACCTCCAGCAATCAGCGTCGGAAACATCCGTTGTCGGCGCATGGGGCGAGCACCGTAGCGAACGAGTTACGAAGATTGCGATTCGGTGACGGATTTTCTACGTCGTAAGGCCAAGCGTTCGCGCCCCTCGCACCCGGGCGCCTACGGTCCCCGCGGTGACCCCCGGCCCCGCCGCTCCGCCCGCGATCCGCCTGGTGGGCGTGACCGTCGTGCGGGACGGCCGGGCGATCCTCGACGGCGTCGACTGGACGGTGCGGGACGGCGAGCGGTGGGCGATCCTCGGGCCCAACGGATCGGGCAAGACGACGCTCCTGCGGATCGGCTCGCTGTACCTCCACCCCACCGCCGGCACGGTCGAGGTGCTCGGCGCCCGGCTGGGCCGGGTCGACGTCCGCCGCCACCGCACCCGCATCGGGCTCGTGAGCCCGGCGTTCGCCGACATGCTGCGGGCCGACGTCACCGTCCTCGACGTCGTCATGACCGCCCGGGAGGCCGCGCTCGAAGCCTGGTGGCACAGCTACGGCGATGACGACCGGGCCGCCGCGCGGGCCCTGCTGGCCCGCACCGGCGCCGAGGCCCTGGCCGAGCGGACGTTCGGGACGCTGTCGTCGGGCGAGCGCCAGCGGGTGCTGCTGGCCCGATCGCTGTGGGGGGATCCCGGCCTCGTGCTGCTCGACGAGCCGACCGCGGGGCTGGACCTCGGCGCCCGCGAGGACCTCGTCGGCCGGCTCGCCGGGCTGGCCGCCGACCCGACCACGCCGCCCACCGTGCTCGTCACCCACCATGTGGAGGAGATCCCGGCCGGCTTCACCCACGCCCTGCTGCTACGGGACGGCCAGGTCGTGGCCCGCGGCCCGATCGGCGAGGTCCTGGAGGCCCGGCCCCTGTCGGCGACGTTCGGGCTGCCTCTCGCCCTCGACCGCCGCGACGACCGCTACGCCGCGCGGGCCCTCACGTCCCCACCAGCGCCAGCAGCCGGGGCTTCGAGCGGGTGATCTCGTCGGCCAGCAGCCGCTCGACCAGCGGGCCGCCGAGCCCGCCGCCGTAGTGCAGGTGCATGTCGAGGCGGCTGCCGCCCTCGACCTCGCTCACGCGGGCCTCCAGCACCCAGGGCGAGTGCTGGCGGCCGTCCAGCTCGTGGCGCTCGAACCGGGCCCGGGTCGTGGGCTCGTGGACCGTGCGCACCATCCGCAGCCGCTTCGACCGGGCGAACGGACCGAGCCGCCCCCGGAGGTCGACGGACCACGCCGGCCCGGGGTCGCCGCCGGCCCCCGCCACCGCCTCGGCCCGGGGCACGATGTCGAGCCACTGGGGGTAGCGCGCCAGGTCCTCCACCCACGCGTACAGCACGGCGGGCGGGCAGGGGGCGACGAGGTCGGCCTTCACGTCCACGCGGCGATCGTGGCACACCGGCCGGCCTCGCCCGGCGCCAGGGCCAGCAGGATTCCGCCCCGCAGGCCCACGGTTGCCGGCCCACCCACCAGCTCGTTGCTCAGCCCCCGGGTCGTCCCCGGGTCCAGGTCCTCGTCCGCCAGCGGGTAGCGCAGGCCGCTGGTCACGACACCGCGGGCCGGCCCGTGCATCGGGACCAGGCTGAGCAGCGCGCCCGCGGGGCCGGTGAGCGCCAGCCGGTCGCGCACCACCCACAGGTGGGCGGGGCCGATCCAGGCCTCGACCGCCACCCCCACCAGCCGCGGCGTGGCCAGCGACAGAGCCACCGCCAGGGCGTGGTCGAACCGGTCGCCGGCGCCGGTCACCACCACCAGGCGGTCGGGCGGGCCGGTCGCCAGCACCTCGTCGATCGCCAGGTCGAGGTCGGTGGCATCCTTGGCCGCAGGGTGGCGCACGACCGGCGTCCCCGCCGCCTCGGCGGCCGCCAGCGCGCCCGGGTCGACCGAGTCCATGTCGCCCACGACGACGTCGACCGCCAGGCCCAGCGCCCGAGCGCCCTCGAGACCGGAGTCGGCCGCCACCACCCGGGGCGCGGCGCCCAGGTCGCCCAGGTCGCCCGCCGCGACGGCCGGCGGCCCGCCCCCCGCCACCACCACGGCCACCGCACTCACGCCGACCACCGTAGGGGGTGGCGGGGACGGCTTGGCTACGGTCGCGCCCGTGCAGAGAGGGCTGTTCGACGACGAGCACGAGCTGTTCCGGGACAGCGTCCGGAGGTTCATCGCCGCCGAGGTCGCCCCCCGCAACGAGGCGTGGGAGCAGGCCGGCGTGGTGGACCGGGACCTGTTCACCGGTGCCGGCAAGCACGGTTTCCTGGGCATGTCCGCCCCGGTCGAGCACGGCGGCGGCGGGACGCCGGACTTCCGCTACAACCTGGTCATCGCCGAGGAGGTCCAGCGGGCGGGCATCAACGCGGCCGGCCTGGGCTGGACACTGCACAACGACATCTGCCTTCCGTACTTCCTGGCGCTGGCCGACGACGAGCAGCAGGCCCGGTGGCTGCCCGGCATCTGCTCGGGCGAGCTGGTCACCGCCATCGCCATGACCGAGCCGGGCATCGGGTCCGACCTGGCCTCCATGACCACGACCGCCCGCCGGGACGGCGACGACTACGTCGTCAACGGGTCCAAGACCTTCATCACCAACGGCATCAACGGCGACCTGGTCATCACCGCGGTCAAGACGGATCCGGCGGAGCGCCACCGCGGCATGTCGCTGCTGGTGCTGGAGCGGGGCATGGCGGGCTTCGAGCGGGGCCGCAACCTCGACAAGATCGGGATGCACGCCCAGGACACGGCCGAGCTGTTCTTCACCGACGTGCGTGTCCCGGTCGCGAACCGCCTGGGCGAGGAGGGCCAGGGCTTCCGCTACCTCGTCACCAACCTGCCCCAGGAGCGGCTGTCGATCGCCGCCACCGGCGTGGCCGCGGCCCGAGCGGCGTTCGACCACACGCTGGCCTACGTCAAGGAGCGGACCGCGTTCGGCCAGCCGGTCGGCTCGTTCCAGAACAGCCGCTTCCGCATGGCCGAGATGGCGACCGAGATCGAGATCGCCCAGAGCTTCATCGACCGGTCGGTCCTCGCCCTCAACGCGGGCGACCTGACCGCCGAGGAGGCCGCCATGGCCAAGTGGTGGTGCACCGAGCTCCAAGGCCGGGTGGTGGACGTCTGCGTGCAGCTCCACGGCGGCTACGGCTACATCACCGAGTACCCGGTGGCCCGGGCGTACGCGGACGCCCGCATCACCCGCATCTACGGCGGCACCACCGAGATCATGAAGGAGATCATCGGCCGGTCCCTGGGCCTGTAGTCAACCGACTTGACCATTTCGCCGTGCGGCGCGAGGGTCGAGATGTTCAACCACGTTGACCACATGGAGACCGCGATGCCCGTCGTGCCCGCCCCGCCCGCGCCCACCCATACGTTCGGCGCCACCCGCTTCACGTCGCTCGCCACGCCGAGCCGCGGGTCCGCCGAGACGTCCGTGTGGCAGATCGAGATGCTCCCGGGCACCGAGCCCACCCCGCACGCGCTCACCCGCGAGGAGGTGTTCGTCGTCCTCGACGGCGTCGCCGACGCCACGATCGACGGGATCGCCGGCCGGGCCCGGGCCGGCGACGCCATCGTCGTGCCCCCCGGCGTCGACGTCGTCCTGGCCAACGGCGGTGACGGTCCGCTGCGGATGCTCTGCTGCCTGCCCGTGGGCGGCCAGGCCACGACCGCGGACCGCGGCACGTTCACGCCTCCGTGGGCCGAGTGACCGCGCAGCCGGCGCCCGTCGCCATGGCCCGGCTACTGGCCATGGCCTTCCGGGACCTGATCGACGACCTGCACGCCCGCCTGGCCGAGCGGGGCTGGCAGGACACCCGCCCCGCGTTCGGGTTCGTCCTGCTGGCCGCCCGCGACGGACCGACGGACGCCACCGCCCTGGCCGCCCACCTCGGCGTGACCAAGCAGGCCGCCTCGAAGCTGGTGGACGCGATGGTCGCGGTCGGGCTGGTGGAGCGCTCGGCCGCCGCGACGGACGCCCGCCGCCGCCCGGTGGCGCTCACGACCGCGGGCCGCCGGTTCCTGGCGGACGTCGAGGACATCTACGGCGAGCTGGAGGCGGGCTGGGCCGACGTCGTGGGACGGGATGACGTCGAACGCGTCCGCGCCTCCCTGGAGACCGTGCTGCGGGCCCGGCACGGAGGCGAGCTGCCCCCCGTCCGGCCGACCTGGTGAGCCAGGCGCCCGGGGTCAGGTCGTCGAGGCCCGGGCGACCTGGTGGACGCCGCGGACCAGCGACGCGCTCAGGCGGCGCAGGGCCCGGCACGGGTGGGCGGCCGCCCAGCGGGCCGGTGGTAGCGCGCGGAGCGGGTGGCGGAGCTGGCCCACGATCCCCGCGGGCAGCGGCTCCGCCACGCCGTAGACCTGGGGCCGGCGACCCTTCGGCAGGTAGAAGGTCCCGAACAGCAGGTCCCACAGCGGCAGGATCGCCGCGTAGTTGCGGTTGTGGGCCTCGGGGTCGTCGGCGTGGTGCCAGTGGTGCAGCTCCGGCGTCTGCACGATCCGCTGCAGCGGCCGCCAGCGCCAGCGGACGTTGGCGTGGGCGAACAGGCCGACCAGCAGCAGCACCACGGCCGGGGCCGCCGCCTCCCGGAGCGTGAACCCGGCGCCCAGCAGGAACGCGATGGGGACCCCGATCGTCGCCCCGTCCAGCGGGTGGGAGCGCAGGCCGCTGATCCAGTCCATGTGGCGGGACGAGTGGTGGACCATGTGGAACCGCCACAGGAACGGCACCTGGTGGCTCCAGCGGTGGACCCAGTACGCGGCCAGGTCGAACAGGAGGAACCCGACCACGATCCGGGCCCCGGGACCGAGGGCCCCGACGGCGGGCCGCACCAGCAGGCCGGGCACCCACGCAAGGCTCAGCGCGCCGATGGCGACGCCGGCGACGAGGCCCACGACGGCCAGCAGAGGCTGGGCCAGCGCGTAGGCCAGGTCGGTGCCGAGGCCCGGCCGCCGCAGCGGCTGGCGGTGGCGGGGGAACAGCTTCTCGAACGGCACCACGAGCACGAACAGGCCGGCGACAACCCGCAGCGGCGAGGGGTCGGCGGCCACGACCGCCAGCAGCACCACCCCAAGCAGGGCCCGGCCCGCCCACGCCCGCGCGCGGCTCGGGGCGGTGGCGGCGAGCGACGTCTCCGCGAGCACGCCCGGACTGTACGCGACCCGCGGCCGGGCGCGGCCGCCGGTCAGCGGCTCAGCAGATCCCTGGCGATGTGGGTGATCTGGATCTCGTCGGTGCCCGCGTAGATCTGCAGCACCTTGGCGTCCCGGGCCAGCTGCTCGACCTGGAACTCGCTCATGTAGCCGTTGCCGCCGAAGAGCTGCACGGCCTCCAGCGCCACCTCGGTGGCGGCCCGGGCGGCGTACAGCTTCATGGCCGAGGCCTCGGCCAGCGTGAAGCCCCGGCCGGTGGCGGACGCCTCGATCGAGCGGAACACCAGGTTCTCGACGTTGAGGCGGGCGACCTCCATGCGGGCGAGCTTGTCCTGGATCAGCTGGAACTCGCCGATGGGCTTGCCGAACTGGACCCGCTCCTTGGCGTAGGACACCGACAGGTCCACGCACTGGGAGATGATGCCGAGCGCCATCGCCGCCACCCCGGCCCGCTCCTGGAGGAACGTCGCCTTGGCCGCGTCCCGGCCCCCGCCCTCGACCTCCTCCGCCTCGCCGATCAGCCTGTCCCGCCCGGCCCGCACGTCGGTGAGGAACAACTCGCCGGTCGGGGAGCTGTGCATGCCCATCTTCTTCAGCGGCTTGGACTGCTCGAGCCCCGGCATGCCGGAGTCGAGCACGAAGCTGAGGATCTTGCGCTGCTCCGGCGGGTTGCCCTCGTCGAGCTTGCAGATGAACACGATCGTGTCCGCGTAGGGGCCGTTGGTGATGAAGGTCTTCGACCCGTTGAGGACGTACTCGTCGCCGTCGCGGCGAGCCGTCGAGCGCATCGACCCGAAGGCGTCGGAGCCCGAGCCCGGCTCGGTGATCGCCCAGGCCCCGATCTTGTCCATCGTGAGCAGGTCGAGCGCCCACCGCTCCTTCTGGGCGACCGTGCCCTTGGCCATGATGGCGGCGGACGTGAGGCCCATCGACACGCCCATCGCCGTGACCATGCCGGGGCTCCACCGGCACAGCTCGATGATCGGGATGAGCTGGAACGCGGTCGCGTTGGCGGCCTCGGTCGGATCCCGGGGCGCGGCCTCCTCGCGGTCGGCGCCGGCCCCGGCCGACCCGTCGGCGCCCCGGGCGATCTGGCGGGCGAAGCGGTCCCGAGCCATGGCGTCCATGCCGAAGGCCCGCATGAGCTTGCGCAGGATGTCGTAGGGCGCGAGGTCGCCGTGCTCCAGGTCGCGATGGACCGGCACGACCTCCTTGTCGACGAAGTCCCGCACCGCGGCCTGCACCATCCGCTGCTCGTCCGACCACTCGATCACCGGGACCTCCAGGGTTCTCCCACTGCCCGTGCGGGGACCATACGGGCCGTGGCGCGGCCACACCACCGGGCCGCTCGCGCGGCGACTGTGGAGTTGGGTGCCGGAGGTGGCATCCTGTACGAACCCCTTGCGACGTTCGAGGAGCTGTTGCGTGTCGTTTCGCGTCAAGGATCGCGTGGTGTACCCCCACCACGGGGCGGCTGTGATCGAGGCCACCGAGAAGCGGCCCATGCCGCCCGACGGCGAGGACAAGGAGTTCTTCGTCCTCCGCATGACGCACGGCGACCTCGTGCTCAAGGTCCCGGTCGACAAGGCCGAGGAGATCGGGATGCGCTACCCGATCAGCGTCGAGGACGTCGAGGACGTCTTCGAGGTCCTGGCGAAGAAGGACGTCCGCGAGCCCACGAACTGGTCCCGGCGGTTCAAGAACCACCAGGAGAAGCTCAAGTCCGGCGACGTGTACCAGGTGGCCGAGGTCGTCCGGAACCTCGCCCTGCGCGACAACGACAAGGGCCTGTCGGCCGGCGAGAAGTCCATGTTCGTCAAGGCCCGCCAGGTGCTCGTGTCCGAGCTGGCGTTCGCCCTCGATATCAGCGAGGACGACGCCATGGAGCGGCTGTCCAAGACCATCGCCTGAGCCCCGCGCCGGGGGCCGGCCGGCGTCCGGCCGGAGGGTGCCCCGTGGGCGACATCGGGCGGTCGCCGTGACGATCTAGAGTGCCGGGCCTCGGGCCCGGCGGCTCGTGCTCCTCTGCCGCCGGCGCCGCGGGCTGGGCGACGGCGGATCGAGTGATGAGGACGACAGCATGAGCGACGCACCGCAGGGTCCCGATTGGTGGCAGGCCTCGGACGACAAGTGGTACCCCCCGCCCCGGCCGCAGATGCCGGGCGACGTCCCAGCTGCGGCCGCCGGCTACGCCCCGCCGGGCACGGCACAGGGGGGTCCCCCGTTCGGCCCGCCGCCGGGTGGCACCCCGAGCGGCGGTTACCCCCAGGGCGGCTTCCCGCCGGGCGGCCCCCCGCCGGCGGGGCCCGGTTACCCGCCCGTGCCGGGCGGCCCCGGTGCGCCCGGCCCCTACGGCCCCAGCCCCTACGGCGGGGTCCCGGGCCAGGCGCCCGCGCCCAACCGCACGCCGCTGTTCGTCGGCCTCGGCGTGGTCGTGGCGATCGCGGTCATCGGCCTGATCGTGGCCCTGTCCTCCGGCGGCGGCGACGACGAGACCGGCGACCCGCCCGGCACGACTGTCGACGCGCCCGAGGTCACCTCGATCGAGCCCACAGAGACCACCGACGCGGGCTCGGTCGGCGACGCGACCGAGGGCACGACCGCGGTCGAGGGCCTCGCGATGGTCGACAGCGGCTGGTCGGTGGCCGAGGACGACAGCATCATCGAGGGGTCCTACGGGATCATCATCGAGAACCAGGGCGACGAGCTCGTCACCAACTTCAACGTCGAGGTGGCGATCTACGACATGAACGACACCGTCGTCGGCACCAACAACCACACGGTGGCGAAGCTGGCGCCGGGCGAGCGGCTCGGCATCGGCTACGACATCAGCGACGACGTGTCGAACGGCATCAGCCGGCTGGAGGTCGGCTTCGAGGAGGGCTACGGCGACTCGGTGCCGGAGGGCGCGTTCACCGTGTCCGAGGTTGCGACCGCGACCGACGAGTACGGCACCACCACCACGTTCACCGTGGCGTCGAGCTACGGCGTGGACCTCGACAGCCCGTACGCCTACGTCATCTACCGGGACGCCGCCGGCAAGATCATCGGCGGCACCTACGGCCTCGTCGACATGGTGCCGGCCGGCGGCCGCGCCAACGGCGAGCTGACCTCCTACGAGCCGGTCCCCAACGTGGCCACGGCAGAGGTGTGGGTCGACCAGGGCTTCTTCTGAGCAGCTGCGGGTCACCGTTTCGATTTCATTGCGTTCTCGTGAGGTCGTGGTAGCCCGTGTGACGAGGACATGGCGCGGCGGATGCGCCTGCCGCGCACCCTCCATGCGGAGGAGGATGGCGGATGCGGTGGGTCACGATCCGTTCTCGGTTTTTCCGGCCGTCTCAACGGGGGGCCGTCCGCCACCGGAGGCGCGGACTGGCGGCCGCGCTCGTGGCCGTCGCACTTCTGTCCGCGAGCGTCGGCGGCGTCGAGGCGTCGGGATCGCCGCCCCGAGCCGCCGCCGATCCGAAGGTCGTCAGCGATTGGAACGCAGTCGCCTTCGACACGATCATCGTCGATGCCGGTAAGGCCAACGCGGAAGCGTTCATGTGGTTCGCCTTCGAGCAGGCCGCGGTCTACAACGCGGTCGTCGGTATCACTCGGCGCTACGAGCTCTACAACTGGAACGCTCGTGGGCCGCGGGGGGCGTCGCCCCAGGCTGCGGCCGCGGTAGCCGCGCACGACGTCTTGCTCGAGTACTTCCCGGCGTCGCAGGGCCGGCTGGACACCGCGCTGGCCGCATCACTCGCCGAGATTCCGGATGGTCACGCGAAGAAGCAGGGCATCCGGTACGGCGAGCGCGCCGCAGACCGGCTGATCGAGCTCCGCGTCGACGACGGCCGCTTCGCGCCGATCACGTTCGATGTCCCGCCGGCGCCCGGGGTCTGGCGCCCCACCCCGCCCGCGTTTGCACCGTTCTTCGACCCGTGGATCGCGCAGATGCGGCCGCTGCTGCTCGATTCGCCCAGCCAGTTCCGGCCGGGGCCGCCTCCAGCGCTGACCTCCCAGACATACACGGAGGACTTCAACGAGGTGAAGGAGGTGGGTTCGGCAACGAGCACGGTCCGAACACCGGAACAGACCGCGACCGCTCTGTTCATCGCCCCGAGCACCTTCCAGCTCGTCAGCTCGTCCCTTCGGGACCTGGCTGCCCGACACCGGCTTGACATCAGCGACAGCGCACGCCTGTTCGCGGCGGTCGACATGAGCGCGGCCGATGCCGCGATCACCTCCTGGGACTCGAAGTTGGAGTTCGGCTATTGGCGGCCCGTCACGGCGATCCAGCTCGCAGACACCGATGACAACCCGCAGACGCTCCCGGATCCCGGCTGGCTTCCCTTGATTGCGACTCCGCCGTACCCGGACTACACGAGCGGTCTCAACACGTTGGTGGGCGCCGTCACGCGAGCCTTGAGCGGGATCCTCGAGCTCGGTGGGGGCCGCATAGATGTGAACATCACGGTTGCGGGTGTCACGCGCCACTACGAGTTCGCGTCCGAGCTCAATCGGGACGCAATCGACGCCCGGGTCTGGTCAGGCATTCACTTCCGGACTGCAGACGTGGTCGGTATCGAGACCGGCACCCAGGTAGGCGACTGGGCGCTCGACAACTACTTCCAGCCAACCCACAAGCGGTAGTACGGCTCCCGGAGCCCCCGACCCAGGCCGGATGTCATCCGGACGCGCCGGTGCTCCGATCCCGCGGTGTGATGCATCGGCCGAGCTCGAGGTCAGCGACGGTCGGGCCACTCTGGTCTGACCGACCGGCCGAGGGAGTGGGCGTAACAGGCTCGAACCTGGGACCTCACGCGTCCGAGGGAGTGGGCGTAACAGGGCTCGAACCTGTGACCTCACGCGTGTGAAGCGTGCGCTCTAGCCAACTGAGCTATACGCCCCGGGGACCTTGCACTCTAGCAAGCCCGGTCACTCCACTCCGAACGGGGCAACGGGGTCGAAGCCGAGGGCGTCCTCCAGCAGGGCCAGGGCCCGGAGGACCGCGACGTCGGCGTGCTGGGGGCCGATGACCTGGAGGCCGACGGGCATGCCGTCGGACGTGAAGCCGGCGCAGACCGTGCCCGCCGGTGAGCGGGTCATGTTGAAGCCGTACGTGTAGCGGACCCAGTTCACGTCCACGCCGCCGTCGATCGTGCCGGGCTCGCCCACCTTCGGCGTCTGGCCCGCGAGCGTCGGGGTCAGCAGCAGCGAGACCTGGTGGAACAGGTCGACCAGCGCCAGGTTGTAGTGGTGGCAGGCGTCCAGCGCCCGGGCCAGCCGGGCGGCGGGCACGGACGCGCGGGCCCAGTCGACCAGCGCCACCAGGCCGGGGTCGATGTGCGACCACACCTCCGTGTCGCGGTGGTCGTCGATCTCCCGCAGGCAGTAGACCCCGGTCATCGCCAGCCAGTCGTCGACCGGGTCGTGGTCCCACACCTTGTCGACGACCACCACCTCGGTGCCGAGGGACTCCAGTCGCCGCACCGCGTCCTCGCATACCGCCAGCACCTCGCCGTCGGTCCGCCCGTACCCCAGCGTCGGCGACCACGCCACGCGTCGCGGCGCGCCCAGGTCGGCCAGCGAGCGGGACCACGACGCCTCGGGCAGGGGCAGCGCCGACAGGTCGCTCTGCTCCGGCCCGACGACGACGTCGAGCGCCAGCGCCAGGTCCCGCGCGCCCCGGACCATCGGGCCCCGTGTCGAGAGCAGGGGCCAACCCGGCGGCTTGGGGCCGCCCAGGGGGACCCGGCCGAGCGACGGCTTGATGCCGGTGAGCCCGTTGACCGCGGCGGGGATGCGGATCGACCCGCCGCCGTCGGACCCGGTGGCCAGTGGGACGAGGCCCGCGGCCAGCGCGGCCCCCGACCCGCCGGACGAGCCGCCGGCCGAGCGGTCCAGCGACCACGGGTTGCGGGTGGCGCCGAAGGTCTCGTTGACCGTGTCGGCCTTCCATCCCAGCTCCGGCGTGTTCGTCTTGCCCACCACCACGCAGCCGGCGGCCCGCAGCCGCTCGACCAGCGCCGAGTCGTCGGTGGCGGGCGGGCCGCCGGCATGGATGGCGGAGCCGTGGGTGGTGGGCAGCCCGGCCGCGTCCTCCAGGTCCTTGACGCCGAGCGGGACTCCGGCCAGTGGGCCGACGTCCTCGCCCGCGGCGATGCGCTCGTCGATGGCGGCCGCCTCGGCGAGCGCGGCCTCGCCGTCGACCGCGACGAACGCGCCGAGCTCGCCGTCGTGGCGATCGATGCGGTCGAGCGCCGCCTGAGTGACCTCCCGCGCCGACAGCGCCCGGGCGCTCACCTGGTCGGCGATGTGGGCCACGCTGACGCGCCGGAAGTCCATGGCGGCACCGTACCGACCGCGCCGGCCCCGGGTCGGGGGGAATGCGGCAGCCGCCGGCCGTGTTGTCGGCAGGTGGTGCTGGGTGGCGCGCGCCCCGCCGTCCCTCCCCCGCCGGTCACACCGCCCCCTCGCGCCATGCCGAAGATCCACCTCGACGCCCCATGATGAGCAGCGCAGCCGAACCGCCTCTCGAGGACGCCGAGGACGCCCTCGTCGACGGTGACAGGACGTTCGCCCCGGGGTCCGCCCGGGCCGCCCTCCGCCACCGCACGTTCCGGCGGGTCTTCTACGGCTCGTTCCTGTCCAACGTCGGCACGTGGATGCAGAACGTCGTCCTCGGCGCCCTGGCCTACGACCTCACCCACTCCGCCACCGTCGTCGGCGTGCTGCTGTTCGCCCAGCTGGGCCCGATGCTGCTGCTGTCGGTCGTGGCGGGTGCGCTGGCCGACGCGGTGGACCGGCGCAAGCTGCTGGTGTCGGTGGCGTTCGTGCAGCTGGTGCTGTCCTTCGTCCTGGCGGGCGTGGCCGCCCCCGACGAGCCCAACCTGACGGCCCTCATCGGGGTGACTTTCGCCCTCGGCATCGCCCAGGCGCTGTTCAACCCCACCTACTCCGCGCTCCTCCCCCAGCTGGTCGGCAAGGACGACCTGCCGGGGGCGATCTCGCTGCACTCCGCCCAGATGAACGGGTCCCGGGTGGTCGGCCCGGTGATCGGGGCGCTGCTGGACGCCGCGCTCGGGGCCTCGGCTGTGTTCGCGGTCAACGGGCTCAGCTACCTCTTCGTGATCGCCTCGCTGCTCACGGTGCGCCTACCCCCGCCGGTCCCCGGGCCCGGCGACGACCGCGGGCTGCGGCGGCTGGGCGCGGGGTTCCTGGTGGCACGCCGCAACGTGATCGTGCGGCAGTGCCTGGTCACCGTCTTCACGTTCTCGCTGGTGTCGCTGACCTTCGTCGGCCAGTTCCCGGTCGTGGCGGAGCGCAACCTCGGCATCGACGAGCGCTCCACCGCCTACGGCGTGCTCTACGCCTGCTTCGGGGTCGGCGCCATGATCGGCGCCCTGTCGATCGGCACGGTGTTCGCCCACCGGTCGAAGGCACGGATCGTGCGCAGCTCGCTGGTGGCCTACGGGGCGTCGCTCACCGTCTTCGCCCTGTTGCGCGCTCCCGAGCCCGCCTACCTGGTCGTGGTGATCGTGGGTCTGGCCTACTTCGCGTTCATCACCTCGCTGTCGACCGTGCTCCAGGAGCAGCTGGCGGACTACGAGCGAGGCCGGGTGATGGCACTGTGGATCATGGGCTTCGGCGGCACGGTGCCCATCGGCAACCTGCTGGCGGGGCCGGTCATCGACCGGACGTCGATCACCCTCGTGCTGCTGGTCGGAGCGGCCGTTGCCTTCGGGCTGGCGGCCTACGCCCGCCTGCGCCCGGACGGCGCGGGTTCAGCCGAGCAGGTCGAGCAGGCGCTCGAGGCCGGCGACGCGGCTGCCCTTGAGCAGGACCGCGTCGCCCTCGGCGAGCGGACCTAGGGCAGCGACGGCCCCGGCCACATCGTCGACCGCGGTCCCGCCGTAGGCGGGCGCGGCCACCGCCACCACCTCCAGACCCAGCTCGCGGGCGAGGTCACCGACCGCGGCGTGGTCGGCGGCGCTGGTCGGGCCGAGCTCCGCCATCACGCCCAGCACCGCCACCCGGCGACGGGCGTCCAGCGCCGCGAGGGACCGCAGTGCGGCCGCCACCGAGGCGGGGTTGGCGTTGTAGGCGTCGTTGAGGACCCGGGCGCCCGACGGGAGGCGCACCAGCTCCATGCGCCACCGCGACACCTCGGCCCGGCCCAGCGCCGCGGCCACGCCCTCGAGCGGGACCTCGCACACGAGGGCCCCGGCGGCCGCGGCCAGAGCGTTGCCGACCATGTGCCGGCCCCGGACGGCGAGCACCACGTCCGCGCTCCCCCACGGGCTCGCCAGCCGGAACCGGCTGCGCAGCTCGCCGTCGAGGGTCACGGCCTCCGCCCTGACGTCGGCGCCGCCCTCGGTGCCGTACGTGACAACCCGGGCGGCGGTCCGCGACGCCATGGCGGCCACCCGGGCGTCGTCGCGGTTGAGGACGGCCACGCCGCTCGCCGGCAGCGCCTCGACCAGCTCGCCCTTGGCGACGGCCACCTCGTCCAGCGAGCCGAACATCTCGGTGTGGGCGGCGGCCACCGCGGTCACGATCCCCACGGAGGGCCGGGCGATGGCGCACAGCGCGGCCACGTGGCCCACGCCCCGGGCACCCATCTCGACCACGAGGGCCTCGGTGCGGTCGGCCGCGCCGAGGATCGTCAGCGGGACGCCGAGCTCGTTGTTGAACGACCCGGCGCCGGCGGCCGTGCACCAGCGGGCCGCGAGCGCCGCGGCCAGCAGGTCCTTCACGCTGGTCTTGCCGACCGACCCGGTCACGCCCACGACGCGGTCGGGCAGCCGCCCCCGGGCGTGGGCCCCGAGCGCGCCGAGCGCGGCGACGGTGTCGGCCACCTCGATCGCCGGCGCGTCGCCCCTTGGTCCCGCCACCGGCCGCGAGCGGAGGTACGCAGCGGCGCCGGAGGCCACCGCGGCGGCGACGTAGTCGTGGCCGTCGCGCTCGGCGACGACGGGCACGAACAGCTCACCCCCGGTCACCAGGCGGGAGTCGATCGCCGCCCCCGCCACCACCACGTCGGCGCCCACCAGCCGGCCGCCGGTGGCCCGGGCGATCTCGCTCGTGCGCAGCTCCACGGTCGGGCATCTTCGCACCCGCCGGGCCACCGCCCGGCACGGGCACGCGCGAGCGCCCCGCGGGCGGCCGGTACGCTCGCTCGTCATGGCCAGCCCTGACCGCGTCCGCCTCGTCGTGCTGTTCGGGGGGAGGTCGGCCGAGCACGAGGTGTCGTGCACGACAGCCGCCCACGTCCTGGCGGCTGCCGATCCCGCCCGCTACGCGCTGGAGGCCGTCGGCATCACCCGGGACGGGACGTGGGTCCGCAACGACGCGGCCCAGGCCGCCCTGTCGGCTGGCGCCGCGGCCCTGCCCGCCCCGCTCACGGCCACCGGCACGGCGATCGAGCCCCTCCCGGCCGTGGCCGGGTCGGGCGACGGGCTGCCGGTCGTCGTCCTGCCCCTGCTGCACGGCCCCCAGGGCGAGGACGGCACGGTCCAGGGCCTGCTGGAGCTGGCCGGCGTCCCCTACGTCGGCTCCGGGGTCCTCGCCTCGGCGCTGTGCATGGACAAGGTGAAGGCCAAGGAGGTCCTGGCCCACCACCACATGCCCCAGGTCCCGTACGTGGCCCTGCGGGACACCGACCTGGCGGGCGCCCACGACGCCGTCGCGGCCCAGGGCCTGGCCTACCCGCTGTTCGTGAAGCCGGCCAACCTGGGGTCGTCGGTGGGGGTCACCAAGGTCCACGTCGCCGCCGAACTGGACAGCGCGGTGGCGGCGGCGGCTGCCTACGACGAGTGGCTGGTCGTCGAGGAGGGCGTCGGCGGCCGGGAGATCGAGGTCGCGGTGCTTGGCAACGCCGAGCCGCGGGCGTCGGTCCCGGGCGAGATCATCTCCAGCCACGAGTTCTACGACTACGAGGACAAGTACATCGACGGCACCTGCCAGCTGGTGGTGCCGGCCGGCCTCGACGACGAGGCCGCCGAGCGGGTGCGCGGCCTGGCGCTCGACGCCTACCGTGCGCTGCGGTGCGAGGGCATGGCCCGGGTCGACTTCTTCTACGAGGAGGGGCGGCGGGGCTTCCTCGTGAACGAGGTCAACACGATCCCCGGGTTCACCCCCGGGTCGATGTACCCGAAGCTGTGGGAGGCGACCGGGGTGCCCTACCCCGAGCTGATCGACGAGCTCGTGCGCCTGGCCGTCGAGCGGCACGAGCACCGCAGCCGCTTCTCCACCAAGCGCTGAAAACCGGGTCAGCGAGAGCCCTGACCAGGGCCGCTGCTACGACTGCTCCC